>CAJUGT010000086.1:0-15424 GCA_910586435.1 uncultured Acetatifactor sp. | reverse complement strand
ATAATAAAAACAGTCTCGTAACGGAGGTGCAATGTGTCTTTCAGACACAGAGAAGAGTTTTCAGACGCATATGCAGCTGACATTGCAGGGGCACCGAAGTGCAGAGACGGAACAAGTTCCCGCTTGCTGGAACTGGAATAATAAAAACAGTCTCGTAACGGAGGTGCAATGTGTCTTTCAGACACAGAGAAGGGTTTTCAGACGCATATGCGGCTGAACAACCCTTCCATTGCAGGGGCACCGAAGTGCAGAGACGGAACTGGAATAGGAGAAATAATTTATGAGAAAATATGTTGTGATTTACCGCTCTGTAATTATGGAGAATCTGCAATATGCCTTGAATATCGCCATGGGTTTTATCACATATTTTATGATTATTTTTGTCATGATACAGCTTTGGAATACCATATACGATACGCCTGACAATCTCATTGCGGGATATTCCCGGATACAGATGATCTGGTATGTAATGTTGACGGAAACAATCTGGTTTGGCACCCGTACCGCTACTGTAACCCGTCAGGTTACATCCGATATCAAAGCCGGAAACATCGCCTGTCTAATGAATAAGCCCTACCACTATCCCCTGTATATTCTGACAAAATATACGGGAGAATGGAGCATAGCGCTGCCTATTTATGCCCTGCTTGCGGCCATAGCAGGTATTCTTATGGTTGGCGGTCTGCCCGGATTTCGTCCTCTGACGTTCTTTGCCGCAGTCCCCAGCTTTCTATTGGGTGTCACCATCCACGGAGTTTTCAAACTGTGCATCAGCCTTTTTTCCTTCTGGATAGAAGACTCCAATCCGTTTCAATGGATTTATGACAAAGTGATACTTGTCATCGGAACCCTGTTCCCTGCTGAAATATTTCCGGCAGCAATCCAGCCTTTCCTCAAACTTACTCCCATCTATACGGTCTGCTATGGGCCTGCGAAGCTTCTGGTGGACTTCAGCATGGATAAGTACCTGGAAATTCTTGCGGCACAGATATTGTATTTGGGACTGGGTGTGAGCCTAATGTTTTTACTCTATCGAAAGGGGGCTAAGAAACTATATGTCAACGGTGGTTAAAAATCAATTACGAGTTTGTCTTCTGTCAGTCAAATATAATATTATGCGGGAAATGCTTAACAAAGTTACCTTTCTCACAAATATTATTTTTATGATGCTCAACAATGCCGCCTTCCTTATCCAATGGGCCATACTTTTCCGGCTCAAGGAAGATATTGGCGGCTATACTCTGCGGGAAGTTATGTTGTTGTGGGCTCTGTCTGCCAGCAGTTATGGCCTGGCCCATCTGCTGTTTGCCAGAGCGTTTTCCCTCTCTGACCTCATTATTAACGGAAAGCTGGATTCCTACCTGGTGCAGCCCAAAAATGTGCTTCTGGGGATTATAACCTCTTCCACCAGCACCTCTTCCATCGGAGATCTTTTATATGGGCTGGTAATACTGTGTGTATTCTGTTTCAGCTTTCGCAACCTTGTGCTCTTCCTGCTGTTTACCATAACCGGAGCCACCATATTGACTTCCTATGCCCTGTTTATGGGAAGTCTCTCCTTCTGGTTCGTGCGGGCAGATTTGTTTGGAAATAATCTGGTAAACGGCATGATAAATTTCTCCACCTACCCTGACGGTATCTTCAAAGGAGTGGTAAAATTCATCCTCTACCTCATTATACCCACGGGCATGTCCATTTACCTGCCCATACACCTTATGCAGGATTTTCACTGGGGTCAACTGTTTCTCTTACTTGGATTTATGACCCTGCTCCTTGCAATTGCGGTATTTTCTTTCTATCGAGGCCTGAAAAGATATACCTCCAGCAATCTCATGGGCGCACGGACATAAGCCCCTTGCCGAAGGAAGCTTCTGGACAAAGCTTCACAAAATCCGTTCTCCTTCAGCTCTTGCGCTGAGGTATCTTCTCACCGCCTTCACCCTTGTGCCTGTCTGCGCAGCCGCCATTTCTTCCAGCGCTCGCTCCCTGGCCTCACGGCTGGTACGCAGATGTACCACAATGGATACTACGAAGCTCACAAGCAGAAACGTATAAAAGCTGATTCCTCTGGAAACCAACATTGCCGGCGTGACAAGACTCTCTCCAAATATCGCCACAAAAGCAGAGACAAATCCTCCCTCCGCCGCTCCTACCGCTCCCGGCAGCGGAAGATTACATACCGCCAGTGTAAGCAGGGCCTGAATCCCGGCTACCTGAATCCATCCGTTTCCCTCCAGCCCAAAAGCCAGGTACACTGCCCAGGGTACGGAAAAGGCCAGCCCCTGTTGTATCAGGCACAGGGCCAGTACACGCAGCACCAATCCGGGATTATGTTTTACACAGTCAGCCCCTCTGGCATATTCGGAAAGCTGATGCTCCAGTTTCTCACGGGCGGATTCCGGATTCTTTATCAGATGTATTCTGGTGAGAATGGACAAAGCCCCCTCTCCCATACGACGGGTGGGACCTGGCAGGAACATTACCATTGCCATGCCCACAGTAAGCAAAACCATCATACCGCCTCCATAGAGCAGTAATACCGCAAGCCCGCCGTCCATCTGACCACGAACAGAGGGAGCGAAGAACCAGATACTCCCTCCCCACAAAAGAGCCGCAACCTGATAACAGGACGCAATCAGCATCATATTCAGCGCCCCATGGGCCGCCGGAACCTGATCCTTGCTCATATAATAAATCTGGGCGGGTTGTCCTCCGGTTGCGGAGGGCGTAATAGAACTCACATAGAATCCCACAAAAGAATATCCCAGGCAATGGCGATAGGATACCTTATGTCCCAATCTTCTCAGAATCTGATAACTGCACAATGCCTCGCATCCCACAAACCCAACCATCATCATGATTCCCAGCAGAAGAAACTGCGGTTTTAAATGTTTCAGACTGGCCGCCAGCAAGCTCAACGGCTGCCCTTTCAGCAGCACCGACCCCGTTATCCCCATTAATACCGCCATCAGCAATAATCCCAGCCAATTTTTCTTTCCCTGTATCATATTTATACCCCCTGATTCCATTCCTGCGCTATGGCGCTTCTTCTACTTTCCGGCCTCTGTCAGCCCGCCGGCATTATCCTTGAGCAGTCAGCGCTTGCTTCTTTCGCCAGCACCGGGTTGTCATCAGTCAACCATGCCGCCGCATCGCTTCCTTCGCCTTGTTCTGACAAGGCAGTCAGGCACTGATTACTTCAAGCTTCACGCACTGGTGTACTCGCTTCTGGCAATGACTTCCACAACGCCGTCCAGGCTCTCCGCCTTCAGCTGTCCCTTCAGCTCCCCCATTCGATTACGGGCATTGGACAGCCTTTTGTCATCCTTTAAAATCTCCCTGATTTCACCTGCGCAGTTCTTCTTTCCCGCTATCCAACCAATCCCTTCCTCCGCAAGCCAGCGGGCATTGCCCTTCTCCTGCTGCAATGTGGGCGGCCAGGTCAAAACAGGCACCTGGGCAAAAATCGTTTCAAACAAGGTGATTCCTCCCGGCTTGGTCACAATCAAATCCGCCCTGGACATGAATTCCCACACTTGAGAAGTATATCCCATCACTTGAATATTCTCCCAACGTCCCTGAAGCCGCTTCAACAGTTTCCTGTTGCGTCCTGTGATAATCGTCACATGGGTGTCCGGAATGGCATTCAGCGAATCATAGAATTCCGTAGATTTGGGCAAAAGCCCCAATCCCCCTCCCATAATCAGCACTTCCCATACTTTCCGCTTTTTGTCTCCCGCAAGGCTATGGTTGTTCTCCTCATCCCCATCCTGTTCACCGCTTCCTGCTTCCAGGCACTTTGAAGAAAAGCTTCTGCTGCCATTTCCATACTCCCTTACATAAGAATTCATGGAAAACAGTCCGCCCACATCTTCCTTCCCCATTTCACAATGACCCAAATGCCGAAATTCCTCCCGCACCGGGATACCGGTAACGCATACCAGCGACGGGTCCACTCCCTTTTCCACCAATTCCTGCCGTACTTCTCTGCTGGCAACCATATAACAATCCGTATTTCGGTTTATCCATTCCGGGTGCGAACTCACATCGGTGACACAGGTTATCAATGGCAAATCCAAACCATAAGCGCCTTTCCGTCTGGCCTCCTCCTTCAGCCGTGAAACCAGCTGGGCACACAGGGGATGGGTTGCGATTACCGCATCCGGCCGACGCTCATAAAGCATTTCCGCCAGCTTATCCAACAGCAATCCCTCAAAAGGCGGACGGGCATCAGAATGGCCTTTGGCTGTCAGTTTATAATATACATTAAACAAAGGGCTGCCATATGTGACCACCATATTAAAACCTTTATACATGGCCTCCGCAAGATTCGGCACCGCATATGTGAGAAAATCCTCCACATCCACATTTATATCAGGAAAACTGTTCAGCAGCTGCTGCCGAAGAGACTGTGACGCGCTCCAGTGTCCCATACCAAATTTTCCTGTCAATATCAAGATATTCATCCAACACTCACCTTTTCCATTTATAATCATCCAGCAGAAGGTACCCTTCTCCCATACTGGCCGCTCCCCCCGCCAATGGCGCATTCCACTTCATGGGTCTGTGCATAACACATAATCCATGCACAGCAAAAGCGTATTTGGTCTTCCAAACACGCTTAGTATAGCATTTCTTTCTTAATATGCCCTCAGAAAAATCTAAAAATTTCCGAAAGAAAAAGACCTGATTCCATTATTTTTCTCCTGCAAAAACCCAATTTTTCTGTATTCTGAAACTGAGAAAAAACAGAATTGTATCAACCAATATTTTTGCCGCAATCACCGGCAGTATATTTGACACCAGTGATACCAGTACTGCGCTGGCACACATTTGTCCAAAAAATAAAATGATGTATCGAAGTATCTCCCTGCCCGCAGGCATTTGACTTCGGAAACTGAAATGGCGATTCATCCAAAAATTCACCATCCCCGAACCAACCCTGGCAATGGCTGTCGCAAGGAATATCTTCTCTGTCTGTGCCAAAACCAAAAACAAAGCAACAAGATAAAACAACAGACAATCCACTGCCGCACCGGTAAGGGATGCCGCCGCAAATCTCACAAACCTTCCGTATACCCGCAGGGAGTCAGCCACAGGCCGAAAATGAGAAGTCCGATTCTTCTCCTCATATACCGTCTCAATAGGCACCATCCGCATGGGAACCTTGCGCGCGGCATCCATAAGGAAATTCATTTCATATTCGTAACGTTCTCCCTCCTCCGAAAGAGCCAGGTCAAGGAGTGTGGCTGGAATTCCCCGAAGTCCTGTCTGAGTATCGGGACAGGTCACTCCGCTGATAAGCCGGAAAAAGACACTAGTGACACGGTTGCCGAATCTGCTCCGGGAAGGCACGTCTGCCCCATGAAAATCGCGCACTCCCAGGATCAGGGAATCCGGTTCCTGCGCAAGGGTCCTTGCCACTGCCAGAATATCCTTCGGAAGATGCTGCCCGTCCGCATCGGCGGTGACAAAGCCCCCTGCCTCGCCCCACTGTTGGACCGCCGCTTCCAAAGCTGTTTTTATAGCCATACCTTTTCCCTGATTCGTTTCATATCGCTTCACCAGGCAGCCAAGCTTTTCTGCCTGATGAAAAATCCCGGCATATTCAGCTCCACTGCCGTCGTCCGCCACCACAATACGGCCGAATCCTATCTCTCGCAAAGCCTGCGTCAGCTGAATCAGCTTATTCTCAGGTTTGTATGCCGGAATAATTATGACTGCCTCTAAGGGTTCCATTCCTGTTACCTCACTTTACATTATCCCCTCAGTTTTTTGACCGCCTTCTCTGCGATCAGGCACTGTCCATGTTCTTTCAAATGTATCGTCTGTTCCTCATTTGCGGCATACAGCGCACTGAATTCCAATGCCTGAATGCATGCCCTGCTGTACCGCTCATAGGACGCGCGTCCCTTTAATAAGTATAGATAATATAATCCGTTCATTTCATATAAAGCCGACTCCACCTGCAAATTTGTGGGCAGCACCGACGCATAATCCATGACTTTGCCAATACTGGTGAAAACAAATACAGCAAATCCCGGACGATTTTCCTGCTGTTTCTGAGGTTCGCCTTCCTGGACATTGGCCTCCCCGGCATTTTCCGCCGGTTGTTCTCCTGTTCCCACCTGTCCCAGTTTTTCTCTGGTCTTCTGCAATATCCGCTTCATTTCCTTCAGACATTCAATGAACTGATCCCCTTCCTTGGCCTCCGGCTCTCTCTCGGAAAAGGTCAGCAGCAGCCCCTGATCGGGCAGCATCATGATCTGCAAGTCAAAAGCAAATTTCGGAGGCTTATATCCCACCATTTCCTCCGCCTGTTCAATGATTTCCTGTACAATTTCCCTTGCTTTGTCACTGCGCAGGATAAAATCCTTATAATCAATATCATACTCTTCTAACTCTTCATTTGACAGGAAACACTTTACCGTCTTGTCGTCCACTCTTTCAATCCTCATACCTACTCCCATCTGTGCGCCCCCACGCACATCCAAATCAAGGGCATCCTCCCAAATTGTAACATTATACAAAGAAACCCACTGGTATTATCCTAAAGGGACTTCCTCGCAATAGCAAAAACCCTTATTCTACCCATGATTGGAATTCTTCATACTTAATAGTCATAATAACATAATATTCAAAATATTTCAATTATATATGTTTTCCATAAACTGTGAACCGGAAATTTTGTATACATCCACTAACCTCCCAAGTGAAGTTTGCTTGCCCCCTCCCTTCCCTTGCTGTATATATACTTTATTACATCCATAACCTTTATCACTCGCCCATCCTTTGTTGCTATAAGCAGTTGACCGTCATAAAAAGCAATATCGTATACACCACTTATGGAATAGACGGAAACGTTGGGTCCACTTTCCTCCCAATGACCTTCTTTAGGAATGATAAACTTCTTTTTGTCGTCCCTCCACTTACGAAACAGATAATAAAAAGACAGTTCTCCATCAACAGCCAAGGCAAATACCGCATATAATGGCCCTTCTCCAAATGATTCACTGATATATCCCCCTGGACCTCCTATATCACCTGATAACATTTTCCATATTTTTTTTCTACGGCAAATTTCACCAAGCTCTTTCTCAACCGGCCTTGGCCAACATCCATCAAAATACAGCCATGGCAGCTCCGCTGGAAATTCTCGCAACGCGACAGGAACATAGATTTCCTTATTTGACAACATAATTTTGGGGGCAATAGGCTGTGTAGTACTTATAACCTTTCCGTCCGATGTAAGACCATATCCATAGCCAAGCCTGATAGAATACTCCAAAAAAAGATACTGGTCAGGATATTGACTGGAAAATTTGCGCAATGTATCGCTACATGCGCTCTGTACCACATGGGACAATTCACCCTCCGCAAAATAATGTGGATAGGGACCACGACTGAGATTTTCTCCTGGCCCTGCGTAACTATAGCTTCTTTCCGGAAACTGGTATAGACATTTCGCTTTCTTTTTTTCTATGTCCCCTTCACTATTGTCCCCAAACACTGCCCATTTACCATTTCCATCTTTAAGCATAAAAATATCTTTGTCAGGTCTCGCATATACCTCTGCGGTATTTCCAAATTGTACAGTCCTGTCGGCATATTTTCCACACCCAAGAACTGTTACTGCCCCCGCCTTAGTGATATAAATTGAATAATGACATCCAGCGGCAGCTGCTTTTACATCCCAGGCAATCAACCGCGGTTCTGACGCAAACGAATCCCCTGTTCCCAACTGATTTGAATGATTGCTACCTAACCCATACAGATTCCCATCCCCATCCAAAACCAGCACATGTTCCTTGCCTCCGTATAACCGCGCCTGGTTAGATCCCCCTACCTCCCGCAACTGTTTTCTCTGCTGTTCCATCCTGTGTCTTTCCTCCTCTCTCTTTTTCTCCATCCATACTGCTTTATAGGGGCGCAACACCTTCCCTCTCCTCTCCCATTGCTCGTATCTGTCCCTGTCAAGGCAAAACTGGTTCAGCCCTGTCAGACCGCCGGGAGCATTAAGCAGTAAAAGGCTTCACTCATTTCACACACCCATTTCAGCCAGCTGCGCAATTTTCTTTCCGCAAAGGACATTGTATTCACTTTCAGCTCTGGTGTGTGTTCTCAGCAGTTCCTTTCCTGACCAGATATGTGTCATGAATTCCTGTCTGTCCAACGGTTTTCCGTATTCCAAGAACGTTTTCGCCTGAATACCATATGCTGTTGCGCACATACCCAATATTCGTTGCTCTGCGAAAATCATACATCTGGACAAACTATCCTGCGTATTGCGCTCATACTGCATAAAACGGATGGCCTGTCTGGCATAGTCATTCTTAAAGCCCTCATCAGCAAAATATACAAACGAAGTATTCAATGGCTCCACCGACAGATCCCACTGTTTGGGAAACTGATACCGAGGACTCATAATAAATTCGGCAAACGGCGGATAGAGTTCTTCTATGATTGGTTCCGTATGGGCGGCAGCCACCTGGCAGCCACCTAATTCCAGCGGCTTCCATATTAGCATATCCAAGTCAATGATTACGCAAGGGGCCTGTATGTTCAGCAATGCAATTATCTTTCCCGCAGCCCAATATTTTTTCATGTCAATACAATATTTCTGGCCGCTTAAAGAATCGTCCACGCCATCGTACAACTTTTCCATGCCTTGTTCTCGGCAATATGCCGCCCCCTGCCGATCCGTCATCAGATAAATGGGGCCATTGTAGCGCCGCCACAGACGCACAGATAATTCTGCTGTCACCCGCTCATATTCCCTCATCTGAAAAGGCCCCTTATGCCATGCGAAATATGGCTCAGTCAACAATATATGATACGCTGTAAGCGACTCGGCGCGTCGGGGTAGAGAAAACAAGGGACGTACCAGATTATGCATACCTATTGCGCCATAGTTGCGATTACCATGTAAAAATCCTTGTATATCAATTTCGTTTTCTACTTCCTTCTCTTTCAACAATCTTCCCTTCTACTTTATATATTTTTAGTCCCATCAGCATACAAAGGCAGTTCCACAATAAAAGCCGTCTCTTCCTTTTGGCTTCTTGCGGTAATGCTTCCTCCATGAAGAGTCACTATTTCCCTGGCAATGGCCAGTCCAAGTCCTGCGCCTCCCGTATTGGTGCTTCTGGCATCATCCAGTCTGAAAAACTTTTCAAATATAGATTCCAGCTTCTGCTGCGGGATAGTCCGCCCATGGTTGACAAAAATAATCACGGCCCTATCCCCCTCCGTGTGGCATTCCACATGAATCTCCGTCCCCTCATAACTGTATGCAACCGCATTTTTTAATACATTATGAAACACTCTGGCCAGTTTCTCCCTGTCCGCATATACTGTGACATCCTCCGGTTCCTGACCGGCAGGATTTTGGAATCCTGTACTTTGTTCGGAACAGACTTCCCTCTTTCCAGGTAAGTCCAGCCTTATGGTATTCCCATGGGCACTCAGCAAAGGGTAAAATTCATCTGTCATTTGTACCAACATAAAGCAAAGATTCACTGACTCTTTTTCCAGCACAATCTGCTGAAGATTATATCGTGTTATTTCAAAAAATTCATTAATCAGCCTTTCCAGCTGCAAGGCTTTTTCCAATGTAATATGCACATACCTCTCTTTTTGTTCCGGAGGAAGGTCCGGCGCTTCTTCCAGCAGACTTAAATATCCCACCACAGACGTCAGAGGCGTTTTTAAATCATGGGCAAGATATGTGATAAGATCATTCTTTCGGCTGGCTTCCTCTTTCAGTATCTGTTCATGACGCTGCATAGATGCCTTAATCTCGGTCATCTGTGCCGAGATCTCCGCATAATCCCCGGGAAACACCTCCGATGCCTCCCTGTCATGGCGCATGTAATCCCCTATCATCTGCCCCGCCGCCCGAAGCGTCTTCTTCTCCTGCCTGGCTGCATATAAAATGGATACTCCCCTGACTGCCAAAAGCCACACCAATACAACTCCTATGAATCCATTCAGCAAAAGTTCTTTCACTTTCCACCATCGAATTCTTCTGTCATAATAGCCCACCAGTCCTTCCTGAGCGTCCACCCAAATTTGCTGGATATACTCTCTCTCAAACCATTCCACCACAAAACCATTCATTATCCTGTCAAACAGCAGATATATCATCCGGCATAGCCAGAATCCGCCTACCAGTATCAGCGCCGTCACAACCAGACGTATCAATCTTGTTCTAACCTTCAATTTTATATCCACACCCCCATACCGTCTTGATATATTTGGGATTTTCAAAGGAATCTCCCATTTTTTCTCTCAGATGGCGCACATGCACTGTTATGGTATTGTTATTTTTGGTATAATATTCTTCCTCCCAAATGAGATGAAACAGTTCTTCCGCACTGACCACCTGGCCTCTTCGCTGGCACAGGATACGAAGAATGGAGAATTCCGTAGGCGTCAGGTTCAAGAGCTTCTCATTTATAAAGCACTCATGGGTCTTGTTGTTTATCACCAGACCTGAAATCTCAATCTCTTCCCCGGATTCCACCCCGGTATTATATCTTGTATACCGGCGCAGCTGCGCTTTCACCCTGGCCACCAATTCCAGAGGCAGAAAGGGTTTGGTCATATAATCATCCGCCCCCAGCGCCAAGCCGGTAATCTTGTCCGTTTCCTGCCCTTTTGCCGTCAGCATAATAATAGGATAATTATGTTTTTCCCTAATCCTGCGGCAGATTTCCAAGCCGTTTATCCCTGGCAGCATTATGTCCAGAATTGCCAGATTCGGCTGTTTGGACAGCGCTGCTTCCAGCGCTTTGTCACCGTCATAACACTTTATCACCTGAAATCTTTCATTTTCCAAATACAATGCCACAAGATCAGCAATTTCCTTTTCATCCTCCGCAATCAATATTCTCTCTTCCATGGTGTTCCCTTCCACTGTCTGATTTTGTCGCTTAAAACAATCTTATTTTCTCATATGTACAGGAAAATAGGATTAAGATTTCCTTAATATTATTACATTTACTTAAATTCCATCCCCCAGGACTTAACCAAACTTCTGAAGTTTTCTCTGAAATTCCGGTCAATTTGAATTGAAATTGCGCCCGCCGGCACAAACCGAATGGACTGCAAGATAAAGCTTTTTCACACCGCTCTGCCGGAGTACGCAAATACTGGATTATAACTTTCCGTCTCTGACTAAGTCCCGCAATGAGGATACTGAATCTTCTCCCGTAAACTGTACATTTTCCATAGCACCCTTATTTTATTATACTAATTTTCATCCAATAATCAAGCCGATTGCAACAAACAATTTCGCTGTAAAGGCAGCAGAATTACTTGCGTCAGGCCTATAAGGAAACTTTGGCATCTATTGTTCACTCGGGACAGCGGCAAAAGGAACGGATTCCACAGTCCCTTTTGCCTTTCCCCCATAACCTTTTGAATAAGAATGGCCGGCCCTTCATATACTGTACCAATATTTTAGACATCAGGTGATTTTTTGAAAAAGCATTCTCCTCTCTCCACCAGACAGCTCCTTTTTGCCACGTTTTCCCTGCTGGTATTCCTGGGAATGACCTTATTCCTTTTTACCTATCAACGGGACGAAAAGCGCTTTGCCAATATCACAACGGAACTTTTTACAGATGAAATGAAGTCAAACACTTTGAATATGCATTATAATCTTGCGTCTCCGGAAAATTTTGGCATATACGATTATGAGCCCATACTGGCCTGCTATGATTCTGATGAATCACTGCGCAGTCAGGCCGAAATCGAAAATACTCTGGCAGCGCTGAAGACGCTGCATACGGAGAACCTGTCCGAAACCGACGCTTACCTATGGCGGCTTTTAACACGTACCCTGGAAAATTCTCTTGCCCTTGGCAGTTTTGCCTATTACGGAGAACCGCTCTCCCCCTCCTCCGGCGCCCAGTCACAGATTCCTGTCCTGCTGGCTGAATATACCTTCCGCCGAAAAAGGGATGTGGAAGATTATTTGGCCCTGCTGGACCAGACTGACACATATTTCCTCTCCCTGCTGACCTATGAGCAGGAAAAGGCCGCCGCCGGACTTTCCATGCCCGGAAGCTTCCTGAGAGAAGTGCGTGAACAATGTGACACTATTGTGACACAGGAATCTTTAGAGGCCGGCACTCATTTTCTTCAGACCACTTTTCAGGAACGGCTGAATCCATTGATACAGGCCGGAGAAATCAGCGCTGAAGAGGCCAGGAATTACATATCTCAAAATGACAGACTGCTGAAGACCGTTCTGGTTCCCGCTTATACCGCATTGGGGGATGGGCTTTTGCTGTTAGAAGACGACTCCATTCTTCCAGCCGGGCTGGCCGCTCTCCCGGAGGGAAAAGCCTATTATGAACAGCTCTTAATCTCTGAAACCGGGTCATACCGCTCTATGGAAGAGATTCAGGAATTGCTTGCGGAACAGTTTTCCGCCGAATTCGATGTCATTCAGGAACTGTTGGCATCTCATCCGGAAATCCTGCAAAGCTACCATGATAATACACAGATCCTTTTTCCTTATCAGGACGCGCCGCAGATGCTTCTGGATTTACAGAACAGAATGAGCGAAGACTTCCCTTCCCTGCCGGAAGGTTCCACTCGGGTATCCGTCAAGGCAGTCTCCCCAAACCTGGAAGCATATTGCGCGCCTGCATTCTATCTGACCACACCCTTAGATGACACCAATTCCAACACCATCTACATTAACCGCCAAAAGACACCCTTGGGATTGGACTTATACACCACCCTTGCCCATGAAGGATACCCGGGGCATCTCTATCAAAATGTCTATTATAACCGGCTGGCATGGTCCACCGGAGAACGTCCGGTAAGGGAACTGCTCTGGTATGGGGGGTATCTGGAAGGATGGGCATTGTATGTGGAATTCCTTTCCAATGATTACGCCTCCACTCTGTTGCGGGAACACGGCCAGGAAACGGAAGCGCTGATTGCGCAGCTGGAAGGACATAACCGCAGTTTGCAGCTCTGTCTGTATTCCATGATAGATATTCTGATTCACTATCAGGGGGCTTCCTATAGTCAGATAGCAAAAATACTGGAAAATTTCGGCTTGTCCGGCAGTGAAACCACAAAATCCATCTATAATTATATTGTGAAAGAACCCTGTAATTATTTGAAATATTATCTGGGATATTTGGAGATTTTAAATCTGCGTGAAGACGCAAGAACCCTTTGGGGCGAAGATTATACGGATTACCGATTCCACTGCTTTTACCTGGAAAGCGGACCATCGGATTTTCTGTCTCTGCGGGAACGGCTTATGGCGAAAGAAATGGAGGCAAGAACGCCCTGACAGTCATTCTTCCTCCATCCCCTCCAGATAGCCTCTATCCCACAAAAGAATTTTAAGTTTTTTGGCCGCCTCCATTGCGGGCCGGGTAAAATACTGGTTGGTAAGTACCGCCCCAACCATTCTGTCATAATAATCCCTGCCCGCATAGGCTTCCTGAACGGCTTTCACACCAACCGGGGCAGAATAACATTTGCACTGTATGGCATAGGTAATTCCATCTTTTTCCGCAAGAATATCAATGCCGTAATCGCCGCTGCCCCTTGTGACTTCCACTTCCAGAAAACCACACTTTTTTAACAGCTCCGCACAGTAATATTCAAATTCGTGCCCTTCCATCAGGTCAATGTCCTCTGGCCTGTTCCTTCTTTTCCTCAGAAACAGCAGAATGCTGAATAACAGTGCCGCACCCGATATGGCTATAATGATAAATATTGTAATTGTATCCATAGTATTCTCTATAAGTTTCTCTCTGTTATATACGGACTTATTTCCCGTCCTTCCTACGTCGGATTGCCTTTTAAGTCCTGGTTTACAACACTTTGGCCAAGAATTCCCTGGTTCGAGGCTGTTTCGGCACAGAAAAAATATCCTGCGGCGTCCCTTCCTCCACAATCTTTCCCTCCGCCATGAAGATAACCCTGTCTGCCACTTCCCTGGCAAATCCCATTTCATGGGTAACCACCACCATGGTCATCCCGTCTTTGGCCAACTCTTTCATAACTTCCAATACTTCCCCCACCATCTCCGGGTCAAGAGCAGAAGTAGGTTCGTCAAAAAGCATGACCTCCGGTTCCATACAAAGGGCACGCACAATGGCAATGCGCTGTTTCTGACCTCCTGACAATTGATTGGGATATGCCCCTGCCCGATCCGCCAGCCCCACACGCTCCAAAAGGCGCATTGCCTGCTGCTCCGCCTCTGCCTGGGACTTTTTCAGCAGCTTTACAGGCGCAAGTGTCATGTTTTTTAATATTGTCATATGGGGAAAGAGGTTAAAATGTTGGAAGACCATCCCCATCTTCTGACGATGAAGATTAATATCAGCGTTTTTCCCCGTAATATCCACCCCTTCAAACAAAATCTGCCCTCCCGTAGGCACTTCCAGCAGATTCAAACAGCGCAGAAAAGTGGATTTCCCTGAACCGGAGGGGCCTATCACCACAACCACCTCACCCTGACTGACAGAAGATGTCACCCCATCCAGAGCTTTAATTTCACCATGATTATAATGTTTTTCCAGCCCCCTGGCCTGGATGATATACTCAGCGCTCACTGTTCCTCAGCCTCCTTTCCAGCCGGCCTACCAGAAATGTAAAGAACATCACCAGCACCAGGTAAATCAGTGCCGACATCAGCAGCGGGAAGAGGTAATCATAGCAGTTACCGCCTATAATATTGCCTGCATATGTCACATCAGCCAGCCCCACGTATCCCGCCACGGCCGTTTCTTTCAACAATACAATAAATTCATTGGCAAGTGTGGGAAGCACAGCCTTGAAGGCCTGTGGAAGAATGATATACCGCATGGTGGACACATAGCCAAATCCAAGACTTCGCCCTGCTTCCATCTGCCCCTGGTCAACGGACATGATGCCGCCCCGGATAATTTCCGCCACATACGCGCCGGAATTTATGCCAAAAGACAATGCCCCCACAAGAATTTTATTACGGCTGGAAGCAAAGATAACAAAGTACATAATCATCAGCTGCACCACCATGGGTGTCCCTCGAATCACCGTGAGATAAACTTTTGACAAAGCGTTGCAAAAGCCAAGTACCCCTTTTCCCACTCCCTGCATTTCCATATGATTCTTATCCCAGGAGACTCTGATAAGCGCCACAACCACCCCCAGCACCACACCGATAAGCAGCGCCAGCATGGTAAGCAGCAGTGTATTGCCCAAACCTTTGATATACATTTGATACCTGTCATCAAAAATAAAACTCTTATAAATATCATAGCCTATGTCATTCAGCCACCCGGGGCCGTTTTGTATCCAATCCGGCGCCTCCAGCAGCCAGCTTTGGGATGCCGATGGTCTCATATGTTTTCTCCTATTTTAAGTCGCTGCGCGACGGCACTAAAGGGTGAGGTTCCTTCGG
>CAJUGT010000085.1 GCA_910586435.1 uncultured Acetatifactor sp. | reverse complement strand
CCAACTGTCCGTGCAAGCACGGCCGCTTGGCTCATTGCCCGCGGGAATAAAACAAACCCGACAAAAATCTCACAAGACCACTTTCTCTTCCGAAGCCATTCCCGAATTCCTCAAATACGAAATCGACGGACACAAAAAAGTCCCCTGCAATCTTTCCTTGCAAGGGACGTATCTGACTCAGAACGCGGTTCCACCCTCCTTGCGGACTCTCAAAATCCTGACATTGCGCTTCGTTTTGCCATATCCAAACAACCATCCGAACCCCTTTTGTCAAGATAACCAAAACTGATGCTTCAAATCCGCCTCTTCTTTTCGCTTATAACGGAAGCTGCCGGGCCGTATTAAGGCCGCTCCAAGGTGGTTTTCACATGCTTTGCGTCAAACCGCTTTCAGCTCCGGCTGTTCCGGGCGGTTCTCTCTGGGACACTCCCCATGCTACTGTCCTTATCAACACTTTTCCATATGCCGCCATATCATATCGGGAATTGATTCCTCTGTGATACTTTTATGATACCCTATCATAATACTTTTTCAGCCATTTGTAAAGCCCCAAATCACAATTTCTTATCACCCTTCCCTGCGCTGTCAAACCACTCGGCCCAAAACCGTGGGTACAATATGGGCTACAGCTTCTCCACCATCAACCCTTTTTCGTCAATAACCTTGGCAATATAATCTTCCACTTCCTTTCGGTTCAGGCCAAGAGCCACTGCCAATTCCCCGTAAAGGTTCTCCTCGGCCATATGAAAATATTTTGCGTCAACCGCAGTCACTTTTCTCCCTGCCTGAATCCTTTTCTGTTTTCTCTGATATATGGTCTTTATCATCTTGACCAATTCAAGACAATCATTTGCCTTAATACAATCTCGATAGGTTTGCTCCAAAAACTTCTCATTGGTAATAACCAACAACGGAACTTCAGGAATTGCGGCAATGAGTTCCTTCGCCTCCTGGCATCCAAGCACATACCTCATGGTCTCTTTGGAAGAGTCCACCGGAACATAAACTGTACTTCCCGACATATACAATGGTTTCAGAATATAGTACTCTCTCTCCTTATCCACACCGGATATGTTCAGTGTTGTAATATCCTCCACAACACAGACACCCTTGTTACTACAGATAACGTAATCTCCTACCGCAAACACAACATCCCTTCCTTTCCGCATTCCTGCCGGCTACGTCGTTACCATGATTCATCGGCTTCAAGGGCATGTCCAAAACATCCACATATCCCGGTTCAAAAATCATTACCTCCTGCACGCCCCAATAAAGTCCTATGATAATGTATTATAGGTATAACCTGATTTTAACAGATTTAATCACAAAATGTCAGTAAATTATATGTCTATTCTCCATTTTTGTGAAATATGACTATAATCTATGATATATATTGTTAATTTAGACAGACACACAACCCTTTATATTTCAGAAAAATGTCAAAAAAACGGGCAGAAATGCAATTTTCTGTTGGTAGATTTTTACCCTTATACCATTTATAATAAATTCTATCAAAACGGTAGTATCAAACGGATTATGAAAAAATCGAACCCCTTTCCTTGACTGAAGCCGATTATATTTTACTTACGGAAACCCCGTCAAGGCTGAATTTAACGGGCTTTCAGCCCGGCCTTGACCGGGTTCCCGACGTAAAATTTTGGGCGCCTAAGCCAAAGAAAGGGGAGGTAAAGGCTTATAACCTCTGAAACTATTGAATTTACTGGGGTTGAGCTGATTTTGGGTATATGAAGTTGACACTACCATCAAAACACAGGAGGTAATAAGCATGAATCTAGGAAACAGTCTTTTTCACGCACGAAAAAAAAGTGGTCTGTCCCAGGAAGAAGTGGCTGAAAAGTTAGGAGTCAGCAGACAGACCATCTCAAAATGGGAGCTGAATGAAACACTGCCGGATATATGTCAATCCAAACGTTTATCCAATCTATATCATTTGACCTTGGACGAATTGATAGATTTTGATATGGATGTAAAAGAACTGGAACAGATTATCGAGAATACAAGTGACAAAACCGCGCAGAAAATCGACTGGACAAGTGTATGGGGGGAAAAAATACCCTGTATTAACCACTTATCAGGAAAAAGTAGCAGTTGACGATTATATTATCAAAATAAGAGAATTGCTTGATAGTCTGAAAAACCGATATGGCTATAATGACTTAGACGCTATGTTGGTACTAAAAGACATTCTGGCACATGCGTGCAGCACCGGGGAGCAGCAGCATTAAAAAGCTTAAAAAACATTCAAAAACATGCCCCACCGGTACAAATATGTGAAACGGCCGACAGGCATATCACCACCCTGCCGACCCCCGTCATCAGTCAATCACCTTTATGCTTTCAATGATTGGCTGGCTCTTTAAATCAACCATGCCGGCCCCGTCATCAGTCAATCACCTTTATGCTCTCAATGATTGGCTGGCTCTTTGGATCAACCATGCCATCCCCGTCAATAAATGTCAGATCAGCCTGGCACACAGCATCCACCACATCCAGTCCCTCTGTCACATAGCCAAAACACGCATACTCTCCATCCAGATAAGTACTGTCCTTATGCACAATAAAAAATTGCGAACTTGCGCTGTCCTTGGCTGAAGAACGGGCCATGGAGATAGCTCCTCGAATATGGGACAAATCATTTTCCACTCCATTGGAAGAGAACTCTCCCTTTATGTTCTCTTCAGCTCCTCCCATGCCGGTCCCCAGAGGATCGCCTCCCTGCATCATAAATCCATCTATGATACGATGAAAGGTAAGTCCGTCATAGAACCCGTCTCCTGCCAGCTTCAGGAAATTTTCCACCGTAATGGGCGCCTTGTCCCCATTTAACTCCACACTGATTTTCCCATAATCCTTGATGGTAATCTCCACATGGTGCATTCCCACCCCTTCTGTCTTCTCCTCTTCCGCCTTACCGCAGGCCGCCAGCATAAAAACCATCACCACCGCCAATACATTACAGACCAGCTTCTTACCAGAGTACTTCTTTTTCATTTTCATACTTCCTCCCTTCCGATTTCCCGGATTTACCAATATCTTTCCTTTCCCTGTCCATGGCCTCTGCCGTTGACAAGCTTCTCCACATACACAAAGACAGAAGCCCTAAGACCACTCTCACAATGGTCTCAGAACTTCTACCCTCACAAAATATCATACCCTTTATAAAAACACTTAAACAAAAAAGAACAAAATTACGTCTATACTGTTAAGTTAAAATGATTCCCTGCCGGACCATAGGTTTCTTCTTTTACCTTATCCCAGTCCACCTGCGAAATCTTTTCCGCCAACTCTTCCACAGAAGACGCAAATACAGTGGTGCGCTTTCCCGGTTTCTCCACAGTTTTGTTCCTAAACTCTTCCGCTTCCGCCTTTTTCGCTTCCTTTGCGGCTTCCCGATTGTCTTCACGGCGTTTCTCAATGCGTTCACGCTGCTTTGCGCTGTCCTTTTCCAGTTCCGCAAAATAGGAAACTTCTCCATCTTTCCCAAAGGTCATGCCAACCCGTGTCACATCCTTGCCGCTTTCTCCCAGCTGATTCTTCATATCATCCAGCTTTGTCACGGCTTCATCCAAAATCTTCAGATTTTTCTCCTTGACACTGTCATCCGCCGCCATCTTCTCCAATTCTTCCGGCGTCAGCAGCGCACTGTAATCACTTGTTCCTTTGGACAGATAAGCGGCCGCTTCCTCTTCCGTCTCGTAATCCGCCACCATGAAATCCATATTGCGGTATTTCTTTTTCAAATCCTTCAGTAAATTCTGCGCAGCCTTACTCAGCTCCGGCGCTTTCTCCTCTTTTGCCGCAGCCGCAGTCCCCTTGTTTGCGGTCCTGGTACTGGCTGTGCTCCTTCCTGCCTGCGCCGTTCTGTCATAGACACTGTTCTGATATTCATTGTAAGTTCCGATTTTCTGCATTGCCTCGCCCTCCATAGCTTTTCCCGCACCCCTAGCTGTCCGTCCTTCCGGCGGTACCCGGTGCCGTAAAATCCGTTTCTTTTTCTATCCTGTCATATGGTTTGATTTGCGCTTGTCTCCCTGCTCCTCAACACCACAATCCACTCATTTCCTATTTCGGCATAATCTGGAAAAACTTTAGACTAAATCCCTTCTTTTTCCATCCGTTTCACCCTATGATTATTTTATCCCCTGTCTCCATGAAAAATAAATCTCCACGATACTCCTCTGTCTCACAGAGACGCAGCAAAATCTCAGTCATCCGCATATCCAGCCTGTGGTAAATCCGCTCCTTTGTCCAGGGCAAACCTACAAGATACTCTCTCTGCCGCCCTTCTAACACCTGCATCATTGCCCGAAATCGTTCCGGGTCTCTTTGGGCCGTATCTCCGAAATCACAAGTCATGTAGGAACTGGCCTCCCCGTTTTTTTGCCTTTCGTCTCCCAACAGCGCGGAAAGCGTCTCAAATCCTGATTTGCCTGTCCCCATATGGCTTTCTTTCCAACATATAATGTCCTCCTCTTCCTGCGCCTCCTCCACCCTGCGAAAGCTGACCTTTCCAAACTGATCATGATCCTGTATATAGGTAATCTTCTTTACATCCCCAGGACCGCTGCCAGGTTCCTTAGTCAAAATGATTCCTGTCTCTATCAGGCGTTCCCACACTCCCTTTTGTACTCTCTCATATGGTGTGGGAAAGGCAAGCTCCTCCATTATCTGCTTTACCGTATATCCCACATCCGTCAAATGGCGTATTGCGCCTCCACTTGCCGCATTGTATGTAAAATCGGACAAAGCTTTCTGAAAATATTTATTGGACATTATCTTGCCTCCTGCAATTTCTTCGCTTTGGCATTCAGCCGCTCCACAATTTCCGCAACTTCCGCCACAAGCACCGCATTCTCCTCACAGGAGCGACTTGTCTCTGCCGCATGCGCCGAAACTTTCCCCGTAACAGCTGAAATGGTCTGAATATTCTCCACAATATTCCCATTTGCCCCTTCCAGACTGTTCACAGCCTCCAGCATTTCACGGGTTTTTTGACCAACCATATCCGTCCCCTGGCTGACACCTGTCAGGCTGTCCGCAACTCTTCCAGTACTCTCCGAGTTGGCATGATTACTTTCCGTCACTACTTCCACCGCTTTTTCCACTGAAACAAGTTCTTTTTTGATATTCTCTATCAACTCTGTAATGTTCAGCGTGGCTGTCTTGGTTTGGCTTGCCAGAGCGGAGATTTCATTTGCCACCACGGCAAATCCTCTGCCTGCCTCCCCTGCCCTTGCCGCCTCAATACTTGCGTTTAATGCCAGCATCCCCGTACTGTTGGCAATGCTGGTAATGGTCTCGATAATTGTATTCATCTGACCCGTATATTCACTCAGCGCCTTCATCTGCGCAAGCACCTGCCCATTGGCATTGATGGAGTCTTCCACATGCGCCGCCAAAGCGTCCATCTGGACTCTGCCTTCTTCCACCATCCTGGCGGTTTCCGCCATATTCTCATCAATCTTCCCTGCGCACTCTTTTACTCGTCCAATATGGGTCTGAATCTGTTCCGTTCGCTGCATCTGCACCTGCACAGCCTCAGCCGTCTCAATGCTCTCCATGGAAACCTCATTCATGGAACCGCTGATATGATTCACAGATTCCCCCAATCTGCCCAATTTTTCCGCTGTCTCACCGATGCCGGAAATCATATCCCCGGCAGTCTCAAGAACTTCTTCCGTCATTATCCTGGCAGCATCCGTTTGGGCCGCAATCTGCTTAAGCTTCTCCCTGTTTACCTTTTCCACCGCCATACACACCAGCGTCATAAACACCCCTGTCAGCAGCACACACATTACCCTGATTTCCACATCCGGCATTTCTTCCGATGTATATCCAATGGTGGCAAAATGATACCCCACATATATCACATTCCCCGCAAAAGCCCCCACCGCAACCATGATACTGCATTTGACATCCATAAATAATATCACCACCATAAACATGGGAATCACAAAAGTAAAAGTCAGAATACTGTTGGTGGTAAAAATTGCGAACAGGTATAAAATCCCATACCCCAGGCAGATAATATGCTTCAGAATACCGCTTTCCTTATTCCTGGAATAAACCATAAATTCGGCAATAACCGGCACTATACACATAAGGCTGAAAAGACTAAAATACCCAAGTGTCCTGGAACCCTTCAATAATTCGATTCCATACGCCAGCACCAGCACCGTATCAATGATTGCATGTCCTGTAATCGCCGTCCGATTGATATAAGCCTTGTCAGATAGTTTCATTTTCTCATCGCCACTCCTTTTTCCAGTTTTAATTTACACCCCCTGAAAACCATGCCATCCGAACTACAAATTATTAAGGCAGGCATCCATGTCAGCCGCAAAACCCCACATCATTTCACAATACTTTCATGCGCTACTGCGCATATGGAATCAGAAGTTGACACTGCGCCCTTTTGTGTCAATATTTTACCATATTTCATGCGCTACTGCGCACATGGAATCAGAAGTTGACACTGCGCCTTTCTGTGTCAATATTTTACCATACTCTCATGCGCTACTGCGCACATGAAATCAGAAGTTGACACTGCGCCTTTCTATGTCAACATTTTACCATAATCTCATGCGTTCCTGCGCATATGGAATCAGAAGTTGACACAATGCCTTTCTGTGTCAACACTTTACCATAATCTCATGCGCTACTGCGCAAATGAAATCAGAAGTTGACACTGCGCCTTTCTGTGTCAATATTTTACCATATACACATTAATGGCGCAAGAAAAAACGAATAAGTGATTACTGTATACTTTGGAATAAATAAGAAGAAATCATACAGATTAATATAAAAATAAAATATCCCATATAAATTTTCCGATTTCTGTGCTATACTGTAATACAAGTCGCTTAAAACACAAAAATTAATCATGAATAGAGGAAACGCATATGCTTGAATTACAAAATCTCTGTTTCCAGATATCGGAAGAAACCTCGGAATCCGCAAATGACAACCATCCCAATGGACTCACGAGTGAAAAAAACACTTCCAGGGAAATTATCAAAAACATCAACCTGACTTTTGACGACCATTCCCTTATTGCCATTACAGGGCCAAACGGCGGCGGCAAATCCACCCTCGCCAAACTGATTATGGGTGTGGAACAGCCTACCTCCGGCCGCATACTATACAACGGCATGGATATCACACACATGACCATCAGCGAAAGGGCCAATCAGGGAATCAGTTTTGCCTTTCAGCAGCCTGTTCGTTTCAAAGGCATCAAAGTAAAAGATTTGCTTGCCCTTGCGGCAGGAGACTCCCGAAAAAAATCTGATACACAGAAAACGGCGGAGCTCACCGTTTCGCAAAGAAAGGCTCCCTCACTCAAACTGCCCGACGCCTGCGATTTCCTTTCCAAGGTAGGTCTGTGCGCCAGAGATTATCTAAACAGGGACGTGGATGCCAGCCTCTCTGGTGGAGAATTGAAACGTATTGAAATTGCCACCATCATTGCCCGTAATACCCCATTATCCGTTTTTGATGAACCGGAGGCAGGTATTGACTTATGGAGCTTCAACAACCTGATTCAGGTATTTGAAGATATGCATCAGGAAAGCGGAAATTCTCTGATTATCATCTCACATCAGGAACGCATTCTGAATATTGCGGATGAGATCGTGGTATTGGCTGACGGCAGCGTCACGGCCCGGGGACGCAGAGAAGACATTCTTCCCGAACTTCTAAAGGGCACTGAAAGCTGTAAATTTTACACCAGCTCCCCTGCAACCCCACGAAGTTAATGGGCGGATGAAGAATGTCAGGCCCATTGATATTCCAAAACACCCATTAAGACATTACGCAACTATATGAAAGGAATTACAAAACCATGGACGATATACAGAGAACCCTATTAGAACAGGTCGCCGGGCTGCATGAAATGCCCTCCGGCGCTTACAATATCCGCGCCAACGGAAAAAGCTCCGAACGAGCCACCACCGCCCATATTGACATAGTGACCAAAACAGACAAGCAGGGCATTGATATTGTGATCCGGCCAGGAACCAAAAAAGAAAGCGTACACATCCCTGTGGTTTTAAGCGAAAGCGGTCTGACCGAAATGGTCTACAACGACTTTTATGTGGGGGACGATTGCGATGTGACCATCGTAGCCGGCTGCGGCATCCACAACAGCGGCGACTCTGACAGTCGCCATGACGGTGTTCACGCCTTTTACATCGGCAAAAATTCCCATGTGAAATATGTGGAAAAACACTATGGCAGCGGCGACGGAAAAGGAAGCCGCATTATGAACCCTGAAACCAGGATAGAATTGGGCGAGAACAGTTTTATGGAGCTGGAAACGGTACAGATCAAAGGCGTAGATTCCACCAAACGGCTCACCAGCGCCAAATTAGCCGCCAACGCCAAAATCATTGTGACGGAAAAACTCATGACCCACGGTACCCAAACCGCCGAGACCTGTTTTCAGGTGGATTTGGACGGCGAGGGTTCCAGCGCCAATATCATCTCCCGTTCTGTGGCCAGAGAGGAGTCCCAACAGATTTTTCTATCTAAAATCAATGGCAATAACCGCTGCAAAGGGCATTCCGAATGCGACGGCATCATTATGGACAGTTCAAAAATCAGCGCAATTCCGGAGATAACGGCCAACCACCCGGATGCGGAGCTGATTCATGAAGCTGCCATTGGCAAAATTGCCGGGGAGCAGATTACCAAGCTGATGACTTTAGGACTCACAGAAGCAGAAGCAGAAGCGCAGATAGTGAATGGATTTTTAAAATAAGAAAGACACATAAAGTAAATACCTCCGGGGCAAAATACCCTTAAACAGACATATCACCAAAGCGTTTTGATATATGCACCCGGAGGTAAATATGAACACAAGGACCAAAACATCAAATAAAATCACAGACGGCTCCCGTCCTCTTCAGACCATGGACGGCAATCAGGCAGCCGCCCATGTGGCTTACGCTTACAGCGAGGCAGCCGCAATCTATCCCATCACTCCTTCTTCCCCCATGGCGGAACTCTGCGATGAGTGGACCGGAAAGGGTCTGAAAAATATCTATGGACAAATCCCTGAGATTTCTCAAATGCAATCCGAGGCAGGCGCCGCAGGGGCAGTACATGGCGCATTGCTGGCCGGTTCCCTGGCCGTTACCTTTACCGCTTCCCAGGGACTTCTTCTGATGCTGCCCAATCTATATCGCATCGCCGGGGAGCTGCTTCCGGGCGTCATCCATGTGGCAGCCAGAACCATTGCCACCCATGCCCTATCCATCTTTGGCGATCACTCGGATATCTATGCCTGTCGGCAGGCAGGCGCCGCCATATTCTCTGAAAGCAGCGTCCAGGAAGTAATGGATCTATCTCCGGTTGCCCATTTGGCGGCACTGGAAGGGCGCATCCCTTTCCTGAATTTCTTTGATGGCTTTCGCACCTCCCACGAACTGCACAAAATCGCCGTCTGGGAATATGACGATCTGAAATCCATGATAAATACGGAGTCCCTGGAACAGTTCCGCCAACGTTCCCTCCACCCTTCCCATGGAAGAGTGTTTGGCTCCGCTCAAAACCCGGATATTTTTTTCCAGGCAAGAGAGGCTTCAAATCCTTTTTATCAGGCGCTGCCCCAGGTTGTGGAGAATCAGATTGCCAAAATAAACGCAAAACTGGGTACTTCCTATGGGCTGTTTGACTACGATGGGGCCGAAGATGCGGAACATGTCATTATTGCCATGGGCAGTATCTGTGAAACCATCAGGGAATATTTGAACAGTGTGCCAAACCAAAAGCTGGGGTTGATTACAGTTCATCTCTACCGGCCTTTCAGTGGGATTCATCTTGCGCAAAAACTCCCCAAAAACGTAAGGCAAATCACTGTGCTGGATCGAACAAAAGAGCCCGGCGCCCCGGGAGAACCCTTGTACCTGGATGTTGTGGCGGCTTTGATTCAGCAGGGTTATGCCATTTCAGGCGCTACGGACAATACAGCCGATTGTTCCCATAAACCTGTGGAGATTGCTTCCGCCCCTGACGGTTTCCACAGCCCCATTCTCGTTTTTTCCGGCCGTTATGGGCTAAGTTCCAAGGACACAACCCCAGGTCAGATTGCAGCCATCTACAACAACAATTCAAAGTCCTGTTTCACAGTGGGAATCACAGATGATGTGACACATATGTCACTTGATGTTCCCATCCTTCCTGAAACGGAACCTGATGACATTGTCTCCTGCAAATTCTGGGGATTAGGCGGTGATGGTACTGTCAGCGCCACCAAAAACGCCATTAAGATTATTGGCAACCACACGGATATGACCGCACAGGGATACTTTGAATATGATTCCAAGAAGTCCCGGGGACTTACCATTTCCCATCTGCGCTTTGGAAAAAGCCCTATTAGAAGCACTTATCTAATACATCGGGCAAATTTCGTAGCATGCCATAATCAAGTATATTTACACAAATACCAAATGGCCCAGGAATTAAAAGAAGGGGGCATTTTCCTGCTCAACTTTCATTTCAGTGACATGTCCGCCCAAAAGCCAAAGGCAGAACAAATGAATAACCAATTGGCCAAATACCTTCCAGATTCCGTAAAGTCCTGTCTTTCCAGGCAGAAGATTCATTTATTTGTAATAGACGCCATAACCATTGGAAAAGAAATCGGACTGAACAGCAAAATCAGCACCATTCTTCAAGCTGCCTTTTTTGCTGTGTCCGGCCTGCTTCCAGCCCAGGACGCAAAACAGTGGATGAAGGAAGCAGCAGAAAAAAGTTATGGAAAAAACGGAACAAAAATTCTGGAAATGAATTACCAGGCCATCGAACGAGGCTTTGCGGAAGTATATGAAATCCCGATTCCGGAGCATTGGCAGACATATGCTCCAGAACAAAATCAAAAGTCGGAACAAGATCTCCAGGCAAA
This sequence comes from uncultured Acetatifactor sp., assembly GCA_910586435.1. GTDB lineage: Bacteria > Bacillota > Clostridia > Lachnospirales > Lachnospiraceae > Acetatifactor. The sequence continues at coordinate 6,707 of CAJUGT010000085.1, read as the reverse complement.
CACACCTTGTTCCTCCAATCCTCTGGACAACACGCCTTTGCCCGACCGTCCGGAACTGATGGATTTTGTGAAAAATATACAGCAGCCTGTCACAGATCAGCAGGGCAATGACCTTCCGGTATCTGCTTTTCTGCCCTATGCGGATGGTTATACCCCGCCTGGAAGCACTGCCCATGAGCGACGCAACACTGCCGTGGAACTCCCTGTGTGGAAACCCGAAAACTGCATCCAATGTAACCGGTGCTCTTTTGTATGTCCCCACGCAGTTATCCGGCCTGCTGTTCTAACGGAAGAAGAAGCGGAGAAAGCGCCTGAAACCATGTCAAAACTTCCTATGGTGGGATTGGAAAATCATTCCTTTTCTATTACCATATCCCAGGTTGACTGTACCGGATGCGGCACCTGCGCCGCAGTCTGTCCCGGCAGGCAGGGCAGGAAAGCCCTGGAAATGATGCCCATAAATGAGCACGAGAAAAATTATCCTCACATGGAATGGCAGAAGGCATTTGATTACTGTAAACCTCTGCTTCCCTGCAAAGAAGCGGCAGAAAAATTCCGAACCGACACATTGAAAGGCAGTCAGTTTCTGCGCCCTTTGATGGAATTTTCAGGCGCATGCGCAGGATGCGGCGAAACTCCCTATGTGAAATTATTGACTCAGCTGTTTGGCACCCGCATGTACCTTGCCAATGCTACGGGTTGTAGCTCCATCTGGGGAAATTCTGCGCCTTCCTGTGCATATGCCCTGGATGAAACCGGACATGGACCTGCCTGGTCAAATTCCCTTTTTGAAGATGCGGCCGAATTTGGTTACGGAATGCTCATGGCTCAGGATGTGGCAAAAAAGCATGGAGATTCCCCTGACACCATCCAATGGGTCGTGGGCGGAGACGGCTGGGCATATGATATAGGATTCAGCGGTCTGGATCATGTCCTTGCCAGTGGAAGGAATATCAATATCCTGGTATTGGATACGGAAGTTTACTCCAATACAGGCGGACAGGCATCCAAAGCAACTCCCCTGGGCTCTACCGCAAAATTTGCCACAGGCGGCAAGAAAAGCAGAAAAAAAGATCTGGCATCCATTGCCATGACATATGGAAATGTATATGTGGCCCAGATTGCCATGGGAGCCGATTACAACCAGACAGTAAAAGCACTGACGGAAGCTGCTGCCTATCCGGGTCCCTCCCTGGTCATCGCCTATGCCACCTGCATTGCTCATGGCATCAGGGCCGGACTGGGTACTACCCCTCATGAAGCAAAAAAAGCTGTGGACGCCGGATATTATCATTTATTTCGTTTCCACCCCGGCAGAAAAGAACAGGGCCAAAATCCCTTTATTATGGACAGTCCGGAACCCAATATTGATTATGAGACATTTTTAGACGGAGAAATCCGATATGACGCGCTGAAACGCTATCATCCCCAGGAAGCCGAAGAGCTTTTCCGACAGGCAGCGGCCCAGGCGGCAGAACGCTATCAATACCTCAAAGGTCTGGAACGTCTCTATGAGCCCCAGCCTGTCTCATGACAAATGTTTTTGTGGACAAATCATTATATGTAACTATTTTATAAAATTCACTTTTTCTTTTAATCTTTGAAACCTGGACTCATTTTCCAAAAACTGAAACGCAGGATGGGCAAAAGCCTGTTTACTGTCTTCTATAATTAATTTTCTGTCTCTGGGCGCCACCGTGCTGCCCAGAGGTTCTTTCAGCCATTCCTCAATTCTGTGGAAATAGGCATCGCCATGAAGGGTCATCTCATCTCTATGAAACAATTCCTCCAGACATATCACATACCGCCCCATATGTTCCAGCGCTTTCTCTTTCTCCTCATGGATGCCATAACAAACAGCCGCCTGGTACTCAAAAACCGCCATATTGTTGGGATGAAGTCTGATAAAATCATATGTCTCCGCAACTCTCTCAACACGCCGCACCGTCTCTTCACATATCTTCAAATTATCAGATGACACTGACAAAAAATGGGTTGCGTTTCCAACCAGTGACATCACTGCGCTGTACATGGCAATCTGAATATTGCACTCGGCCTTTTCTCTGTCTCCAAGCATCATATAAGCCTGTGTTAAAAGCATTCCCCCCTGTTCCGTCAATTTATCAGAATTCAGCCTGTCCTCAAAGATGTCAACTACTTTCTCTGCCTGCCCTAAACTCAGGTACGCCATCCCCTGAATGACAATGGCGTTATTGCTAATCCCAATGTCCTGACAATGTTCTCTGATGTGTCCGCACAATTCAACAACAGACCACAAGATTTTCTTCTGTCCTTCCCCCTCCTCTGCCAGCATATAATGATTCAGCCAGAGTACACATATCTGAAACAAAAATGGATAACAGGAATAATACTTTTTCACATAATTCCATGTCTTATCCATTACTTCTTCAAAACACCCTTTGGCAAATTCTGCCGAAAACTCCTGATAAATCCTGATAATCTGCTCTTTGGACAGCTGAGGACAATATCCCAGCAGCTCATCCACTGTCACATCAAAGTATGTTGCCAGACAAGGCAGTAATAAGATATCCGGTGTACTCTGGCCTGTCTCCCATTTGGACACAGAGGCTTTGGTGACTCCAATAAATTCCGCCAGCTGTTCCTGTGTGATCCTTCTCTCCCGTCGAAGATTCAGTATATTCTCTCCGATATTCAATGTGCTTCGCATACGCTTCCTTTAACAGCCTCCCGATTTCCACACGCTTCCTTATTCCATATTCCCCCACCCTGTTGCACTTAATTGTTTTCTTCCAAATATAAGCGAACTCTGTTTTCAATAATAAGCCGCACTTCCTCTATATTTTTGTATCCGCTAAAGTAATCTGCCGCTTCTTCACAGATAATGTCCATAATTGGTCCTGTGCGAATTGGAATCGGTTTCGCTTCTTCAATTGTCTTTCGCAATTCTGCTATCTTCTCTTCCGACAAATCATTGACGCTTCTTTCATATACAGTGATCATTTCTCCTTCCACCATAACAAGCGATTTTCTGATGCTGACCGCACCTTTTTGATTATCCTTATTCGCCAATATTTCTGCGGCCGTAGCGTCAAACGCTTCTTTGTAGACAGGAAGACTTTGATCCTTTAAGGCATACTGACTCTCTTCCCCCAACAAAAAATTCAGAAATTCCCATGCCCCTTCCTTGTGGGAAGAACTGGCGCTCATGGATAAAATGAAATATTCCGCTCTGGCAGCCGCATGACATCCATCGTCAAACATCACGCCCGATGTCACCATGCCTTCTTCTATTTGTTCCGCCTCGCTGTCAAATAAAACAATATCACTGCAAGACCTTCGCTGAGCAATCGCAGGGTAATGAAATCTTTTATCATATCCATATCTCTGCGCTGTTTTCAACAACTTCGCAAATAATTCCCCACTGAAATCACAAGTCCTTTTCTCCCAGTCCACCATTCCCCAAAGATTCTCAGATCCCTCCATAAACATTCTCAAAATATCCATAGAATCCGTATTATATAAGTAAAAAACATTTTCTTCATACCCCAGCAAGGCATCCACCAATGCCTCAATTCCAGGCTCTTCCCGGCTCCCCAATACGGACTCATCTATCCTAAATCCCTCCAGCATTACAAAAGAATTAATACTGTAAACCTTATCCCCTTCCCGCCAACTGCTAAACGCCAGTGGAAAATAATCTTCTTCCCTCAAGCCGGATTTATCCATATAGGGTTTTAAATCTTCAAATACCCCTCTCTGTACCAAATTGTAAATTGATTCTTCCAGCAGCTCTCCACATATAATATCCGGCCCTCTCCCAGTCGCAATTTCCACTCCTGTTTTCCTGATGAACTCTTCCTCATCCGTACCATCCAGCCATTCATCCAATACCACATAATACTCTTGCTGGGACTGATTAAAACGTACCACCTGATCTTTCATCCATTTTGAATTAAAATACAATCCTCGCATTACTATAGGTATTTTCTCTTCTCCCACATCTACCAACTGTAAAATCTCCAAATCACAAGTGCCAGATTCAGATTGCATACCGCCGGTTCTTCTAAACCTTCCATCAGACCGCAGTACTTCAATACTTCCGTCCCCTGCCACCCTGAATCCCTGTATTCTTTTTTTCTGATAATCTTCATAGTAAGATGTACCCTCAAACAGAAGGAAGGTCTCCTTGCTTTTGTCCGACGGATTCAGCGCCCAAATTCCATCATAATCCATAAATAAAAGACTGTTGTTTTTGCCTTCTCCTATGGCACAGGGCGATCGGCTCCAGCTAAAATCATCCATAACAACAGAAATCGTTCCTTTGACAGGCTCTATCTGAAATAGCTTGTATTCCGCTTCCCCTATAAATTGTCCAAACATATACATTCTGCCATCGGGCAATCGGCAAAGATTCTTGGCCACACATTCATGTTCATATTCACGTTCATAGACCATTTGGCCTTCAGCGTCTATTTTCCAAAGGCAACGCCCTTTAAATACATATGCGTTTCCTTCCTCATCCAACAACCAACATCCATAACACAGGTCGCTGGGAATACTATCAAACAATAACTCAGATGTTCCATCCTCTCTGCACAGATATACATTGGAGCTTCTTTCTTCCCCATTGGGCTTTATCTGCTCAATTGCACACAGTAAAACTGGCTCATCTTGATAAAATTGCAATCCCATAAAACCAGGATGTTTACTCTGCTGCCCTTCTTCCCCTTGAAAAGCACTTTGAAATTCTGAAGAAGTCATATCAAAAATCTGCGTTGTATTGCACATTAAATCAAAATACTTCCCCTCTTGGTCTGTTTTCCGGGTTCCATTCTGTTTAGGCTCTCCCTGATTCTCCATCCCTTCGCTCTCTTCCGACAAACTGCTTTCTGTCCGTCCCTCACCCTCAGCCCGCAAATTGTCTTCTCTCTGCCCCTCACCCTCAGCCCGCAAATTACCTTCTGTCCGTCCCTCACCCTCAGTCCGCAAATTGTCTTCTCTCTGCCCTCTGTGCCCTTCTTCCTCAAACCCACAAGCAATAAATAATACACAAAATACCAATACTGCAATTCCCTTAATCCGTCTCATAGCTTACCTCCCCATTACGAAAACTATTTCCACACTGCTTCCAACACTTCTTTACAGAACAATAGAACTATGGACAAATTACCTTTTCTTAACAATGCCTGTCCTGGATACATTTAAAGCCCAAATAGTAAAGGGGTTTGCCGCAATGACTCTCTTAACACGACAAACCCTTTTATATTTAAGCTTTCTCTATATACCGGGCCACACTTCCTTCCAGGCGCCTTAATCCATCCATCAATCTCTCTCTCGGACAGGCAGGATTCAACCGGAAAAATCGCCTTCCGTTCTCCCCATACTCCCTGCCCTCTGTAAGATACAGGCCGGAATCTCTGCGAATGAATTTTACCAGCTCTCCCGCATCCTCTGTAATGCTGCCACAATCTATCCACAGCAGATAGGTTGCCTGAGAAGGCACCACATGAAGCGCAGGAATCTTCTCCTCCACAAAACGCCTGACACAGCGCTTATTCTCTGCCAGGTACTCCCGTAATTCATCCAGCCATGCCTCACCTTTTTGAAGCGCCGCCACTGCTCCCCCAATGGCAAAGGCGTTAGGCTCCGCCACCTCATCCGTATTCAGCCCTCTGTTCAATTTATGCCGCAAGACAGAGTCCGGCACCACGACTGCTGCCGTCTGTAACCCGGCTATGTTAAAGGTCTTCGTAGGCGCCATACATGTCACACTATTGTTTTGACATACTTCGGACACCGACGCAAAGGGAACATATTCAAACCCTGGGTCTATCAAATCACAATGAATCTCATCTGACAATACCAACACATGATGCTTTGCGCAGAGTTCCCCAATACGAGCCAGTGTATCCTTATCCCATATCTTTCCCACAGGATTGTGTGGATTGCATAACAACATAAGTGTCGTCTGGGAATCTGCCAATTTTCTCTCCAAATCCTCATAGTCAATGGAATATGCTTCCCCATCATACAGAAGCGGGTTTTCAACAATATTCCGTCCATTATTTCGTATACAATTAAAGAAAATATTATACACCGGAGTCTGAATCAAAACATTCTCTCCCACTGTGGTCAGCTTCCTTATAGCACTTGAAATGGCAGGCACAACCCCCGTACAGAAAATCATCCACTCTTTTTCTATTTTCAACTGGTGGCGCCGCCCCCACCAGTTGATATATGCGTCATACCACTCTTCTGTCAGCACCGAATATCCAAAAATTCCATGCTCCACACGGGTCTTCAGATATTCTATAATTTCCGGCGCCGTTTCAAAGTCCATATCCGCCACCCACATGGGAAGTTCCCGTTCGGGTACATCCCATTTTAAAGCCCCCATCCCACGCCTATCAATCATTTTATCAAAATTGTACTTCATACCGACCTCCATATCTCTCCCTGTTACACGTTATTTCCATCCCTGCAAGCATCCCCTCCGGACATTCCTTACAGCCTGCATAGCAACACCCTGGCTTCTCCCAAAGTCCCCCAAGGCAATCCTCTGGCTCTCTCTTACGCCTCCCAAGGACAACACTCTGGCTTCTCTTAAATCCCCCAGGACACACTCTGGTTTTCGCTTAAGCCTCCCAGGGGACACACTCTGGCTTTTTCTTAAGCCTCCCAGGGGACACACTCTGGCTTTTTCTTAAGCCTCCCAAGGGACACAC
>CAJUGT010000084.1 GCA_910586435.1 uncultured Acetatifactor sp. | reverse complement strand
TGAACTCCTGAACTCCTGAACTCCTGAACTCCTGAACTCCTGAACTCCTGAACTCTTTCTCCTTTAATACAACTTTATTTGATGTACATCATATATTTTATATATATCATAATATTTTATATTTGTCAATACTATATTTTTCGCATATAACATTTCAACAACAGCTCATATTCAATAATATCCGGTAACTTGCCATCGGATTGCCTGTCACCAAAGAAACTGCGTCTATATCATGAATTTCTGAAATGTTTATATAACAAAATAGATATATCCTTACAGAGCGCGCCAAACTGTATCTGGTCCAGAGCTTTTATTTGAAATACCTTCGGATAACAGGCGGCCGGGAATACTCTCACTACAAGCCATTATCAGGTTTGAGCAACAATCAAACAGAGTAACTCCCTTTCCCTGCGCAGCCTGTGCATAAAAAACCCAGTGTAACTTCCCTGCGCTTTTGGCAGTTCTACTTTACACTGGGATTCTGATTCATACACACCTGTCCCCATTACATTATCCGACGGAAAATGATCGGAAATAAGAGCACTGGACTTTCCGGTGTTGGCCTTTTTTCTCTATCCAATAAGACATTCTTTCCCCCGAAATACAAAACCATACTTTCTAATTTGCTCAGGCATAAATCCTTCCGTTATCAATTCCGCTTCATACCTTTTTTCCTTTATCTGAGCATGCGCGCTCACCAGAGTATCCGCAAGCGTTCCCTCCTCATCCGGATCCAATACTTTAAACTCAAAAATAAACGCTTTACCAGATTTATCATTAGGTTCTATCATGACATCATAACGCCCGTAACCGCTTTCTCTGTTTGACCTGACTTTGTGGGTATCCGCAAGGTTCACTACCATCCCAAGCACAAAACCATGATAAAACCTTTCAGGTTCCGCCTGCCCAGACGGTTTTTTCCCACTGTCAAAAGAACTGAATGTATTCAGCGCTACCTTATTTATAAATGTATTCATTTTCTTTACGTTGTCGTTTAACAAAGCATTTATAAATTCATTATAATACACTTTTACACTGCCTTCAAACCACCCCCTTACCATATCTTCAAACATAGTCTCCACTTCCATATTGGTAAGCGTCAATGTATATACCTTCCTCTTTCGCTCCCCAATCTGCTTTCGTTGTAAGACTTTCAGATACCCTGTGGCAAGCAGCAGGCTCCATACGGCATTGGGACTGCCATTCAACTGGTCAAACACAATTCTCTCATCAATGGCTGTTTCAAAACTTTCCCCTCGCAAAAGCCCTTCCATTGTCTGCTTTATATCAGAGGAGCCTGTTTGAATCAGCGAATTAATTAATCCATTCCCGCCCGTATTCGACCAATATGTGTCATACTCCTTTTTCGCAAGAAATGATACGATGGACCAGGGATTGTAAATCGCCCCCTGTCTGCCAAAAGTAAAACCATCATACCATCTCTTCACCTCCTGTTTCTCCATACCAAGCCCGGCCTCTTCCAGCGCCAGGAAGACCTCTTCTTCTGTAAACCCAAATGCCTTTTCATATTTTTCTGAGGTGGTGGTAATAACCTCCAAATTATTCATGCCGGAAAACATACTTTCCCTTGCTACCCTTGTAATCCCTGTAATTAGTCCTCTGTCAAGATAATTGTTCGTCTTAAATGAGGCATTGAAGAAACCTCCGAAAAAGCTCACTGCCTCATTCCAATACCCCGAAATCCAGGCTTCCTGCATGGGTGTATCATATTCGTCCAGAATAATTATCACTTTCTTATCATAACGGCGCCCCAGAAATTTTGACATTTGATGCACTGCGCCCACTGCTACTTTACCTTCCATGCCGGATTTTATTCCCCGATAATATTCCTTCTCATTTTCATTCAGCAAATTCCCATCCAGCAAAAACTCATTTTTATTATACAGATCGGCTATTACTTCTGTAATTTTATACTCCATCGTATTGTAATCCGAAGCCCTTATATTTGCAAAGCTCAGGGAAATCACAGGAATCGTGCCCTGCAACTTTCTATACTCCTTATGCTCCCATATAGAGAGACCCTCAAACAATTCATCTCTGTCCGCATATTGATTCGAGAAAAAACATTCCACCATACTTGCGTTCAGAGTCTTGCCAAACCTGCGGGGACGTGTGATCAATGTCACTTTATCGGCATATTCCCACCATTCCCTGATAAAGTCAGTTTTGTCCACATAAAATATATGCCTGCTTCTCACTTCCTCAAAGTCCTGGTACCCAAGAGCTGCTCTGTTCTCATACATGCCCGTCCCCCTTTTCCATCCAAAAAGTTTCTATGACTCAGCGTTCATTATCCGGCCGTCCTGCGTTGGTGTCCGTATAACAGTCCAGAAGTCCCACTGTCTCATTTGCCGATCGTCCATACATATTGCAGCATTTATGGGACACTTCACCGCCGCCGCTTTTTTCTTCATCCATCTCCACGCTCATACGAACCACCCCCATTGCGGTTTCCGTATCCAAATGCCGTAAAATATCCTCAATCATTTGTTCCTGTTCCATTATAAGCCTCTCCCTTTCCTCCGGCATCCTCTATGCCTATCCTTCGGTTCCCCAGGAATACAATTTCACATATTTTTCCATCTGCCGCCGGATTGCTTCTGTCTGAGTCTCCGTAGCGCCTCCAAAAAGCACAAAGCTGTTGACCTTACTTCCGGCAAAAGCTTCAAATCCCTCCGCCACGTCGGCGGCCATCCCCACACTCTCCAGTGTCTTATGCCCTTCATATATGGAGATATCTTTCACAGGGTAGATAAATTCCTTGAGTTTGGTCAGTTCACGCACCGCCGAAAGCCCCTCTTCCGACTCCGCTCTTTTTTTCAGATGAAAGGTGGTGAGCTTCTTCAGGTTCTTCAGAAAATCCAAATTCATCAGCTCACTGTCCCAAAGATCCAGTTTCTTTAAATTTTTCATATCGCGTATAAAGGCGGCATCTCTCAGTCCCATTTTCTCCACACATAATTCCTGCAGCGACGAAAAGACCGCAAGATCCTCCACAGCAATATCGGTCAGTGCTCTCACTTGCAGGGATTTCAGTGTCTTTGATCTGCTGATTCCCATAAGCCCGGCGCCGCTCATGATGTTCAGCCCCAGTTCTTTTAAATTGGGCGCTTCCGAGAGCACTGACAGCCCTTCGCCTTCGATAACGCACCTGGCAAAAATCAGTTTTTTCAGTTGGGGCATTTTTGCCAGGGCATCCAGGTTTTTCAATCTGCAGTCATGAAGAATAAGTTCTTTCATATTTTCCATGTATGCAAAGGGCGCACAATCTACCTCTTCCTTTTGGAGCAGCATCTGCTTTTCCTTCGCAAGCACTTGAACGGATACCAAAGATTTCCCGTACCGCTTCCTCCAAACGCCTTCGGGAAGCGCAATTTCAGGCGCTTCCGGATTCTTCGCTGGTGCGGTCAGCTTATCCAGGGCCTGAAACAAATGTCCCGATTTTTCCTGGATAAAAGGCTCTTTGTCCTCTGTCATATTTACCAAAAGGATTCCCTTCTGAAACCATTCCGTCATCTTCCCCAACAGGTCATCCATACTGTCCGCCAATAAATAACAGCAATCTATGTCATAGTCCACCGTGATAATCTGCCCTGCCGTTCCCTCCTTTGTGGGAGAAAGGTCCAGGACAAGCCATGCCCTGCTGCAATCATATGCAAAAGGAATCCAATTCAACTCACACATGGGCTCCTCCCTGATGGCTCTTGTGCCCATGGCTGTCAACTCGTCGTCCACCCCACGGAAAAATTCCAGTTCATACAACACCATGCCAATGGGCATAAATTGCAGTCCCGCAAAAAAGCAGAGTTCCTTTTGCATATCTTCGCCATTAAAACGCCGGTACAGAGCAATCAGCTCCTCTGGTATTTCACAGTTCACCATGGAGCGAAGCTTCTCCAATTGCGTCTCTTCCGCTCCAATATTCAGCCGCTCCTCCACATCGGGAAGCTTTTTCTTTATTACATCCAAATATCTTTCCAGGTTTTTCATATTATAGTCCCGCCTCTTCACTTCAGTGCCACTCTCACTGGAAGAAATTTCAGACCCTTTCGTGTCTGAAATTCCTTCCGGGCACCTTCGTTCCGTGGCTGTTTGGATTTTAGTCCCGCCTTTTCACTTCAGTGTCCAAAAAAAGTTCTTCGTTATTGTAGAGGGTCAGTCCCCCTTCCAGGATGGCGCCAGCGGCTGTTTCGCCATCGGATGCCTTAACAATCATAGCTCTGTGGTCTCCCGATGCCAGTGCGTACATATATTCAATATTAATCCCCTTTGCGCATAAAATATGCGTGAGTTTGTACAGCTCCCCCGCCTTGTCCTCCAACCTGACAGCAAGAACATCCGTCAGCCTGGCAGAAAAGCCATTCTCCTGCAAGGCTGTTCGGGCCATCTCCGCATCGGACACCACCATTCGGAGCATTCCGTATTCTGTGGTGTCAGCCATACTTAGGGAAAGAATATTGATTTCCTGCTGTTTCAGAACTTCCGTTACCTGTTCCAGTCTTCCTTCTCGATTTTCCATAAATACAGATATTTGTTTTACATACATAGCCTTCCCTCTCTTTCCTTGTCAATTCCCAGCGTTCTGAACCCTTTGCGTTTTTGTTTCACCCTGATAAATCAATCAAATTTGCGCTTATCTATCACATGCACCGATTTTCCCATGCTGCGCTCCAATGCCTTGGGTTCCACCAGCTTCACCTTTACCGCCAGACCAATGGCCTGGTGAATCACATACTCAATCCTTTTGGTCAGATTCTCAAGCGCCCTTATTTCGTCAGAGAAGAAATGTTCTTCCACCTCCACCTGCACCTCCAAGGTATCCAAATTGTTTACCCTGTCCACAATCATCAGATAGTGAGGCGTCGTGCCGCCCATTTCCAAAAGCGCAGTTTCAATTTGAGACGGAAATACATTTACGCCTCGGATAATCAGCATGTCATCACTTCTTCCTGTAAATCTCGCAATCCTGGCCGTGGTTCTGCCGCACTCACAGGGTGTATGATCAATGCTGGTCAAATCCTTGGTGCGATAGCGAATCAGAGGAATGCCCTCTTTGACCAGGGTGGAAATAACCAGTTCTCCAGTGACTCCGTCTGCCACCGGCTGGAAAGTCTCCCTGTCCACGATTTCCGGAAGGAAATAATCCTCATGTACATGAAGCCCTTTGTGGAACTGACAGTCCGTAGCCACACCGGGGCCCATTATCTCACTGAGGCCGTAAATATCATGTGCGTGAATATCCAGCTTTTCTTCTATTTTGTCCCGCATTTTTTCTGTCCAGGGTTCTGCTCCGTTTAAGGAAGCCTTCAGTTTAATCTTATCCCGGACCCCCATTTCTTCAATGGTTTCAGCAATGTGCATCAGATAAGAAGGTGTACACAAAATCCCTGTGACTCCGAAATCCACCATCATATTCACCAGTTTCTTTGTATTTCCTGTAGACATGGGCACCACCGTAGCCCCCATTTTCTCTGCGCCGTAATGACCGCCAAGTCCTCCGGTAAACAGTCCGTAACCATAGGCCACCTGAATGATGTCCTCACGTCCCAGTCCAGCCATGGTAATACACCTGGCCACACATTCACTCCACATATCAATATCTCTTCTGGTATACCCCACCACCGTGGCTTTTCCCGTAGTGCCGCTGGATGCATGTATCCGCACAATCTGGGAGTTCGGCACCGCAAACATTCCAAAAGGATAAGTATCCCGTAAATCGTCTTTTGTGGTAAACGGAAGCTTCGTCAAATCCTCCAACCCCCGAATATCTCCCGGCTCCAGCCCCACAGCCTGCATTTTTTTCCGATAATACTCCACATTATGGTATACCCTGTCAACCAGTTTTACCAATCTTGCTCCCTGCAAGGCACTCATCTCGTCCCTGCTCATACATTCCTTTGTCTCATTCCAGATCATGCCGCCCTCCTGTTTTTTTTGCGCTGCTATTATTCTTCATTTTCCAGACCAATGCCTCAATGTTGACTTGACTGTTCCTATACCAGAGTCTTGTTTTCCTTTTGACTTGACTGTTCCTATACCAGAGTCTTAATTTCCTTCTCTCTTCTCTCCCCATCCCCATACACCAGTGTGCTGGCCGCATTATATCCGGTAAAACTCCGCAGGATAATTTTTCATCGGCAAGGCGACTGAATGAGGCGATGTGGTTACATCGTCGATTGAAGTCAACGCAGTCCGATGGAAAATTAGACAAGGAGGTTTATTGGAATATAATGCAGTCAGTACACTGGTATGCCAGCACTATCGCCTGGGGATGAATTCCATCAGTAACGGTTCAGGCAGGCCGCTGAACTTTTCCATTTCGTTTTCACAGAAGATATCCGGCCTCAAAAGCCTTCCGATTCACTTCCACCGTTTTAGGGGGAACCGTTTCCTCAATCACTTTCAGCCAGTCTTCTTTTTCAAATCCCATATAATGGGCCGCAGCGCCCAAAACCACCACATTAAAAGCTTTCGGCGCCCCCAGCTCTCTGGCCGTCTTCATTGCCTCCACCACAATGGTCTTCCTGGCCGCCTGCAAAGTATCCAGCACTCCCTCCGGATATTGGGCCGCTCCCGTCACCACAGTAATGGGATCAATACGCCAGTCGTTGACAATGACCACACCATCTTCTTTCAGAAAATGCAAATATCTCAGCGCTTCCAGCCTCTCAAACGCAATCAGCACATCTGCCTGCCCCGCCTCTACAATGGGTTCCGCCACCTGATCCCCATATCGCACAAATGTCACCACGCTGCCCCCTCTTTGGGCCATTCCATGTACTTCCGACAGCTTGACATCATATCCCCCGCCCACTGCGAGATTTCCCAGAATGCGGCTGGTCAGAAGTGTCCCCTGTCCGCCCACACCTACAATCATAATATTTTTTACACTCATATTTTATGTAACCTTTCTATTCCTCTCCTGAGCACTCCTTTTCCGTGCCATTGTCAGAACGCTTCCTGTTCAGGGCTATGCAACTCTATTTCGCTTCCGTCTTTATAGCATCAAATTTGCACAGTTTAGCACACAATCCGCACCCGTTGCACATTGTCTCATCTATGGAAATGGTTCCATCCTCATTCCTGGTCAGAGCCGGACATCCCGGACGAAGGCAGGCACCGCATTTCTTGCATTTTTCGGGAATCGGCACACATTTATTCGGGAATGTGACACCTTTCAGCAATACACAGGGCGCCTTGGTAATAATCACCGATACCCCATCCCTCTGGGTCTCCCGCCGAAAAGCTTCCGCAAGTCCATCCAGGTCAAAAGCACTGATTTCGTACACATGCTCAATGCCAAGAGAACGGCACAGCGCCGCAATATTGATGGCCGGAACCACTTCTCCTTTCAGTGTCCTGCCTGTGGCGGCGTGATCCTGATGTCCCGTCATTCCGGTGGTGGAATTATCCAGAATTACCACCGTGCCTGCCGATTGATTATATACCATATTCATCAGGGAATTAATGCCCGTATGCATAAAAGTAGAATCACCTATCACAGCCACCCAATTGCGAATATATTCCTTCCCCCTTGCCTTCTCCATCCCGTGGAGGGTACTGATGCTGGAACCCATACAAATGGTGCTGTCCACCACACCCAGCGGCGCCACTGCGCCCAGGGTATAACATCCGATATCCCCTGCGGCATGTATTTTCAGTCTGTTAAGCACAGAATATACACTGCGGTGAGGGCATCCGGGGCAAAGAATGGGCGGTCTGGCAGGCACCTGAGCAGGGGCGGATACTTTACATTTTTCATTGAGCACCCGCTCCCTCAGCATATTGGCGCTGTATTCTCCCTGCACTGTAAAAAGTTCCTTGCCGACAGCTTTTAAAATCCCCCAGGATTTCACCTGTTCTTCCATGACCGGTTCCAGCTCTTCAAATATGTACAATTTATCCACTTTGGCCGCAAATTCTTCAATCAATTTCCTGGGAAGCGGATGCACCAGTCCCAGTTTCAGAACACTGGCCTCGGGCATTGCTTCACGCACATACTGGTAAGGGATTCCGCTGGTGATAAATCCCACGGACAAGTCCCGGTACTCTGCCCGGTTCACCCACATTTCACAGGCATCTTCCCCCATTTTTTTCATTCGCTCTTCCACAACAACATGCCGTTTAATGGCATTTACCGGCATCATGACATACTTTGCGATATTGCGCTCATAGGCAACCGGTTCTCTCTCCTCCCGTTCTTTGAGTTCCACTACGCCTTGGGAATGGGACAGCCTGGTGGTGGAACGCACCATGACGGGGGTATCATATTTCTCACTCAAATCAAAGGCAAGTTTTGTAAATTCCTTGGCCTCGGCACTGTCCGACGGCTCCAGAACTGGAATCATGGCGGCCCTGGCTACCATACGGCTATCCTGTTCATTCTGTGAACTGTACATTCCGGGATCGTCCGCCGCCACTACCACCAGTCCGCCGCTGACTCCCGTATAAGCCGCCGTAAAAAGCGGATCGGAAGCCACATTCACCCCCACATGCTTCATACTGCACATTGCTCTGGCTCCGGCGATGGATGCCCCAATCGCCACCTCTGCCGCCACTTTTTCATTGGGCGACCATTCTGCGTAAACTTCCTCATATTTGGCTATGCTTTCGCTGATTTCCGTACTGGGTGTGCCGGGATAAGCCGCCGACACCTTTACTCCTGCCTCATACGCCCCTCTTGCTATGGCCTCATTGCCAAGCAGTATCTTTTTTTCTGACACGTTCGCTCCTCCTAATGTAGTTCCCCTGGGGGGAAACTGAATCCGGTCTCCGCATTCCGGCACCCTTACGGCGATTCCTTTCGGAGACTGTTTCCTTCCTGAAAATCTGATAGTAATATCCTATCAAATATAACCTGTTTCGTCAAGAAACGGACTTTCAAAGTATACGGCAACCCCTGCTGTCCACACAGGGATTCTGTGTTCCGTTTTTTCGGCGCTTTCTCTGCGCTCAGTATTTCAATGATATTCTCCATCCCCGGACATGTCCAAAAGTACTTTAGCTTATACAAAAAGTGTAAAGCCTTCGATAGTTCCATAGACTTTACACCCTGTAAGCGCAACAATGTCTTTATGTCCATCGCTGCCCTCTGCCCGTTACTCATACTCCGCTTCATCATACACATAATCCTTGAAATAATCTGTTTTGCCCTGATAATCCAGCCATAACTCAAACCACCCAAGGAAATCCTGCCGTTCACAGCAGGGTTGGACGCCCACATCTGTAAAATTCCAAACTTCGCCCCGGCATTTTCCGGTTACAATCAGACGATAACTCATACAGCATCCCAGATTTATCAATTCGATATTTCCCCGATACACCTTATCTGTCATCTCTTCCTCAATAATATCGGCCTCCCTGTCATCATCCTCCCAAAGCCAGAATTTTTCCAGCATAAAGGGTTCGGACAGCTTTTGGCATGGGCTGCTTTCCAAACTGTTAAGACGGCAGCCGTCATACATATGCCCGCAGCCATCACCGATATGTTTCAAAAAAGCCCGATATGCCTGGGGCAGTTGAATTTTATGACAATCTTCAAAAGCCCTGATTGCTTCTTCCGAAAGACATTCCCCCATCTTGATTCTAAGAGTTTCTATTTTTTCCTGTATCCGCTTCAACACTTTTTCATATTCTTCTGGTTTGTAAACCGGCATATTTTCTTCTCCTATTCCAATCGCCATTTATGACTATTTGTCCCGAGTGCGGGGAACTTGTTCCGGTCTCTGCGCTTCGGTGCCCTGACCAGGGGAGAAATCTTCAGCCACTTTCGTGTCTGAAATTTCTTCCCTGTGTCTGAAAGACACATTGCGCCTCCGTTCCGAGACTGTTTTTAAATTTCCTGCCCCTCACATGGGTTTCAGATTTTTATTCAGCCTGTCCACCATCCAGGCGATTCTTTTCTCCCTTCCGGCATCCGTCTTTGCGTCCAGATATGCTCGTGTGTACGTTTTTCTTACAGAGAGGGACATCGCCTGAAAGTTTGTGAAGGCTGGTTCATATTCTTTCAGCAGTTCGGATAGCATGGCAATCTGTTCCTCCGTAACCGCCATGGGATTTGGGGCATACCACTGGCCGTTCTGTCTGGCTTCCTCTACTTTCTTCCTGCCAAAATCTGTCATTACCCCCCGTTCTTCAAGGCTTTGAACCAATGTCTTATTTTTCTCAGACCATTTGCTCTTCTCCCTGCGCATAGAGAAATATTTCTTATATGTCTTATCGTCTATACTCTGCATCTGGCCGTCTATCCAGCCAAAACAGAGTGCTTCCTCCAATGCTTCCCCTGCCTTTATTGTCTTTGGACCGCCTGACTTGCCAAATAAAAGCCAAACGCCCTCATTTGACAAGCAATGCTCCTTAAGCCAATTCCTGAATTCTTCCCTGTTGGCAAATTCCATCATATCACTCATAATACTTCTCCTCAGTTTTGTCCAAGCAACAGCGTAATACTCTACGTGAACTGTTATGGGTCTGAAATTGCTTTCCCGAGTGTGGCTCCACTCACAAGATACAGTATAACATATAACACAGAGAAATTGGATACTGTTTTACATGCTTTCAAATAAAATTGTTTTCTTTTATTCCAACCGCTTCCAGTTGACTGGTAATTTTTTCCAAAGCCTTCTCTTGCGTCACTGCACTGGAAATGCTCCTTGCTTATTTTTCTTTTTATAGTACAATATGAACTAATTACAAGGAGGTAATTTTATGCCCAGATATTCGCCTTATAGGGCAGAACAAAAAATACAGACCTGTGAAGACTATCTTTGTGGTGTCCGCTCTGTAAGCCAAATTTGTATTGATTCAGGGATGTCTTCTAAAAATGAAATGACTATCTATAAATGGGGTGACAAGTATAAGATATGGGCTTAATGTCACAATTAAGGAATTTCAAACAATTTGATAAAACACAGCCAAATCAGTTCACCGCATGTCCGTTTCATGTTATAATATTTTATCACCGACAGGTGATATAAAGGAAAAACACTGACAGGAGACACTCTATGGGAATTTATTTGAATCCAGGAAACGATGGTTTTAGAGAATCCACTCGTTCTAAAATCTATGTGGACAAAACAGGATTAATCTCATGCACAAACGCCCTCATCAGTACAAGAGAAAAATATATTTGTGTCAGCAGGCCCCGGCGTTTCGGTAAATCCATGGCAATTGAAATGCTTGCCGCTTATTACAGTATGGGCTGCGACTCAAGAGAGCTTTTTGCGGGATGGAAAATAGCCCACACCCCATCCTTTGAACTTCATCTGAATCAGTACGATGTACTTTTTCTTAATATGCAGCATTTTCTCATCAGTGCGGGAGATGGTGATTTGACAGAATATCTGGAACAATTGGTTCTGGAAGAATTGTGGGAAACATATGGAAAATTTATTAAAAATCCTGGCAGCAGACTTTCAGATGCACTCAAAAACATCTACCTTAAGACAGGAAAAAAGTTTATTTTCCTCCTTGACGAATGGGACTGCGTCATGCGCGAAAGACAGGAATCAGAAAGTCTTCAGAAACATTATCTGAATTTTCTGCGAAACCTCCTGAAGGATCAGCCCTATGTGGCACTTGCCTACATGACCGGTATTCTTCCCGTCAAGAAATACGGACAACATTCCGCCTTAAATATGTTTTGGGAATACTCTATGACAAATCAGGGTTTTTTAGAAGAGTACACAGGATTTACAGAGAATGAGGTGAAAAATCTCTGTGAGATTTATTCCATGGATTTCGCCGAAGCTGGAAGCTGGTACGATGGATATTGTTTTTCTGAATTTCGGCATATTTACAATCCCAAATCCGTAGTGGAAGCAATGCATCGGCATAGATTTTCTAATTATTGGACATCCACGGAAACTTATGATGCATTGAAAATCTATATGGATATGGATTTTGACGGCTTAAGGACAGATATTGTAAAAATGTTAGGCAATGAACCTGTCAAAGTCAACACTCTCAGCTTCCAAAATGACATGCGCAACTTCAGAACAAAAGACGATGTGCTGACATTGCTCATTCACTTGGGTTATCTGGCCTATGATTCCGAAAAGGAGATTGCTTTTATCCCTAACAGAGAGATAGCCAGAGAATTTGAAAACGCTATGAGCGCAGGTGGCTGGCAGGAAATCATCCGCATCCTGAAATCCTCCGAACAGCTTCTGGAAGATACACTGAATGGCAACGAAGAAAGTGTCGCAAAAGGATTGGATGATGCCCATATGGAAGTTTCCTCCATTCTGACCTACAACGACGAAAATTCCCTCAGCTGCGCCATTGCCCTTGCGTATTACTGCGCAAGAAAAGATTATAAACTCGTAAGAGAACTGCCAACAGGGCGAGGTTTTGCGGATGTAATCTTTCTTCCGCTGCCTTTTTGCCCTAAGCCGGCCCTGGTAGTGGAACTGAAATATGACAAGTCTGCCCACAGCGCCATAAACCAAATCAAAAACAGACAATACGCCCGAGTACTGGAGGGGTATTCAGGTGATATTCTTCTGGTGGGAATCAATTACGACAAAAGAAATCCGGCCAAACCACATCGTTGTGTCATAGAAAAACTGAGAAAACAGGAATCATCTTCTCCTGCGTCAGTAACCCATCCGCCTGCTGACTGAAAGCCTTGCGTCAGGCGCTGTCTGACCTGTTGCCAGCCTTTCTTATGAATATCCGGCACATACATCAAAAAGGCTGTCACATTAAGAGTCATGGACACTAGATATAGGTATGCCTGATTACCTGACATCCTGTATCTTGTGTAGAATTTCTTAATGCGACAGCCCCTCCTGTCAGTTCTTTCAGGCCCCTGCTGTTTTATCCTACATATTTCTTCAGAACCGCCCGCACTGCCCCCGGCCCTGCGGTCAATTCTTTCATATACCCGCACACAGTCTCCGCCATACCAACCTCATACAGGTTCACACCGAAGATTTTCTCATTTTCCAGAATCGGCTTTAAGCTGTTCTCCACCTCATTGTCCTGGCCAAGCCGAATGTCCGCCACACAGGGACAAACAGAATCAAGCAGCGGATCAGGACTTAGCTCAAAAGCATTCCCATTGTCGTCCACAGCCATAAGATAGCGAAGCCATCCAGCAAATACCAATGGAATTTTCTTCAAATTCGCCGTGTCCAGTTTATCAGAATTTCTATAGGCTTTGATTGTCTCCCCGAACCGAATTGCCAACTTCTGGGAAGTATCCGTGGCAATTCTCTGCGGTGTATCTGGCATAAAGGGATTGGGAACTCTGACATTTAACACGGTATCAATAAATTCCTTTGGATCCAATATCCCCGGATTTACCACCACCGGAAGACCTTCCTCATACCCTATGATTTCCACAAGCTTTTTTAACTGCTCATCCTTCATTTCATCCGAAATCTTCTGATATCCCAGCAGGCAGCCATACACTGCCAACGTTGTGTGCAGAGGATTCAGACAGGTGCAGACTTTCATTTTCTCCACTTTTTCAACTGTTTCCCGGTCGGTGAACATCACTCCGCTCTCTTCCAGCGCCGGGCGTCCGTTGGGGAAACTGTCTTCTATTACCAGATATTCGCACTCTTCCGCATTGACAAAGGGCGCCACGTAAGTATTTTTTGAAGTAATCACCGGTTCCAGTTCCATGATTCCGTCTTTTTTCAATATCTCTTCCACGGAGGCATCCGGCCTGGGGGTAATCTTATCTATCATGGTCCAGGGGAAAGAAACCTTTTCCCTGTTGCGGATATAATTGAGAAAGCCTTCCTCCGCTTTCCCGTTCTCGGTCCATTTAACAGCATAGGCATTGATTGCCTCATACAGCTTATCTCCATTGTGGGAGCAATTGTCCATGCTTACCATGGCAATGGGCATCTCCCCTTTCATATAACGGGTGTACAAAAGGGAGGCAACCTTTCCCACATAGCTTACAGGCTTTTCAGGTCCTTCCCTAAAATCGGCTTCCACCGCCGGAATCACTTCTCCTGCGCCATTCACAAGACTATACCCCTTTTCCGTAATGGTAAAAGATACCATTTGCAGAGAGTCTTTTCTGAAGATTTCTTTCAGACGTTCGTACTCCACATCATTGCCGGAGTCCAGAATACAGGATTCCACCACACTTCCAATTACCCTTTTCTCCACGGTTCCGTCCGCTTTCAAAGTCACCAGAATGGAATAATCATCATGGGGACGATTCATTTTTTCAATTATCTCATAGTCAAAGCCTTCCGCAACCACAAGTCCCCTGTTCAGAGAACCGGCATCCAGCATTTTCTGTACGATATTGGCCTGAAAGGCACGGAATATGTTCCCTGCCCCAAAATGAATCCAAAAAGGATTCTCCCTGGTGGCGGCTGTCACCGTCTCCCGGTCAAATTGCGGAAGTTCATATCCTGCCGCCTCCCACTCCGCTCTGTTATTCAATCCATTATGATTTAATCTCACTTTGCGCCTCCTGCCTTTCGTTCTGCTTTCCTTCGTCAGACTCCCCGCTTATGTGCCTTGTCAATGGCTTCCCACAATCCGTTTAAATAGGCTGCTCCCAAAGCCCGGTCATACAGCCCATACCCGGGCATTGCTACCTCATCCCAAATCATTCGTCCGTGGTCAGGCCGGATAGGCCCGGTGAAACCTGTCTCATACAATGCTTTCATAATTTCATACATGTCAAAGGAGCCGTCACTGGAAAGATGCGCCGCTTCCTCAAAATTATCAGGCGTAATAAATTTCAGGTTGCGCACATGGGCAAAGTGAATCCTTCCCTTCAAAGAGCGAATCATATCCGGCAGATCATTTTCCAGATTCGTCCCATAGGAACCGGAACAGAACGTCACCCCATTATGTGGATTGTCCACCATTTTCATCATGCGAAGTATGTTGGCCTTGTTAATGATAATACGCGGCAGGCCAAATACACTCCAAGCCGGATCGTCCGGATGAATGGCCATGTTTATGTCATACTTGTCACAGACCGGCATGATTTTCTCCAGGAAATATTTCAGATTTTCAAACAGCTTTTCGTCGTCAATGTCTTTATACATCTCGAACAGTTCTTTCACATGTGCCATACGTTCCGGCTCCCAGCCCGGCATCACGGTTCCGTTCGTATTTCCGGCAAGCGTGGCAAACATCTCCTCCGGATGAATGGCGTCCACTGCTTTCTGGGTATAAGCCAATACCGTGGAGCCATCCGGCCTCACCCTGGCAAGTTCGGTACGAGTCCAGTCAAACACAGGCATGAAATTATAGCACACCAGATGAATATCTTCCTGCCCAAGATTCGCAAGCGTTTCAATGTAGTTCTCTATGTACTGCTCCCTTTCCGGCACACCTGTTTTGATTGCGTCATGGACATTCACACTCTCAATACCAGACAGCCGAAGCCCTGCGGCCTCCACCTCTTCTTTCATGGCACGGATTCTCTCCCGGCTCCACACCTCTCCCGGTGCAGTGTCATATAATGTGGTAATCACTCCTGTCACCCCCGGGATCTGGCGAATCTGCTTTAGCGTCACCGTGTCAAACTTTGCGCCATACCACCTCAATGTCATCTCCATAAATAATTTCCTCCTATTCCAGTTCCCGCTTGCGGGAACTTGTTCCGGTCTCTGCACTTCGGTGCCCTGACTAGGGAAGGGTTATTCAGCCGCTGACGCGTCTGAAAACCCTTCCGGGCACCTCCATTCCGAGACTGTTTTTAACATTCCGAGACTGTTTTTAAATTTCCTCTTGACATTTCTTAACTGGACTATTTTAAGTCGCTGCCAGACGGCACTAAAGAATGAAGTTCCTTCGGCGCACACACAGGAGAGACAAATTTCATTCGTAAGTACCCAGAGACACTAAGTAGTGTCTCATGAAATTTGCTCTCGTGCGCCTTCGCAACCTCACCTGTTCATGACAATAGAAAACATCGCTTTTTCTTGTATCAGTACCGCATGGGCCTTATCTTCAATGCTCTTTATGGGTAACATTATATCCGTTTTTCCAGCATAATCCAATTGGCATATTTGTTGTTCATATTGTAAAACTTGCGGTTATACTCTCTCAATTACACAGCTATGCACCTTCGTCTTCTCATTATAATTGATTCCGACCAACACAATCTCACCGCCATAATCCTTTAAAATTTCAGGATATTCTTTGCTTCTGATTTGCCCAATGGCTCCTTCTGAGGATTTATTCCACTTCAGCTCTACAATCAAAGCCGGAAGCCCGGACTTGCGCTTCGGCAGATACACTACATCCGCAATCCCCTTCCCCGATGGCAGCTCTTCAATCTTAAGATACTCATCTACAGCAGCTATATACGCAAACTTAATCACATAACGCAATGCCTGTTCATCATTATAGAAAGTAGGCGCATACTGTGTGACACGTACAGCTTCTATGGCTTTCACGACATTCTCCCCATTCCCTGCAATGGTATCTCTCAAAAGCTTCTGCGAACGTTCTATCAGTTCATTCCATTTTGCGTTCACTCCTGTACCTTCAAGAATCTTCTCAAACTCAATACGCACCTCTTCATTGGGAATACGCACCGTCCTGTCTTCCTCCTGCCAGGTAAGATATCCCAAATGAATCAACAATGTCAAAACATCATCCTTGCTATGGAATGTCTTGAAATCATTCTCAAACCTTTCTGGTTTCACTTCCATGTCCTCACCGGCAATGAGAGAAGCGATTGTCTCCTGCAATCCTTCAAAATCCATGTTGATATATGTCATCAATGATTCCGCTGCGGAAGTCCTCTGCCAATAGGAACCAAACTTCTTTTTCCGCATCGCCTGCATGACTGAGTATGGATTATAAATTGCGCCAACCTCTGAAAACTCATATCCGTCATACCATTTTTTTGCTTCCTCAAAACTCATCCCATGCTTTTTACAGAGTTTCCTTACTTCCTCTTCCGTGAAGCCGGTAAATTCAGCAAATTCGTCAGGCGCAAGAATCGGATACTCTGTAAAATCCGAAATGGCGGACTGTGAGCCATCCTTCTTAACAGGTAAAATTCCCGTCATATATGCCGCTGCCACAACTTTTGGCGTGACATTATTGCTCTTAAACCATTCTCTCAGAAGATTCAGATATCGCTTCTGTGCGTCAACGTCATCCTTGGCTTCCCGAATCAGCGCATCCCATTCATCAATGATAAACACAAATTTCTTTCCAGTCTTCTCCACGCAATGTACCAGACTGGCTGTAAAGTCCTTTTCCCTTCCGCAATCAGGATATATTTCTCTTAATTCGTCCCAAAGGGCGGCAACAATCAAATCCGGCACTTCCTTTACACTGATTCCCTTTCTCTGCGCCGCAGAAAGGAAATGGGTAATATCCAGATTAAGCACATGATACTGATTCAAATGCTCTGAATAGCCCTTCATTTTGGAAATCACTTTATCATCAAAAAGCACATGTGAATCACAGGAACAATCATAATACGCACACAACATCTGCGCGGCAAAAGATTTGCCAAACCGCCTGGGCCTGCTGATACAGGTCAGTTTGTTTTTTGTACCAATTGTCTCATTCACCAAAGCGATCAGCCCTGTCTTATCCACATATTCTGATCTGACTACTTCCTGAAATCCGCTGTTCCCTGGATTGAAATAGATTCCCATAAACGCTCCTTTCTCCTAATTTAGTTCCGCAACTTACCTCCCAAGCCCCCTGAATCTGGGAGAATTTCCTGCC
>CAJUGT010000083.1 GCA_910586435.1 uncultured Acetatifactor sp. | reverse complement strand
TTCGCCAACTGTCCGTGCAAGCACGGCCGCTTGGCTCATTGCCCGCGGGAATAAAGTTTTAAGAACATAAGCATCAAAGAACCGCCTTCAAGTCCTCCGTCAGCTTCTCAAGCCTTGCCTGGGCGTCCTCTAAGCTTGTTCCCTTCACGCCCATATAAAATTTAATCTTAGGCTCCGTTCCGGACGGACGGGCACAGCACCATGCGTCTTCAGGAAGTTCAAAATACAATACATTGGATTTGGGCAAACCTGTCCTGCCTTCCTGTCCCGTAGCCATATCCACAATTCTGTCCGTCTGATAATCTCTGAATTTCAGCACCTTCAAATCGCCAAAAGCCTTGGGAGGATTTTGACGAAGCTTCTCCATAATCTCCGCAATCTGCCTGGACCCATCTATTCCTTTCAGCGTTATGGTATACTGGGACTCCTTATAATATCCATATTTTTCATAAGTATCCAGCATCATATCCCACAATGTCTTGCCCTGTTTTTTGCAGTAAGCAGCCACCTCACACAGGCACATCACTGCCACAATGGCGTCCTTATCCCGGGCATGTGTCCCTGCCAGACAGCCATAACTTTCTTCCAGACCAAAGACATAATTGTTGCTGCCACTCTGTTCAAAGAGCTTAATCTGCTCGCCAATGAACTTAAATCCTGTCAAAACCTCAATTAATTTTACCCCATATGCGCTGGTAATCGGATTGGTCATATTGGTGGTCACAATGGTGGTCACAAGAGCGGGATTTTCCGGCATGGTTTTGGTGGCGGTGCGCTCTCTCAAAATGTACTCCGCAATGAGCATTCCGGACATATTGCCGGTAAACGGCACATATTCCCCTGTTTTGGCATCTTTGGCATACACGCCCAGCCTGTCTGCGTCAGGGTCAGTGGCAAGCACAATATCCGCGTCTTTTTCTTTTGCCAGACGCAGCGCATAAGTGAATGCCTTGGGATCTTCCGGATTCGGATAATCCAAAGTAGTAAATTTCGGATCAGGATTTTCCTGTTCAGGCACCACATAGACATGTTTGAACCCAAGCTCCGAGAGAATACGTCTTGCGGGCAGATTTCCTGTACCGCAAAGAGGAGTATACACAATCTTAATATCGTCAGCCATCTCCTCAATGACTTCCGGATGAAGAATCTGTTTCTTCAGTTCCGCCATGTACGCATCATCAATTTCCTTGCCAATTACCTGGTATAGTCCCTGTTTCAGCGCATCTTCCTTGGACATGGTCTTTACCGTGTGATAGTCCTTTATGCTCTGCACTTCCTCAATAATCTGTTTGTCGTAGGGCGCCGTAACCTGTGCGCCGTCCTCCCAGTACACCTTGTATCCATTGTACTCCGGGGGATTATGACTGGCGGTCACTACAATCCCGGCCGTACATTTCAGAGTGCGCAGCGCAAACGAAAGCTCCGGCGTGGGACGCAGAGAGTCGAATACATACGCCTTAATACCATTTGCCCCAAGACAAAGCGCCGCTTCGTCCGCGAATTCCGGGGACATATTTCTGGAATCATAAGCGATGGCCACACCCTTGGACTCCGTACCTTTCTTTATAATAAAATTGGCAAGCCCCTGGGTTGCCTTACGAACCGTATACAAATTCATGCGGTTTGTGCCGGCGCCAATAATCCCTCTCAGCCCTCCGGTACCAAACTCCAGCTCTTTATAGAACCTTTCTTCGATTTCCTCCTGATTGTTGCGGATAGCAAGCAATTCATTCTTGGTCTCCTGGTCAAAATAATCATCTTCCAACCAGAAATTAAACTCGTCCATAAAGCTCATTTTGCTTCTCCTCTCTTCTGCGCAGTTCTTTTTTGACAGGACGGAAACACACCACCCCTCTGAGGAATCCACATTCTGCGCTCCTGCGGATGCCATTTATGGGACCCTTCTCTTTTCTCCCACATTTTACCTACATTTTAACATATGCCGGATAAGAATTCCACACAATCTTTTGAAATCTTCCTCTTCCAAATGCCTGATTGTTACTGTTTAGAACTGATAACGCCTGGTGGCTTGCGGGGGAGTGTTCTATGGCGGCGAAAGGGACGGCGGCCGGGGTGGGGGAAGCTCTGCTCGGCCCGGGCAACGCCTCCGCCGGACTAACCGCTAACAAAAGCTAAGACACAAAAGTACTGTGTCTAAGCTTTTATAAGCGGTGGATTCCGCCTCCGGTCTAAGGGCGCCCTCAAGTGCTTTCGCAGAGTTTCCCCCACCCCGGCCGCCTATGTTACCGCAACTGATATTATGAAAGGCTCAAAAAGGATGTGCCAAATGATATATTAAATGATAGACCATTGGCATGTCCTTATGAGATGCAAAAAGCGGAGAACTTAAGGAGCGTTAATTTTTGGCTCCAAACCAGATACCTATATTGTATAACTTGCGGAAATACAGGCGGCTGGGGCATGGGGGGTTACGTGACAGCACAGGAGGGCGCCCTTAGACCGGAGATGAAATCCAGCGTCTACGCAGGCTTGGACACAGTACTTTTGTGTCCTAGCCGAAGTTGACGCTTAGTTCATCGCAGGCGTTGCCCGGGCCGAACGTAACCCCCCATGCCCCAGCCGCCGTCCCTTTCGCCGCCATAGCCCCCCCCGCAAGCCACCAGGCGCTATCAGGTCTGAACGGTAACGACTGATTTTCCCGCAAACTTTGTCTTGTACTCCTGATAAGGGTACGCTATAATTTGTATATATCAGATATTAACCAAAAGGAGTAAAAATATGAGATATAGTAACGGACATGCGGAAGACATTCAAATCGCTTATATCGGCGGGGGGTCCAGAGGCTGGGCATGGACCTTTATGACAGACCTGGCACTGGAACCGGCCCTCTCCGGGACCATCCGTCTTTATGACATAGACGCAGCTGCCGCCAAAGCCAATGAAATCATCGGAAACCGGACATCCCAACGCCCTGACGCTTCCGGCAAGTGGCAGTACTGTGTGAAAGATTCCCTGAGAGATGCCCTTACAGGCGCCGATTTTGTGGTAATCTCTATTTTACCCGGAACATTTGACGAGATGGAAACAGACGTCCATATGCCTGAGCGGTTGGGAATCTATCAATCCGTAGGCGATACCGCCGGCCCCGGCGGTATGATGCGGGCCCTTCGCACTCTGCCAATGTTTCTTGAGTTTGCCCACGCCATAAAGGCTCATTGTCCCCAAGCCTGGGTCATCAATTATACCAATCCCATGTCCCTGTGTGTAAAAGCTCTCTATCAGGCATTTCCACAGATAAAAGCTTTTGGCTGCTGTCATGAAGTCTTTGGCACACAGAAAGTCCTGGCCGGCATTGCGGGGAAGGAACTGGGAATCCCCCACATTGACAGACGGGATATTCATGTCAATGTATTGGGAATCAACCACTTCACCTGGTTTGATTATGCCACCTATGAGGGCATTGATTTGTTTCCCCTTTACCGTCGTTACATAGACGCCCATTTTGAGGAAGGTTTTCAGGAAGAAGACACCAATTGGGTCAGCTCCACTTTCGGCTGCTGCCACAGAGTAAAAATGGATTTATTCCGCCGTTACGGACTTATTGCCGCTGCGGGAGACCGTCATCTGGCAGAATTCATGCCAGGTGAAGAATATTTAAAGAATCCGGAGACAACGGCTTCCTGGAAGTTCAACCTGACTCCGGTGACATGGCGCAAAAAAGACCTGCAAGAACGCCTTGCGCGTTCCGAAAGGCTGGTAAATGGCGATGAAACCCTTCCCCTGAAATCCACAGGTGAGGAAGGCATTCTGTTAATTAAGGCATTATGCGGACTGGAAAGGATTATCAGCAATGTAAATATCCCCAACACCGGTTTCCAGATTTCCAACCTGCCTTCAAACGCAGTGGTAGAAACCAATGCGGTATTTGAACGTGATGCCATCCGCCCCATTCTGGCCGGCAGCATCCCTGACTCTGTCAGAACACTTATGCTGCCCCATATCACAAACCATGAGCGCATTACGCAGGCAGTTCTTCACAGCAAAATAAGCGTGAATGACTCTCATGTTGCTGACGGGGCTCCAAAACTGGATAAAGATTCTGTCAACCTCTCTCTGATAGCGGATGCATTTATGGAAGACCCCCTGGTGAAAGACCGTGCTTCCCGGGAAGAGGTAGAAAGTCTTGTGAAAGATATGCTGAATGCCACCCTTTGAACCTCTTTTAGAAAGGATTCACCGCTTATGACTATTTCAGATACCTATGAAGTTCCTGTTCTGCATGATATACTGCACAGAGCGGAAAGTTCCCCATGCCCTTTTGTGACAGTCAATGTCCCCGGCTCAAAAAGTATCACCAACCGCGGACTTTTGCTTGCCACCCTGGCTAACGGCACTTCCACCCTGCGGGGAGCGTTATTTTCCGATGATTCCAGACACTTTCTAAAATGTATCCAGGACTTGGGGTTTGATACCCAGGTGGACGAAGATACTTGTACCATTACCATTCATGGTATGGGCGGCGCTGTCCCCCTTAAGGAGGCAAACCTGTATGTGGGCAGCGCAGGAACTGCCGCCCGTTTCCTCACCGCTTATCTGGGACTGTCCAATGGCACTTACCATATGGACGCCTCGGAGCAAATGCGCAGGCGTCCCATGGCTCCCCTGCTGGATTCCCTCAGAAGGCTTGGCTGTGAGATTCGCTGTGAATCCGCCTCTGAAGGGCATTTTCCCTTTACCCTGCGTGGACATGGTTTCCAAAAAAACAATATTACAGTTAATATTGATTCCAGCAGCCAGTTTCTCAGCGCCCTGCTCATTGTCTCCTGCCTGTGCGAAGGGGATTTTACCATCTCCCTGGAAGGTACCCATGGCATGGCCTACATTGATATAACAGTGAAAATGATGGAGCAATTTGGTGTCTGCGCCCAACGGCATTCCCCGTCAGTCTTTTTCACAAAGGCAGGACAGCGGTATCATGCTCAGGATTACCAGATTGAGCCGGATGTATCCGCAGCATGTTATTTCTATGCCCTGTGCCCGCTTCTAAACATCACCGTATTGGTAAACCATGTGTGCTTTTGCTCGCTCCAAGGCGATGTGGCCTTTATCAGGCTTTTGGAGCAAATGGGTTGTACTGCCCAGGACACTCCCCAGGGCATTGTGTTACATCCTCCCAAAAACGGTATGTTTCACGGCATTACGGCAGATATGTCCGCCTGTTCTGACCAGGCCATCACCCTGGCAGCCATTGCCCCCTACGCAGACTGCCCTACCGTCATTCAGGGGATTGGACATATTCGTTATCAGGAATGCGACCGCATGGCGGCCATTGTCACCGAACTGACCAAAATGGGCATCCGATGCGAAGCTGACGAAAACAGTATCACCATCCATCCCGGACAGCCCAAGCCCTCCAAAGTAACCACTTACGACGATCATCGCATGGCAATGGGCTTTTCCCTCACCGGCCTTCGCAGTCCCGGCATTGTGATTGACCATCCTGGCTGCTGCCGAAAAACCTTTGAGGGATACTTTGAAGAACTTAACCGTGTCATAGGCCAACTACGACAATTCTCTGCCTCCGCCCCCATTCCGCACAATTAAAAAAAGCCGGAGCCAGTCCTTCAAAATTTCCAAAAAGGACTGGCTCATCACACTGCGGTCCTGCTGCCGCAACATATTCATTCAGATTTTTTAATTACCGCAACGCCATATGGAGGCAAATCAATTTCTTCCGACACTTCCGCATCCGTCACCATATCCCTGCCGCACACTCCGGCAACCTTCACCGTATGCGTTGTACAGTTCAGATAGAATTCATAATTGCCTTCTTTCCCGCTTCTCGTATGGAATTCTACGCCTTCCGGAAGCTTCCGGACGGGTATCCCCGCATTTTCAAGCATCTGCTCAAACAAGGGACGCATATCCGCGGCACTGGTTCTGGCCGCCACATAATAGGCATTGCCCTTTCCATACTTCTTGCATGTCACTGCCGCGCTGCCCTGATAGAAATCATCCGTATACGTGCCCAGTACCTCCGCATCCTGTACCCGCAGAATTTCGGCATACTCCTTAACCTCCCACCTGCTGCCGTCCTTCATCTCTACGCCGTTTCTATCGGAGGGATACAGAGAATCTATTTCCTCGCTGACAATGCCAAAAAGTTCCTTAAGACCATCCCCCGGGAACCCTCCCAGATAACACAGCTGCGCCGCATCCACATAGCCCGTAAAATAGGTCGCCAGCAACTGGCCTCCTCTTTCCACAAAATATTTCAGATTTTCCGCAGTCCTGGGCTGTAACAAATACTGCATGGGAGCCACCACCACGTCATAACAGTTCAAATCCTCCTCGGAGCCCACCACATCCATATCTATTCCAAGTTTTAAGAATTCTTTCCATATATCAATACACGTCCGCTCATATTTCTTCGTCTGCTGGCACAGTGCTTTCACATCCCAGATTGCCCAGCGATTCTCCCAGTCAAAAAGCAGCGCCGCCCTTGTTCCAACCAGCGTGCCGGCCACAGGCGCCAGCTTTTGCAGCAATTGTCCCACTTCCGCCACCTCTGCAAATACCCTGGTGTCATCCGTTCCAATATGATCCACCACTGCCCCATGGAATTGTTCATAAGAGCCTCTTCCCTTCCTCCATTGGAAGTACTGTACCGTATCAGAACCGCAGGCCACCGCCTGGAGAGCGGAAAGCTTATGTACGCCGGGCCGTTTTAATTTGTTCACCCCATGCCAGTTTACCAGGCTGGGAGTGCTCTCCATCATCATAAACGGTTTGTCACGTTTCATAGAACGCATTACCGCATGATGAAAAGCCGTCTCGTACATGGTGTCCGCAAAGGTTTCAAAATCGTTGTGGTAGGCAGGATAATTGTCCCAGGATATGGCGTCCAGGCGCAATGCCATCTTCCGGTAATCCAGCCCTCCATAGAGCCCCATGAAATTCGTTGTCACTGGAATATCCGGTGTCACCCTGTGCAGCATGGCTATCTCATACCGCATAAAATCAATCATATTCCAGGTGGTAAAACGCTTCCACTCCATATTCAGCCCCATAATGCTGGTTTCACCATTGACATAAGGGGGTTCTATCTCAGAAAACGTATTATAGTGATGGCTCCAGAAGGAAGTCCACCATTCCGAATTCAGCCTTTCAATATCATATTCATACTGCTCCGCCAGATACATCTGAAATTTCTGCACACACCTGGGACAGAAGCACTCCCCTCCCAGTTCATTGGAGATATGGTACATCACCACGCCGGGATGTGTCCCCAGGCGTTCCGCCAACATCCTGTCAATAATTCCCACTTTATCTCTGTACCTGTCCGAAGTCATACAATGATTGTGGCGCTTGCCGTGATGGTCACGCACTCCCCTGTTATCCACACGCATCGCTTCAAGATATTTTCCATCCAGCCAGGCAGGCCGTGCCCCAGACGGCGTGGCCAATATAGTATAAATCTCATTTTGATACAGCTTCTCTATAATCTTCTCCATCCATTCAAAATGATAATTCCCCTCTTCCGGTTCATAAGTTGCCCAGGAAAATACTCCCAATGTCACACAGTTGATACCGGCCTTTTTCATCATGCGCATATCCGCATCCAGAATATCCGGTCGATCCAGCCATTGTTCCGGATTATAATCGCCTCCATGAACCAAACCACCTATCTGAGGAAAAAGTATTTTCTTCTCCATGCATGTTTACCTCCTAGCCTGACATTTCTTAGCTGCGCTTTTATATCTTCTTACTGTTAGCATACACTTTTCCGGAGGAAAAAGCAATACAAAAACCTATACACATTCCGCAAAATGTGGTACAATGGTTACTGCTCAGACCTGCTTGTACTTGGCGGGGCGCATATTTCTTAGTTGCGAGAGGGACGGCGTCCTTTTTGCCATCCCACATGCCATGAATTGCATTGTAAATATGGCGGAAAGGAAAACTTATGACCAGAAAAAAAGCTGTTGTCTCTTTGGGGCATGACGCACTGGGTTATACAACAGACGCCCAAAAAGAATCCGTGAAAATATCCGCAAAGGCACTGGCCGACCTGGTGGAGGAAGGGTATCAGCTTACCATTACCCACAGCAACGGCCCCCAGGTGAGCATGATACATAAAGCAATGACCGAACTGCACCGAATCTACATAGACTACACGCCTGCGCCCATGTGTGTCTGTTCCGCCATGAGCCAGGGTTATGTGGGATATGATATACAAAATGCCCTGCGCAGTGAATTGCTCTCACGGGGTATCTCCAAACCTGTCAGCACCATACTGACACAGGTAACGGTGGACCCTTATGACGAAGCCTTCTATGAACCCACCAAAGTCATCGGACGCTATATGTCTGCGGAAGATGCGGAAATTGAACTGAAAAAGGGAAATTATGTGAAAGAATATCCGGGAAAGGGATTTCGCCGTGTGGTTGCCGCTCCAACTCCAATTGAAATCGTAGAGATAGAAACCATTCGCGCCCTTGCCGACGCGGGACAGGTGGTTATCGCCTGCGGAGGCGGCGGTATTCCCGTCATTGAACAGCAGCATATCTTGAAGGGCGCCTCGGCCGTCATTGAGAAAGATGCCATCGCCGGGAAACTTGCGGCGGAATTATCCTGCGACGCATTGATGATTCTCACCGGCGTGGATTGTGTCTACAGAAATTTCAGCTCCTGTGACCAGACTCCCATCTCTTCTCTGAGTGTGTCAGAGGCAAAAGAGGCAATCCTGGAGGGACAATTTGAATCCGGTACCATGCTGCCCAAAATCGAAGCCGCCATTTCCTATCTGGAGAAAATCCCCTCTGGAAAAGTATTGATTACCTCCATGAGCCGGGTGAAGGATGCCATAAAGGGCAATGCCGGTACCATTATCCATGGGAACTGACGATATGATTTTTTAAATAACAGTGCCGAAATACTTCCTGACGGCACTGTTATTTTGATTCACAGAAATTTATCATCTCAGCACCCCATTGCGTTTATCCTTGAGCAATCAGCACTTGCTTCTCACACTGTTCCAATCACCATAAGTACTGCCCCCAACATAATACAGAAATCCGAAATGTTAAAAACCACATTTCCAAGACGCTTCCATTTAACATTAAAACTGAAATAATCCACAACATACTGTCGTTTCAGCCTGTCATATGTATTGCTGAAAGCACCTCCCAATAAAAAAGCCAGGCCAATGCGCAGCAGATGATTCCCCCTGTGTCCGAAACTGAGCATAAATACTCCCCACATCATTACACACAATACCACGGACACAACAGCCACCATTCTGCGCCTTTTGTGCCCCCAATTCAAAATGGCTCCTTTATTGTGGTACTTCCGTATTAATATACGGCCCCCCAGGAGGGAACATGCCCCGGCGCACTCTTTCGGAGAATTGTTATCTTCCTCTCCCATCTGCTGTTCCACTCTGTTTTTCACCCACATATCCCCACAATATATTATGGCGATAATCAAACCACACACTATATATATCATATACACCCTCTCCTCTTATTGAGACCCGCCAGGCCACAGCATAGCACATCTCCTCCCATTTGCGCGCTCTACCTTCCCCAGGATATTCCGTTCCCCATATTGGGCCAGACTGCGCAGTAGGCGGCATCTGCCACAAACACCGCCAGCAATGCCAGGCAAAGTACAGCCCTCCATTTTCCGGACATTCGTTGATAGAATGTGTCATACAAAGGCAGAAGAAAGCAAACCAGCGCCATTCCAGCGCTTCCGAAAATGACGGCGCCAAGAAGACAAATTCTTCCGTTTATATTCATAAAATGCCCACTGTAATCCCACCACCGGATTCCCCAGCGCATCTCCAGAAAATAACTGGTGAAGTATTCCAGCACCGAACACAGTAGAAGTGACAGCAAAAATACCAGGAGAGGTTTTCTCTTCAGGGGCCGAAAGCAAAAGCACAGCATAATCCCTCCGACTCCATATATCGGAAGGTAAGGCCCCCTGTATACTCCTCTGTTGATAAAGGCATGCTCGGTTATATAAAACAGCGCCACTTCCCATAGCCAGCCAATAAAGGCAAGCAGAAAGAAAAGCAGCACATAATAGTCAAAGGGATGAAAATATTTTTCTTTGTTCATGGGAATAGTATGTCCCTTTTACAGAATATTATTTCCTGACAGCAAATTCCCTTTCTTTTAGGCATCCTTGTCCGAAATTCCTTATTCCATATCAGGTTTTCACTACCAAATGGCTATTCTCCTCTATATGACAATGGGCAAAATAATTCTCTTCCATGGGAATCCACTGCCTCACAAACATATCATAGCGGCTTCCTTCCCGTTTCCGAAGACGTTGCGCCTGGTTTTGCGCGGAACAGGTCATAAAAATCTTAAGATCATATGCATCCGCCACACAGGGATGATGGGAATAGCTTCCCTCCACCAGTAGAAGCTGTGAAGGCAGAAGACATACTGTTTCTCCAAACTTCCCCTCCATGCAATGATAAGGACGGTAACAGACCTCTCTGCCCAGCCTTGCCGGCGTCAGAACTTCCGAACGAAGCCTGTCAAAATCAATATTTCCGCCTGGTATTTCCTTCCAGTTTTCCCTGCGTTCTTCCAACGGCAGATAATAATCATCCACATGAATCAGATTGCAGCCAAGCATCTCCGCTGTCCAGTTGGCAAAGCTGCTCTTCCCACTGCCGCATCTCCCATCAATGCCCACAATGAACCGCCGGCCCTGCCCTGGTCTTTTTTCTTCTGAATTACTGCCCATACATTCTCTAATGGCCTGTAACGCCGGATAATACACGGCATATTGTCCTGACACGTTTATAGATTCCTCGCCCATTTTAATTATAATCCACCTCCATCAGACACAGCCCCTGGGCAGGAGCAGTGGGGCCGGCCTTCTGTCTCTCCGGGTTGACCAGGGCCGCCCTTACTTCTTCCACATCCATCCTGCCGCCGCCCACTTCCAATAAGGTGCCCACAATAATGCGCACCATATTCTGTAAAAATCCTGTCCCATGAATCGTAAAGCGCAGATAGCCGCCATCCCGCTTTATTTCAATCCTGTTCACCCGACGGACCGTAGATTTTTTCATCCGTGGGTTGACGCAGAAATTTCTGAAATCATGCTCCCCTTCCAGAAAAGCCGCCGCTTCTCTCATCAAATCCAAATCCGGTTCTTCCTCCAGGTACACATAATATTTCCTGTCAAACACCGACTTCACCTTTCCGTCATAACAAGTATAACAATAGGTTTTACCGGTGGCATTATAACGGGCGTGAAACCTGGGCGCTGCCTCACGCACTTCCTTTACCGCAATGTCCTCGGGAAGATATGTATTCAGATAGTCCCTGATTTCCTCACAGGTACTTTCTGTCTCCAAAAAGACATTGGCCACCATTCCTCTGGCATGAACACCTGCATCTGTACGGCCTGCGCCGATTACCTCCACCCTGTCTCCACACATCCGACTCAATACACTTTCCAGTTTGCCCTGAATGGTATTCTGCCCCGGCTGACGCTGCCAGCCGTAATAACGGCTGCCATCATATTCTATTGTCAACTTATAATTTTTCATGAATTCTCCTTTGAGACATCTAACCGCTGAAACATCCCTGTATCGGGCCACATCCCCTCGGCTGATGTTTTCCCATATATTCCCCTGTCACTGTTCCCCATGAAAACCACTAATGTCTCACCTGTTACGCAGCCTTACCCAGAAGTTATCTTCACGCACAGTCTCCTGCACGACCTTCTCAACCAGTTCATTTATTCCCAGTCCAGGATGATAATACAATGCTACCTCCATGACTTCAATGATTTTGGGAAGGTAATTAGCTCTCGTTCCTTTCATCAGCGCCTTTTTCATCACTTCTGTCAAAAGACTGTATGGTATTTTCTCAGGCACCACCCCTTCAATCAATGCAGGATGACCCTCCTTTAAGCTATCTACCAGATTCTTAGTCAGATCCGGATTCAGAATCTCATAATACTTATCCCTCACCGTCTCTTCCAACTTCCCCAGCATATATTCCAGCGTTTTGTCATTCACTTCATTGAGTACTTCGGAAAATAAAATGTTCTGATAGGCCATAATCATAAATTCCTGCCCTTGCAGCATCAAATCGTCCCTGAGCCGTACAATGGGCATCAATATTCCCAAACGGGATAGTTTTTTCCTTATATCCATTACCTTGGGAACAAATTTGTTGTCAATAAACAAGGGAACCAACTCCACTCCAAATACCAGTTCCGGCGCTTCCAGACAGCTGTTCAGATTATGACATATCTCCCTCTGAACCTCTCTTCCGCTGTCCTCCTTCTCTCCCCCCGCTGCGGCTCCCAGAAGATAATCCGCGCTCACCTCGAGAAGACGGGAAATGTCAGCCAGCATGGAAATATCCGGGAAGCTTACTCCTCGTTCCCACTTGCTCAACGCCTGGGGTGTGATTCCAAGTCTTCCAGCCAATTCTTCCTGTGTCATATTTTTATTCTGACGGCATACAGACAGTCTGCTGCCGATTTGCGTTAATTCATTCATTTTCTCTTTCCTTTCTCTCTGCTCTATCATAGAATTATGGACAAATTCCTTCCGCTTCCCAGTGGCGCCCCTGGTCTCCAAACATATTATAAATGAATTAACGCATCCTGTAAAACAACCTGCTGTTCATTACGCCCTAAACCAAAAGTGCGCAATATTGTTGTCCCGTCAGCTCTTCTTATGCAAAATCAAGTCATAACTTTCCGCAATCATCCTTTTAATATCATCTTCCGGAATACTGCCATTAAGAATAATCGTATTCCAGTGTTCTTTATTCTGATGATACCCTGGAATGACTGCATCATATGTCTGCCGCCAGAAATCCCTCCACTGAGGGTCCACTTTCACATTCACCCGCAGGGTCCCCTCATATTCATAAGTCCAAACAAAGGCTTTTTTATTTTTCGTACAGCGAACCAATACCCAGTTATCGTCATGAAAAGGTTTGTCCACATAGGTGTCCTGAAAAGTCAATCCATACGCCAGAATTTCTTCCCTGGTTTTCATAGTACCTCTTCCTTTCTCCACTGCTTCTGCTGTGAAAAACTTCAAACCTGACTCTGCCTTACTGCTTCCACGAGAGATTTTATGCGTCATAATACAGCTTTTCTTTTTTGCCCCCGGTAATTTTTTGTATCTCCTGCAAAAAACGTTCCCCATATCTTTCGTACTTATTCTCTCCCACCCCATTTACCATAAGCATTCCTTCTTTGTCCAAGGGTGTCTTCATACACATGTCAATCAGGGTCTTATCACTGAATACAATATAGGGGGGCTTGCCTTCTTCCCTGGCAATTTCCCTGCGCAATTCCCGCAGTAATTCAAACAAATGCAATCCCTTTGATGTCAGAGTTTCCGAAAGTCTTCCTTTGCCCGCCTTCTCTTTCTTGCTCTTTGAGGCATGTTCCGAAGGTAACGCATCCTTTTTCAGGCTCCGCATACACACCCTGTACGTCTCCCCACTGACACCCCCGATACTTCCCCTCTGTTCCAGGAAGTCATATCCCTCAGGTGTAAGCTTAACCAGTGTGTATTTATCCATCGTCAGCCGCAACAGTCCCTCTTGCAGAAGCACATTGATAATATCCTTTATCTTCTCCTCCCCCTCCGACTGCATACTCCCATAAAATGAACATTGCTGCAAATTATAACTGCGCAGTTTGGCGTTGTCTCTGCCCCGCAGAGTCCCAACCAGCACATTGATGCCAAATCGCTGCCTCAGCTCCCTGACACACCCTGTCACCTGCCTGGCCAGGTCCGTCACATCTTCTTCCACATATTCCCGCAGGCAATTGGAACAGTTCCCACAGGCACTTGCGTCCAGTTCTCCAAAATAACGCAGAATATATTCTCTGAGACATTTCGTTGTGGTACAATAAGATGTCATACCACGAAGACGTATCTCATCCCGTTCCCGCAAAAGGGTCTTTTCTTCATCCGTCAGTTCCGTGGCCTCTTCTTTGCTTTCCAACAGAAAACGATTTATCATAATATCCTGAGGAGAATATAGAAGAATACATTCCGACGATCCGCCGTCCCGTCCCGCTCGCCCTGCTTCCTGATAATAATTTTCCAGACTCTGGGGCATATTGTAATGAATCACATAGCGGACATTGGATTTGTCTATTCCCATGCCAAAGGCATTGGTGGCAATAATGACAGGTCTCCTGTCATATATAAAATCATCCTGACTGATTTTGCGTGCCTGATTATCCAGACCTGCATGATATTCTGCCACAGGAAATCCTTCCCCCCTCAACTCCTCATAAAGTTTATCCACATTCTTCCGAGTGGCACAATAGATAATACCGCTTTCGTCTTTATGCTCCCGCAGATAGGAACGAAGAAATCCATCCTTATCTTTCACCTGTTCCACAGAAAAAAACAGATTTTTCCGATCAAACCCTGTCACCAGAACTTGAGGGTCCCGCAGCCCCAACACACACAGAATATCTTCCCGCACTTCCACAGTTGCAGTAGCCGTAAAAGCGCTTACCACTGGACGTTTCTTCAAGCTCTGCACGAATTCCAGAATCTTCAGATAACTTGGTCTGAAATCCTGACCCCATTGAGAGATACAGTGCGCTTCATCCACAGTCACCATAGATATTTCCAAAGGCTCCCTCAGGGAATGAATAAAGTGCTGAAAAACATATGTACCCAGACGTTCCGGCGCCACATAAATAATCTTATATCTCCCCTGGGCAGCATATTGCAATGCTTTGGACACCTGGGCATCATTCAGGGTACTGTTGATATAAGCCGCATGGATTCCCACATCGTTCAACGCCCTTACCTGGTCATTCATCAGGGATATCAGAGGCGAAACCACCACCGTAATCCCGGGAAGAAGCAATGCCGGTACCTGATAACACAGGGATTTGCCAGCCCCTGTTGGCATGATTCCCAGGACATCCCGCCCTGCCAGAATATGATTTATCATAAATTCCTGTCCTTCCCGGAAAGAATCATAACCAAAATACTTCTTTAGAATTTCGTATTTATTCATGTTGATAACAGTTTCCTGAGCCCCCAATAGCCGCTTTCCTCCCTACTGCCCATACAGGACCTGTGTCCTCTTCTCCAAACTCCCCTTCGGCCCGCAATTGAGACCGGTTGCCGCCTACAGTTCTCGCGGCGTAGGATTCACATAGTATTTCATCTCCACATTCAGCAATGCCGCCAGATACGCAAATGCGCTGTTTGATAAAATCATACCCTTACACTGACTCATAAGCTGCATATCCACATAGTTGTTACCACACATATTGCCTTCCACATATGTGATATTCTCAAATGCCTCAAATCCCAACTCCTGCTGATGTTCCCTGCACCAGGAAATATCGTCCGAAAATACAAAAATATCCCATTTTCCCGGTACATCCTTCCGGAATTGATTAATACACATTTTACATGCTTCCGAAGGCATAGCCGCTCCCAATGAAACATAATCCCCTCTTCGTATATGCAGGGAAACAGAGTTGGTATTCCTGATTTGGTCAAGGTACTCCCTGTTCTTCGCATCCGTAATTTCCGGAAAATGAAATTCTTTTAAAAACTGTTCCCGGTATGCATGAAACCAATGTTTATTAATCCAATATCCATGATAATATACATCCCCCGGCATATCCAAAATCTCTTTGATATATTGATTACATGGGATGTCCACAACTCTGCCCTCAAAGGGATTAAATATTTTATATGTCCCCCCTGTCTCCGCAATCATATACATATCAACTTCATTTTCACATAAAATCTGCGGTATGCTTTTGCCATTCCTTCGCTGGTCCAGAATGAAGTTCCACACTTCTTCATCAAAACACTCACTCAGCATATGAGGTTTGAGTCCAAATACTTTCTCCAGTTCATAGCCATTATGTACCGTGTGCAAAGCAAAATAGGAATCATCCAAAAACATCACTTCCCCCGGATGTGACAGTTCATAATGCCTGGCAAAAATATACTGGAAAGCCTGATTCGCCAATCCTCCATTCAGAAATTGTATCTTCATTCTCAATTTTTCCTTCCGACTCTTTGTTCTTCACTTATCTTCCAGCGCTTCCCTTAATCCCAGCAATTCTCCGTCTGACGGGAAATATATCAGCAACTGTTTTACAGCGGCCAGCGCTGCCTCTTCCTGATGCTGGCATATGAGTAATCTGATTTGTTCCTTCAGCCGCAATGCCAATGCTTCCATTTCTGCTCCCACAGCTGAATTTGTTTCCATCCCTGGTTCAGTTACACTTTTCTTTCTCTCATCCGCCCCTTCTTCCTCTTCTTTCGCCCTCACGGACTCGTTGGGGTTTGTCAGAGTTTCATAGAATTCATTCAGCTTCGGATACCGCCTCTTTGCGCTGTCAGCCAATGCCTGAAACGCCTCCCTCCACTTTTCCCTATAATGCTCCGATGTAAAAGTATACCAATTTTGCGCTGCCTCCAGCCACCAGGAGGTATTTTCACTTCCAAGCAGCATTTCCGCCGCGTCTGCCTCCCCCGCATATAACGCGGCGGCAAATCCCCAGGCCATAATCATTTGATAATGGTATCTGTCAAAGCAAATATCAAGAATCAATGTCTGCTGTTCCCGCAGTTGCTGAAGATGTGTTGAAAAATAATCTCTTTCCTTCAAGTATTTCCGCAGCATCTCTGCCGCTTCCATATAGTCCGCCCTCACTGCGCCCCTGCCTGCCGCCAGCCAGGTTCGCTCCGCATTCTGCCCTGTCTTTGCGCTCCACGCAATCGCCAGATCTCCCCATATGGACGCCTGGGCCAGCCTGGAAAGCTCTGCCCGTTGCAGTATTTCCCTTCCGCTCTCACATGCCTCCTGGTATTTGGACAGCATTACCCTTATCTTCACAACCCCGGCATATAATCCACAGAGGAAATTGCCATTGTCTTTCCTTCCAGGTTCGTACCTGCGAATTCCGGTCTCCCCAATCCCCAGAGCTGCCTCCAAATCTTCCAAAGCAATATATTCCATGACTGCCTGTAAATAATGATGCATACAGCCGGGATCTTTCTCTATGGCGGGCATGAGCAATTCCAAATTCCTCTTGTGTTTCGCTTTCTGCGTCCTGGGATCTGCGGAGGCATATCCATAGTGATGTACATAGTCCTCCAATTGTTTCTCCGGTTCATACCGTGGCCATAACATTTCATGCACCGGATAAACAAAACACAGATGAGTGTCCCTTCTGGCCATACGGGGCAATGAAATATCCTGCCATTGCCTTCCCTCCATATCCAAATAGTTTCGTATGACATAAGACGCCGATGCATATTGCTTATACTCTCCCCCCAGGAAAAAACGCTCTATCCCATCTGTACTCTCAAACCATTCATCGTCATCCAGGAACATGAACCATTTGCCGGATGCTTCTTTCAGTCCTGCATTTCTGGCTGCCGAAAAATCATTACACCACTGAAATGGAATCACTTTATCGGCCCGCTGCTCCAGCCAGCTTCGCATCCGTTCCGAACAGCCTGTATCCACCACAAGCAGTTCACAGGCCACCCTGCCACGCAGTCTGTCCAGGGAGTCAATACATTGTCTTGCCGTATTGTCCCTTCCCGAAACCAGGATGGAAATACTAAGCAAAATCTGTTTTTCCATTCACACACCCAATCCTTTCCGTCCCTGACCGTCCTTCATTTTCCCTGTCCTCCATCACAGTCCGACGCCTGCGCCTTCCATTTCACCTCTACAGCCCCATTTCTCTCAGCTTTTC
>CAJUGT010000082.1 GCA_910586435.1 uncultured Acetatifactor sp. | reverse complement strand
GTCTTCAAAAGCATGTTCCCGCACAAAAACCCCGTCTCCAAATCTGACACAGGTAATGCTTCCGCACCCTTCAAACCCATATTTTCCCACCGCCCACAGGCTGTCAAAAAGAAAATTTTTCAGCTTTCCGCATCCGCTGAAGCAAAATTCCCATACTTCTTTTCCCTTTTCACAGACGCATTCTTCCAGATGATGACACCCTGCGAAAAGTCTTTTCCCCAGGATAAAAAGATTGGGAAACACAGCTCTCACAAGGGACACACAGCCTGCAAAAGCTGCCTCTCCCACCTCCCATACATCACTCTCCACCTCCCGCAGGGAGATACATTTCTCAAACGCATGGGCGCCAATTTCGGAGAGATTCATTGAAAACACCACTTTCTCCAAACTGCGGCATCCAAAAAAAGCCCCTTCCCCGATCCAGCGAAGACTGTGGGGCAATGACAGCTTTGTCACCCTGGAATTCCCTGAAAATCCATAGGGCGC
This sequence comes from uncultured Acetatifactor sp., assembly GCA_910586435.1. Lineage (GTDB taxonomy): Bacteria > Bacillota > Clostridia > Lachnospirales > Lachnospiraceae > Acetatifactor. The sequence goes on along the minus strand of CAJUGT010000082.1, from coordinate 17,254 downwards.
AATTCCCACCACACCCTCGGGCAGGCTGACTTCACCCTGACATAACTCTCCGGAAACCACTACATTCCCCACAACGAATATGCCGTCCCCGACTTCCTCCATAAAACAGGTATTCTCAAAAGCCCTTTCCCCCATCTTAAGATTTTCACTCACCCTGCTTTGCGCAAGGCACCCACACCCTGCCAGGGCTTCCCGCCCAATGCTTTCCGTCCGTTCCAATCTTAGCTCTTGCAGCTTCCGGCATTGATAAAACCCTCGCTCCCCAATGGTTTTCCACACAGGAAGAAATACTTCCTCCGACTCCCCAATGCCTTCTTTTCCAGACTCTTGTGCCAAAAATATTTCTTCCAGCGCCTGACAGCCGGAAAACACTTCCACTTCCAGATTCTCTGCCCCTACCGGCCACCATACTTTCCGCAGACTTTTGCATCCCTTAAATGCCGCCCCTCCAATAGAACGTACATTTTCTGACAAATGTATCTTTGTCACCTTTGTATTGCCATAAAAGGCCCCTCCCGCCACAATCCTTACGGGCTTTCTAATCCACACTTCCCCTTCCAGATTCCGGCCATCCCAGAAGACACATTCATCCCCTTCGGTCTGGTTTGGTATCTGCTCTGACCCTGCTGCCTGCTTCGCCTGCCATTGCTTTAAAAAGGCCGTCCCCTCTAAAGGGTGCCGCCCCACCGATTCCAGCGAATCAGGCAAAATAACCTCTTCCAGCGCCGTACATCCCCAGGCAAATTTATCCGGAATATGCCTTACACCCTCCTGAAATTCCAGAGTTTTCAGTTTCACACAATCCGCAAATATACTTTCTCCATACAGCCTGCCACCTGCTCCGCCTTCCCCGCTCCCGGACACCCATACCCTGCGAACTCCGCTTTTCGCGAAGGCCAGGCTCTTCACACAGATTGTCCGTGATGGCAGACGCACCTCTTTCAGACCTTTGCAACAATAAAAAGCCATTTCACCAATCAACGTCAGACTCTCGGGAAAACACAATCTCTTCAGAACATCACAGCCATAAAAAGCACTCTCTTCTATGGTAAGAAGCCCTTTGGGAAACTGTATCTCCTGCAATGCCCTGCAATGCCGAAATGTCCTGGCTTCCACCACGGTAATTTGAGGCGGAAGGCTGACACGAAGCAGTTTCACACAATTTTCAAACGCCCCCCACCCAATCCGTTCCACACCTTCCGGCAGTTGAATTGTCTGCAACAGCAGACAGTCTCGAAAGGCTTCCGCCCCAATTTCCCGAAGACTCTCCGGCAATATAATCTTATCAATATTCTCTTTTCCCGCAAACGCTTCTTCGGCAATCCTGGTAATGCCTTCCGGAACGATTACTCTGGACTCCGCCCCGATGTATTTTAAGAGAATTGTACCGCTGAGACTGAAATTGCCGAATACCTGTTGATGCACATCACGGACCAGAGACGGCAGCGTATCCGACTCATTGCCAGAAGCCACCTCCTGCCCGCTTGTCTTTCGTATGCTGGAAATTCCCTCAAAAACATATTCGTTTTCCTCACAGATTTTCACGGTCTTCAGAGAGGTACAGTTTCTGAAAGCATCCTTATCAATCTGAACTTGCTCTGAGCCAAAATATACTTTCTCCAGGCTGATACAATTACGAAAGGCCTTGCTTTGAATGCTTTGAAGGGACTTGGGAAGTTTCACGGTGATAATCCCCCGCATATCAAAAAAACAGCTCTTCCCCAGGCATTCTATCCCTTCCGGCACTTCCACATGCTTAATGTTCACCCGGAACCTGACCAGACACCTGCCCTCAAGTTCCATCATCCGCAAAATATCCCATACAATGATTCTCACAAGAGGCGGCAGAGAAATCTCTCCCACTGCCGCTTCCACCACATTGGGCATGGAATAACATTCCCCCTTGGCAATGGAAATCTCCGTTACCCTGCCACATCCGGTAAAAACGTCACAAATACATCCCTGTTCCAACTCACCGGATATTTCAAGGCATTCCAAAGACATCCCATTTGCGAAAGCCTGGGTCCCAAGCCGCTTTACTCCCGGTATCCGGGCTTCTTTAAGACTGTCGCAGTAAAGGAACGCACAGTCCCCCAGCTCTTCCACCGAAGGAGGTAACAGCACCTTTTTCAGCTCATGACAGCGATGAAAGGCATAGGCGCCTATGTAAACCACCCCATCCGGAATCTCCACCTCTTCCAGCTTTCTGCATCCCTTAAAAGCGTCTCTCAGGATATATTTGAGTCCCTTGGGCAAAATTACTTTTTTCAGGGACACACATCCCTTGAACGCCCCTTCCCCAATGGTATGAATTCCTTCCGGCACATGGACAGTTTCTTCCCTTCCTTCGTAACTCTCCAATACTCCGTCCCTGATACTATATTCTTCCCACATCTCCCCATCCTCATACTTTTCTCATAATAACTTTATTCCAGTTCTGCCCCTTTGTAACCATGGGGAATTTCCCCCTTCCACACATACGAATACCTGACACCACAATACCTTAATCAAAGACCCCGCTGCAATCAACGGGGTATCAAGCTTGCAACGCCCCAAGGGGCGGGGTATTTGACCCTTGCGGCATTCGCCAACTGTCCGTGCAAGCACGGCCGCTTGGCTCATTGCCTGCGGGAATAAATTACATGGAAAAAATCAGTGAAACCACTTCCCGCAATTCCTCCAGATTCCCGCATTGAAACAATCTTTCTTTGTATTTCTTAGTTCCTTTTCGCTTCTTCATCATATATGAGGCAATTTTCTTAATATATCCAAGGGTGAATGTCTCATCATAGTATTGCGCAGTCAGATTTACCTGTTCCATTAGAATCTGATGGGCAGTCTTCCCGGAAGACCGTCCGGTCAATTCACTGAAAATAAAAGGGTGTTCCAGGCCATAGCGAGCCACCATCACTCCGTCCGCTCCCGTCTCATCCATTATCCTTGTCGCATCTTCCACAGAAAATATTCCCCCGTTGGCAATCACCGGTATGGACACCGCCGCCTTCGCCATAGCAATCTCTCTCACATATGGCTTTCCGTCATACATCATACTTCTGCTCCTGCCATGAATGGTAATCATGTCCGCCCCTGCGTCTTCGCACACACGGGCGAATTCCGCCGCAAACATATCGTCTTCCCGTATGCCAGTGCGGCATTTTACCGTTATTGCCTTCCCGCTTCTTTTGCATCCCCGGATAATGGCAGCCGCCCTCTTCTGATCCAGCATCAGCGCGCTTCCTTCTCCGCTCTTAAAGACATTGGGAACGGGACATCCCATATTGATGTCAATAATATCAAATTCTCTCAAAAGCTCACTTCCCGCCATTTTCTCCATCACTGCCGGAATACCGCCCAGCAGCTGAACTGCTTTCACCTTTTCCTTTTCTGAAGTAACCAGCAGACGCTTTGTGGCCTTGTCATCATATTTTAACCCATTGGCACCGCACATCTCCGTAAAGCATAACCCCGCCCCCAGTTCATATGCCAGCATCCGAAAAGGAAAACAGGTATATCCGGCAAGGGGAGCCATCAATACATTAGATGACAGCAGCAAATTTCCCACACGAATCTTTTTTATCTCCATAAGCGCTCCCTGCAATATTACTGTTCACGCCGTTCACAGCAACAGATGCACCCAAAACGCCAAGGCGGTAATCCGCCTTTGGACAGGCGCTTTGGCGCACAGCAACCTCGGGTTTGTCATGCAAAAGACGCATGAAAACGCCTTGCGGTAACACCGAGTGAACAATAACCCTGCAATTTCCTTCGTCCTAATTTTTTGATTTTTCTCTTCCATTTTTCATTTGAACATGTTATAATATCCCCATGCAAGGCAAATATCAGCCGAAAGATCCTCTGCGCCATGATTGAACTGTAATCATGACCACTGTTCATCAAAAGGTCATTGTATTAAATCGTGGATTTATGTACGTTTAAGCACATAAAACAAGGATTCATTATTTCGGTTTTGTCAGAATATTGCCCTTGATATACTACCTATGGAAGCATAGCTCAGCTGGGATGAGCGCTCGCCTGACTAGCGGGAGGCCAAGGGTTCGAGCCCCTTTGCTTCCATTTTTTATGCGCAAAGACGTCCAAAGGAAAAATATCGGCAGAAGCTGACGGACATATATACTATTATACCCAGCAATCCCAGCCACGGCAAGACCCAATTTCCCCCCCAGGGCAATTGTCTCGCCCCTGTACTCATCCTTTTCTATCTGTTTCTGATACTCACAAATAACGCAGTTACATATATTCTATACCCAATCCTTCCACCTGTAACAGCCCCCTTGAAAATTTGAGTCAATCCTATATAATAAAAAACAGACAACTCGGTCAAACCAAATTGGTCAAAAATAGTCCAGCTAAGAAATGGCAAGAGGAAATTTATAAACAGTCTCGGAACGGGGGTGCAATGTGTCTTTCAGACACAGAGAAGGGTTTTCAGACGCAAAAGCGGCTGAATAACCCTTCCCTCATAGGGGCACCGAAGTGCAGAGACCGGAACAAGTTCCCGCTTGCGGGAACTCTAAATAGGAGAAATAAGATGAACGAAGCTTTTTATGAACTCTCCAGGGAGAAACAGAAAGCTATCTACAATGCTGCTATGGAAGTATTTGGAGCATATGAATATAAGCGGGCATCCACTGACTTGATAGCATCAAAGGCGGGGGTTTCAAAAGGATTGCTGTTTTATTATTTCCATAACAAAAAGACTCTTTATATGCACACTTTTGAATATGTGTCAAAAATTGTTGAGGACGCCATTTCTGATACACATTTATTAGAGATTACTGACTTCTTTGAATTGATTGCCTACGCAACAGAAAAGAAAGTGAAGATGCTTATAGAAAACCCGTTTATCATGCATTTTTCAATTCGTTGCTTTTACTCACAAAAAGAGGACGTGTCAAATGAAATTCAAACAGAAATCAGCAATGGAAAATCCAGGAAATACGAAACCTATTTCAAAAACCTTGAACTGCGTAAATTTAAAGAGGGAATTGACCCGGAACGAATTTACCATATGTTAGTTTGGATAACTGACGGTTATCTTCACTCCAGGCAAATGGAAGGCAAACCAATTGAAATTGAGGATGTAAAAAGAGAATTCACACATTGGACAGCGATGTTCAAAAGTATCGCCTATAAGGAGGAATATCAATGAGGGTAATAAACGCGCAAAACCTGACTCGGGATTATGGCTCGGGAAAAGGAATCTTCGATGTGTCCATTCAAGTGGAAAAGGGCGAGGTCTTTGGATTTCTCGGTCCCAACGGCGCCGGCAAGACAACAACCATCCGACATTTGATGGGATTTATCAAACCTAAGTCAGGAAGTGCTCAGATTGATGGCTTGGATTGCTGGAAGCAACGGGATGAAATTCAGAGAAGACTTGGCTATATCCCCGGAGAAATCAGCTTTTTTGATGATATGACCGGAAATGAGTTTCTGAAATTTATTTCAGCTTACCGCAACATTGACAAAGAAAACAGAATACAGGAAATGCTGGAACGGTTTGAATTAAATCCCAAAGGCAAAATCAAAAAAATGAGCAAGGGAATGAAACAAAAGCTTGGCATTGTCTCCGCTTTTATGCACGCTCCTGACATATTGATTTTAGATGAGCCCACAAGCGGGCTTGACCCTTTAATGCAAAATCGTTTTATAGAGTTGATTGCGGAAGAAAAAAAGAAGGGAAAAACCATTCTATTGTCGAGCCATATTTTTGAAGAAGTAGAACGGACCTGTGACCGCATTGGTATTATCCGAAACGGAAAGCTTGTGACGGTTGACTCGGTTGAAACATTAAGGAAACGCCATATGCGCACTTATACAGTTCATTTGGATTCACCGGATCTGGCGGAGGATTTCGCCCGGGATTTTGGCGGGGTACGGGATGGAAATCAGGTTAAAGTCGCAGCAAAGCAAAGTCTTGAAACAATATTTATGAACTATTACGGAGGTGACAAAAATGCTTAATATGACATTATATCAACGTGAAATGAAAGGCAGTCTTAAAATGCTCCTCATTTTTTCCGCCATTATCTCCATGTATGTCACCATCATTATCCGTATGTACGACCCCGAGATGATGGCAACCTTAGATAACTTTTATGAAGTAATGCCCGAGCTCATGGCTTCGGTGGGAATGAGTGCCGGAGCCACAAGTCTGATAGGCTTTATGATTTCATACCTTTATGGATTTATACTGTTGGTTTTTCCCATGGTGTTCTGCATTCTGCGTGGAAACGGCCTTATTGCGAAGTATACGGATAAGGGTTCCATGGCACTCTTATTGGCCGCTCCAACAAAGCGCAGGACTATCGCCTTAACGCAGATGTCTGTTCTCCTCAGTGGAATATTGCTGATAATTATTTTCGCAACCGGGCTGGAAGTGGCAATAGCAGAAACAAGCTTTCCAGGAGAATTGGTCCTATCAGAGTTGATAAAATTAAACGCAGCCCTTTTATGCCTGCACTTATTTATTGGAAGTATCTGTTTCCTTGCTTCCTGTATTTTTTCAGATTCAAAATACAGTATTGCTTTTGGCGCAGGCGCCCCGGCGCTTATGTATATCCTTCAAATGCTGGCAAACGCAGGCGAAAAGGCTGCGGTAATAAAGCATTTCACATTCTTTACCCTTTTTGACGCAAATGGCATCACTGCGGGCAAAAGCAGTGCCATCATGGGAACACTTGCATTGCTTATTGGCGCTGTCATTCTCTACACCACAGGGATTATTGTATTCTGTAGAAAAGATTTGCACATTTAGTCAGGGCACTTTCCTACATCCACATAAAATAGTTGGAAAAAATTCAAACTCATGTTATTATGCTGTAAAACACAGTTGTTAGATCTCACCCATGCTGGTGAAAAGTCCTCAACCATTATCAGTCACAAAGGAAATCGCTTTATGCTCCGCAAATCATTATATGACTTGTATGGTATCTGTGACTATATGAAGCAGCGGTTTGGTTTCATATCACATGAAAGGAACATGACAACATCATGACAGACATGACAGAATTCAGTCCTGACCACAGTTCCTCCTGGCTGAAATTAATGACAGCTTATGAGCAATACCGGCAGGCCCTGTTTTATTGGATTAAGGAAGATAATACAGTAAAATACGAAGATTTGAGAATAGAACTGGAACCACCTGTTCTAAGCAAAGAAAGAGATCTCCTCAGACGTCTGTTGGTTGTAAACTTTTTATCCGGCTCGGATATTTGGGACGCCGATAATACAATTTCACTGATTCAGGACGCTCTGACAGAGGTTGCTTTGACCGAACATGTGGAAATATCCTGCCTTGCTCGAAAAGCGTTGCAAAAAATTAAGAATACATCAAAAAGAAAAGCCATAGCGGAGAAAATTATGAACCGTGCGGCTGCGGAAGCTAAAAAGGAAAAACCAGATTATGACATATTTCACAATGGCTGTCTGCTTTTGCTGGATTTAAACCGCAGAAATGAATATCTGGATTTTATCGGGTGCTATAAAGAATTCATTTTTTTGGCCTATGGACTGGACGAAGAAGATTTGAAAGAAATGTTAAATGCCCTGCCCCAAAAGGCACGCTGAATTTGACAGCTTTCAATTTTTCAGGAGGATTGCATGATGAACACAACAAATACCTTATACTGGAAGATGGATCTGCACACCCATACCTGCGCCGGCGGTCATGGCACAAATGACAGTATCACGGACTTGGCCAGAGAGGCCGGAAAGCGGCAGATGGAGCTATTGGGAATCAGTGACCATGGCCCCGCTACCCCCGGAAGCGCCGATCTGTCCTATTTCCGTGGCCTGTCCCTCTGTGAACACAGGCGTTTTGGCGTTCACCTCCTTTATGGAGCGGAGGCCAATATTCTGGACCAGGATGGACACCTTGACATACCTGATGACATCCTTCAAACCCTTGATTATTGTATCATCAGCATGCATCAAAATACCTACACCTCCGGCTCCATACGGGAAAACACCAACGCCTATATCCGCTCCATGAGTCACCCGAACGTTAAAATCATCGGACATTGTGATGATTCCCGTTTTCCAGTGGATTACCGGGAACTTGTAACTGCTGCCCTTTCTCATGGAATCATGCCGGAACTCAACAATGTGTCCCTTTTGCCGGACAGTCATCGCAGCGGCGGACGCGCAAACGCCATAACGCTGCTGGACCAATGCGCGGCACTCTCCTGCCCAATCGTTCTGTCAAGCGACAGTCATGGCAGGGAACAACTGGGAAATGTCCGGGAAGCCCTGGAACTTATAAAAGAACTGGATTTCCCCCATAATTTAATCTGTCAGCACGGTCTGGACATATTCCCTTCCTATGACTGTATTTAAAAGAATGGACTAATCAGCAATACAAGTCATCTTCCGAATGATATGCCAGGATTTCTTCGTTTAACGTCACACCAAAATCCCTTCCAATATCACGAAGATTGTCATCCGTAATCATTTGTCTTGGCGTCTTCCCTCCCATTGCCGCCAATGCGATGGACGCAATCTGCGCCGCTTTTTCTATGGTATGCATAAGCCCGAAAGCGGTATCAAAGTCAGGTCCGGATACAAATAATCCATGGAATGCCCAGATTGCCGCATCAAATTTTTCCATGAGAACACAGGTGGCTTTCGCAATTTCAGGCCCGCCGGGAACCATCCATGGGACCACACCCACGCCGCCCGGAAAAACCACACAGCACTCTGTTGCGCTTTTCCAAAGCATCCTGGTAAATACCTCTGATTTCAAGGGCAGTACATAAGTCAACGCAATGACATAAGGGGTGTGGGCATGATAAATCACACGGTTCGCCCCATTGGTGACACGTTTTCTCACAGAATGGTTCATAAAATGTGTAGGAAACTCGCTGGTGGGCCTGCCCCCATTTTCCAATCCCCAAACGATACGGCAGGAATCACCCACGTTGTTAATCTCCACAATACATATGCTGTTCTGGGGCTCAAGTCCCACATTCTGCAAAAACTTACCGCTGCCGGTGGATATAAAATATTCCCCCGCCAAGTTATCCGCCTGTACCCCAAGATTTACCCATGGTCCCGCCTCCTTTTTAAAATAAGGACGGCATTCCGCCACTTCCTCTTCTTTCATACGATAAGTCAGATTTCCCCCGTTTCTTTCATGCCATCCCTGCCGTACACCGTCATGGCACATACGGATATAATCTTCCATTACCTTCACACCAAAAATATTATTCATTCCATAACCCTCCAATTTAGTTCCGCAACTTGCCTCCCAAGCTCCCTGAATCCGGGAGAATTTCCTGCCGCAGGCTTGTCAGTAAATTCTCCCGGGCTTGTCCGTTGCTGTTTTTTCATATCCCATTTGACACTACCAGGTGTCAGCCTGTGCATAAACCTTCGGGGCGCCATAAATGACACCCCGATTTACACATTTTTGTCCCGTTTATCAATTTCTCTTCAACTGAACTTCCTCTTCGTACTTTTTGATTTCACTATAAAAATTCTTGTCGGACACCACTCCGCAGCGTTCACAATACTCGTTCCAAATATCACCGAAAGGCAATGTCTTAACCGCTTCCTGTTCCACCATCAGCTCTGTCATCCTGTTCTCATCCTGGAGCTTCTTCAGTGCGGCATGGGGGGTACACAATGCGGAGAGCAGTGCCTTCTCCCAGCTGCGGAAGCCCATAGCCCAGGCAGATACACGGTTAATGCTTGCGTCAAAATAATCCAACGCCATATATACTCTCTTCAGGCCATTTTCACACCTTACAATTTCCTTTGCCATTTCTCTTGTCTCATCGTCAAATAGCACCACATGATCGCTGTCCCAACGGATGGGGCGAGTAATGTGCAAAGCAATTTCAGGATAGAAGCAAAGCAATGCGGGAATCTTATCAGACACCACTTCCGTGGGATGATAATGCCCGTTGTCCATCAGCGGCAGGCAGCCTTCGTGTGTAGCAGCAAAGCTCAGCGTAAATTCCGCGCTTCCCGCTGTAAAGGCTTCCACACCAATGCCGAATACCTTGGATTCCACACAGGGTTTCACCAGATTCTTATCAAAGGGCTCAGCCAAAATCTGTTCAATGGAATCCTTATACCTCATTCTGGGTCCCATACGATCCGCAGGAACATCCTTATATCCATCCCCGGTCCAAATATTCATAACACAGGGAATCCCTGTCTCCCTGGCAAAATATTCCGCAATACGCACACATGCCCTGCCATGATTAATCCAGAATTTCCTGGTCTCCTCATCAGGACTGGACAAAGTCAAGCCGTCTTTTACCTTGTCATGGGAGAAAAATGTGGGATTAAAGTCGATTCCCATATTTCTTTCTTTTGCGAATTCCACCCACTTTTGAAAATGCTTGGGCTCAATTTTATCACGATCCACAAATTCACCCGGTTCAAAAATTGCGTAACATGCATGAAGGTTTAACTTCTTCTTACCAGGCATAAGACTGAGCGCCTTATCCATATCCTGCATCAGCTCTTCCGGTGTCTTCGCCTTGCCCGGATAATCTCCGGTGGTCTGGATGCCTCCGGTCAAAGGGCCGTCATGGTCAAAACCAATGACATCATCCCCCTGCCAGCAGTGAAGCGCTACCGGCGCTTCCATACATGCCAGAATTGCCGCCTCCGTATCCACACCGTAAGACGCGTAAATTTCTTTTGCGGATTCATACCTTTCCTTGCTTGTCATTCTTTCTTTTTCCTCTCTTTTCATTATATTTTCAGGTCTGTCTACAAAGTTCCCCGCCTCTTAAGGCAGAGCGCAGACCAGTTATCTTCCAGCGGTGATAAACTTCCAACCAATGTTAAACTGTCACTCATATCTCTGAATGGGGAAGGAATTCAATATACAAGCCCGTGCGGCTTTCAGGCCGTCCAAAACGCCCGCTGCCATCATCTGTGCCGCCAGATTGCCTATTGCGGTGGCTTCTGTAGGGCCGGCATAGACAGAACGGCCTGTGGCCTTTGCCGTAAGCCTGTTTAAGTAGTCTGCGTTCGCGCCGCCGCCCACAATATGAATTCGGTCATATTTTTCTCCTGTGATTCCCTCAAGTTCCTCTATGGTTCTTGCATAGCATTTCGCAAGACTGTTATAAATAACCGAGGCAACCTCCGCAATCCCTTCCGGAACCTGCTGCCCGGATTCCCGGCATGCCCTGCGCACTTCTTCCGTCATGTTCTCAGGCGCAAGAAATCTATCGTCATTACAATCCACGATAGACGTAATGTCACATTTGGACGCCATGTCACATATCTCTCCAAATCCCAGCTCCCCTCCGATTTCCTTTTTCACGGATTGAATCATCCACAATCCCATTATGTTTTTCAGATACCGGAAACGATAGTCGTATCCGCCTTCATTTGTGAGATTATGTACCTTGCTTTCAGGGGAACAGTTGGCTTTCAAAAGTTCTGTCCCCATAAGGGACCAGGTACCTGAACTGATATAGAGAGGCGCATCGCTGTCCGTCGGCACCGCAATCACTGCGGAACCGGTATCATGGGTCGCAGGCACTACCACTTCACAACTGAATCCCACTTCCTTCTGCACTTCCTCCGTCAGCTCACCCAGAACAGCTCCCGGCTGCACCAGTTCCTGGAAAATCTCCTGGGGATACCCCAGCTTCTCAATCAATTCTTTATCCCAATCCTTTGTCTCCGGACTGATCAGCTGTCCCGTGGTTGCGTTAGTATACTCTGTGGCCCCTGCGCCGCAGAGCATATAATGAAAATAATCCGGCATCATAAGCATCTTCTTTGCCTTCCGAAGCTGTTCCGGTTTCTTTATCTTCAAAGCCATCAGCTGATAAATCGTATTGAAAATGGCCTTCTGTATCCCTGTCCGGGCATACAGATCATCTTCCGAAATAATCTTATAAACTTCCTCATCCATGCCCTTTGTTCGGCTGTCCCGATATGCCACCGCATTGCCGATACGGTTATTATTTTCATCCAGCAGGACAAAATCCACGCCCCAGGTATCCACGCCAACACTCACAGGAATCTTGCCCAATTCCGCGCATTTCTTCATTCCCAGCTTAATCTGCGCAAACAATTCCTCCACATCCCAGGTATTCTCCCCATCCTTTTCCACCATACCGTTAGGAAAACGATGCACTTCTTCCAACACCATCTTACCCTCTTCCAGATGTGCCAGAATGTGACGTCCGCTGGACGCGCCAATATCAATCGCAAGATAATACGGATTCATTTTACATACTTCTCCTTCCATTTATTCATCTGCCGGAATATTCTTCCGCCATAGGACGCTGTGCCGCAAGTAAGGCTTATTCCCGCATTGCCTCCACCGCCTCCGCAATCTTGCGCACAATCTCTTCAATATCTTTATTTACCAATGTACTCTGCTCTGACAGTTTCCCCACTTCCTTGGCCACCACCGCAAATCCCGCTCCCTGGCCGCCGCCTGCCCTGGCCGCCTCAATACTGGCATTGAGAGCCAGTATCTTCTGTTTATTCTGAAGAGCCTTCAGTTCCGTTGTCTTCAGCGTAATCTGCTCCACCAGTCCATGGGTTGCCGTGACGCCGGTGGAAAGCTTGTCAATAATGACGCCGTTGACCTTTTTCGCATACTCCGAATTGATAAAGTGATTCAATACATCTCCCAACAATTCCGCAGAGGCTTTGATTGCGGACTCTGAACGCACTTTTACCTTATGAAGCGCTTCTATGTACTGTCCCTCATCCACACCAATATCCCTGGCCACCTGTCGGAATTTCTCCTCATCAGGCGATTCGGGCAGAACCTGACCACCAATCACCGAACCAACTTTTTCTCCATTCACCATCAGAGGCAGACCAAAATCAATCAGCCCCGCATGGCAATGGTACACACCTTCTCCCTCTCTGTCACACTTTTCACATCTCTCACACCCCTTACTGCTTCCCCTTGTAAGTTTAATACAGAAATCCGTGAAATTATAACATTGGGAGATGTATTTTCCGTCAATTCCCACCGCCACGGTAGCAAGGCCGGTGGCTTCCGCCCAGTTCGACATAATTCTCTCAAATCGTTCCATATCGGTGAAATCTTTGATATTCATAGTCCCTCCTCCACTTTCTTTGCTCTTGTCTTTCAGTATAACACAAGTCTAACTAAAATCACAGGAATTTTTTAATTTTTTTGTACATTTTTCAATTCTTTTTTGAATCTTGGAAATGTGAATTGACTATATTCCCATATATTGATATAATCAATCTGCTTTTTCTGATAGTAATGCCCACGCATGGCAGCAAGTCAGCATAATGTCAAGCACCAGGAGGATTCTCAACATGACAGAACTCAAGATCAACACATCAAACACCCTTTCCCCAGTCAGCCCCCTTCTCTATGGCATTTTCTTTGAAGATATTAATTACGCCGGAGACGGCGGCCTGTACGGGGAACTGATAGCAAACCGCTCTTTTGAGTATTATGACAGCAATGGTGAGAACGATTTGAGAATGCTTTGCTGGGAAAGGACAGGTGACTGCGATTTTTCCATAAAATCCCGCTTCCCTTTAAGCCAGGCCCACGGAAACTATGCCCGGCTGACCGGAACGCAAAATCAGGGCATACGCAACCTTGGCTTCTGCAAGGAAGGATTTGCGGTCCAAAAAGATATGGCTTACCGCTTCTCCTGTTATGCCAGAAACGCTGCCCCCATTTCCCTGATAATTCGTCTGACGGACAGAGAGGGCATTCCCCAATGTGAAAAAAAACTTGCTCTGGTGCGGGCGGGACACGGCTGGACCAGGTACACAATGACCCTGACCGCCTCCAAGGACTGTAAATATGCCTTTCTTGAAATCCTGCTGGGAAAAGAAGGAAGCGTGGATCTTGACCTTATCTCCCTCTTTCCCGCTGATACCTTCCACAATCGCGAAAACGGTATGCGAAAGGATCTTGCAGAGATGCTTCAGGCACTCTCCCCCAAATTCATGCGTTTTCCGGGGGGATGTATTGTGGAAGGACGCAGTTTCGATAATATGTACTGCTGGAAGGACACCATAGGAAGTCTTTCCGCCAGACCCACTAACTGGAACCGATGGCAGATGAAAGAATACCAGTTAAACGGCCATTCCTCTGAAGATTATTTCCAGTCCTACGGACTGGGTTTTTATGAATATTTCCAATTATGCGAAGACCTGGGGGCAAAACCCATTCCTGTGATAAACGCCGGAATGACCTGCCAATGGCACGAGGGTCTGCTGGTGGAACTGGATCGCCTGGACAAATGGATTCAGGACGCCCTGGATTTGATTGAATTCGCCAATGGACCCTCGGACAGTCCCTGGGGAAGTATCCGTGCCGAAATGGGCCATCCGGAACCTTTTGGCCTGGAGTACCTAGCCATTGGCAACGAACAATGGGGAGAGGCGTATTTTGAACGTTATGAAGCGTTTCAAAAAGCCATCTCGCGGTACTATCCCCAAATACGCCTGATTACCTCGGCCGGCTGGACTTCCGAAGGAAAAGATTTTGATACCGCCTACGCCTGGATGCGTGAAAACAAAGACAAAGCATATGCCGTGGACGAACATTTCTATCAATCGCCGGAATGGTTTCTGGCAAACATTCGCAGGTATGACAATTATGACAGATCCCTGCCGAAAGTATTTGCCGGTGAATATGCGGCGCACACCTGCGGTCAAACTGAAAAACGGGAAAGCAATTGGTATGCGGCCCTCTGCGAAGCGGCCTTTCTCACAGGACTTGAGAGAAACGCGGACCATGTGGTTATGGCATGTTACGCTCCCCTTTTTGGCAGAACCTCCCACCAGCAATGGCAGCCGAACTTAATCTGGTTTGACAATGACAGTGTTTACGGCACTCCCAGTTATTATGTCCAGCAATTATTTTCCAACCATGTGGGGACCTGTTTTGTGGAAACCCTGTCAGAAGGCACCTTTACAGGCATATATTCCTCCACCCTGTCAGAAGACGGGAGCCGTCTATATGTAAAACTGGTCAATCTCTCAGGACAGACCACAAGCATAAAGCTGAAGACGGACCGGCCTGTGGAAAGCTGTGTGTTATATGAGCTTTCGGCGGAGATTGACGCCGTAAACTCCCATGCCAGTCCAAACAATGTATCTCCCTCCGCCAGAACCCTGCCGCTGCTTTCTTCCGAACTGCCCGAACTGCATCTGCCCGGTTACAGTGTCACCGTGCTTGATTTGACTTTGTGACAATTAAGCCGGAAATCTCTCGTGAAAGGCTTTGTAGCATTTTTGAAAAACAGAACGGTCCAACACAGCATAGACTACCGACTCAAAAGTATCCGCAAAAGACCCTGTCATAAGTTCCCGCCACCACTTAGCAACTTTTTCCGGGTCATTGCGGAATACGCCGCAGCCATATGCCCCCAGAATCAAATGCCTGCAACCCTGTTTGGCAAAAATAGCCAATGCCAGCTCCATCCTGTGTTCCATCACCCTTTCCGCCTGCTTCACATCCTCCCTCTTCAGCAATACCTGCCCCATATTCACTGCCGGGAGCGTCAGCACGGACGCTGTCACCGGGTTCTGCAACAATCCAAATTTTCCGTCTCTGAAAAACACCACATCCGGAGAATAGATGGCATAATCGGTATACATCATGGTTCCGCATGAACGGTTTTCCGTGTAATACTCTTCATGCGCAAGCAATGTTTTGTACAGGCAGCTGGAAGCCGCAATGCTTTCCTCCTGTGCCATGGCACCGTTCAGAAAACCGCCCCCGGGGTTCTTTGCGCTGGCAAAGTTCAGAATGCCAATTTCTCTTTTACCTTCCCCGGCCATCTCCAGAAGCGCATCCACCGTTGAACAGTTCTTTGTCATGGAGACACAGGCCCCTCCAGGTCTCCTGCCGCTTCCCGCATTGTCCCCATACTCCGCCAGCACCTTCTCCCCTTCTTCCGGTGTCAGCAAAAAACTTTCTGAAATGGCTCTTTTCTGCTGCTCTCCTATCTCAACTTTGCCCCCCTTCGTTTCATAATACCCCTGTTCCATAATCCTTACTGTTTCTCTCGCAACTGCTTTTCTGTCCATTTTCACTCCTATTCCAATCGCCATTTATGGCGATTTGTCCCGCAAGCGGGAACTTGTTCCGGTCTCTGCGCCTCGGTGCCCCGTTCCCGCCCAAATTTTCCCATTCAAAGCCCTTCCAACTTGCCCGCGCCAATCTTTTTATTTCTTTTTATATTGCCATAATCCCATCTTCTGAATCAGGCGTCCTCTTTGCCCTGCGTTTTTCAGTATGGATTGGCAGGATACATTTCGTATTCGACGATTATTACGCACAAAACGGGCCAATGTAATCGCCCACAGCAAGGGCCAGCATACGAAATACCTGCCTGCCCCGGGAAAATTCAGACGCATCTGGTGGTGAAATTCCCGGACATATCCCGACAGCCCTCCGTTGCGAAGGGATACCATGCGCTCCGAGTCAGACCTGCCGAACTCTTCCGCCTCCAGGACATCCTCCATAAACTCCCGTACCCCATCTTCTTTTACTTCCATCTCCATCCACCCCACCAGCTCTTTGGAAAGCCCCAGATATTGGCAGCATACCGCAGTCACCATATCCGAAAATCCCTTGATACCGCTTTCCCGTACCAGTGACAGATACCGTTCTTTTTCCCCGGACTCCACTTCCGAATTCCAGAACATGACCCAATCACATAAAAGCTTCAGCCCAAACCCCGCACGCAGAAAATGCTGAAGCATGTGAAGCAGCAGTTCATAGGCATGATACCCGGGCGCCAAAATGGGCAATGTAACCCCCATCACATCCGCACGCAGGATATGTTCCCCGCACTCCGCAAGCTTCCCCCGCATATATTGATTCATCCTGTGATTATCAAAGGGTTCCGCAAGCATTGTATGAAGTTCAATGTCAATTCCCTCCTGGGAAGCAAATACCATATGGTGCAGTGACAATTGTTTTTCTCTTAAAACACAGCCGCATGCCTCTAATACTTCTCCTGCCTTATCCAGCTCCATGGGGTTTGTCAGAAGCAAATCCACATCCCCGGTTTTTCTCAGCTCCGGCACCGGATAATAAGACGCCGTTCCCACCCCTTTTAACAGGACCACACTGATACCCGCTCTCTCCAGCCTGCCAATAAGATATTTACATAGAAAGAGCAGACGGTAACTCTGCATGACAGCCCTTTTTGCCGCTCCCGCCGTCTTACGCCGTACTTCCTCCGGCACAAGGTCTTTCTGCTCGGTTACAGCGTCGTATAAAAGGGACAGC
>CAJUGT010000081.1:15366-17898 GCA_910586435.1 uncultured Acetatifactor sp. | reverse complement strand
TCCCATCTGTATTAATTTGAGCGGCAATAATGGTATGGCAACGGCGGGAAGCGGGGATGTGCTTGCGGGAATGATAGCGGCGCTTCTGGCTCAGGGCATGGGGGCGTTGGAGGCTGCTTCACTGGGGGTATATATTCATGGAATGGCAGGGGACACAGTGACTGCAAAAAGAGGGCAATATTCCTGTATGGCCGGAGATATTGCGGAAGCGGCGGGCATATGCTGTAATGATGAGTTTATGTGAGACGGCGGGGAGCCAAATGGGGAATAAGATTTCATGCAGCTTATTGCAGCAGGAAAAGAGGAAAGGAATGTGAAAAATGTATTATAGTGAAGCGGAGGAAGGGGAATTTTTACGGAAATATCAAAGGGTTTACGCCGAAATCAATCTGGACGCAATTCTCGAAAACATGGATTACATGAAGGGAATATCCAAATCCGGCACAAAATTTATGGGAGTGGTGAAAGCAGATGCCTACGGGCATGGAAGTGTCCCAATCGCCCATAAACTGGAACCCTTAACCTATATATTTGGTTTTGGGGTGGCTACTGCGGAAGAGGCATATGCTCTGCGTGAAAGCGGGATAAGGAAGCCGGTGCTCATATTGGGGTATTCTTTTCCTGATGAGTATGAAATGCTTGCGTCGGAGGAGATTCGGATTACGGCGTTTCGGAGGGATATGATCGGGCCATTGGGGGATGCTGCGCAAAGGACTGGAAAATCTGTCAAAGTGCATGTCAAAGTCGATACGGGAATGAATAGAATCGGCATTACGCCTGACAGAGAGGGGCTGTCTTTTGTAAAGGAACTGATGTGCCAAAAAGGAATTGTAATAGAGGGGATTTTCACTCATTTTGCCCGAGCCGATGAACCGGATAAGTCAAAAACAGAGGAGCAACTGAGAACTTTTCGTCAGTTTACCCATATGATAAAAGAAGAACTTTCGCTGGAAATTCCCTTGAAACACTGCGCCAACAGTGCGGGTATTCTGGAAATGCCCGAGACAAATTTGGATATGGTTCGTGCGGGAATTGCCATGTACGGATTGTCACCTGCGGGTGAGGTTACTCCAAAATTTCCTCTGAAACCGGCGCTTGCCCTTTACAGTCATATTGCCTATCTCAAGACGATACAAAAGGGGGCGTCTGTCAGTTATGGAGGCACTTTTACAGCGGACAAAGCCATGCGTGTGGCGACCATTCCCATAGGGTATGGCGATGGTTATCCGAGGGAGCTTTCCAACAGAGGTTATGTATTGCTGCATGGAAAGAAAGCGCCGATTTTGGGCAGGATCTGTATGGATCAGTTTATGGTGGATGTGTCAAAGATTCCGGAAGCCGCGGAGGGCAGCAGAGTGGTATTGCTGGGGCGGGACCAGGATGAAGTCATCAGTGCGGAAACATTGGGTGAAATATCAGGGTGTTTTCACTATGAACTGATTTGCGGACTTGGGAAAAGGGTTCCGAGAATATACAGGGATAAGGGCAGGATTTTGAAGTGACCATTCCGCTTTTTGTGTTTCCGATTGCCGTTCATAAAGCGCCATGCTTTGCCGATTGTGGAAAATGGTGGGAAAAGGTGAATAACTCCCAAAAACCCGGAAATACTTATCCTGCAACGGTAAATCTGCAAAATAGCAGAGGATCATACATGAATTATGCTTTGGGAGGCAAAATGAGACGAGGAGATGTATATTATGCGGATCTCAGGCCGGTAGTTGGTTCGGAGCAGGGAGGAATCAGACCGGTATTGATTGTTCAGAACGATGTGGGCAATAAACACAGTCCTACTGTGATTTGCGCTGCGATTACTTCTAAGATGAATAAGGCGAAACTGCCTACACATATTGAACTGAATGCTGCATTGTATGATATGGATAAGGATTCCGTAGTATTGCTGGAACAACTTCGTACTATCGACAAAAAGCGCTTGAAGGACAAAGTATGCCATCTGGACGGTGAAATCATGGAAAAGGTCAACAGGGCGCTGAAAGTCAGCCTGGAGCTGGATGTTACATAAGGGAGTGGACATGAAAGTTTCAGGCTTTGGCACGGCAGTCCTTGACGAATGTGGGGCAGTTATGATATATTGTGGTTTAGTGGTCTTGAATATTGACTATAAATAAAACATCATTATTAAGGTTGGAGGAAAGTATCGAGATGGACGAAGAGGGGCCTACTGCCAGTATTATTTTTTTCGTGGTATTGCTGTTGATTGATGTGTTTTTCTATGGCTTCGGAGCAGCCCTGAGCTCCTTAAATGAGAAAGAAATCGAAAGGAGGGCCGAAGAGGAGAAAGACAGAAAATCAATCAGATTGAAGTCGATGATAAGCGATTCGTCGGGATATGATAATACGATGCAGCTGATTACCACACTGATCAATGTGATTATCGGCGCGGTTCATCTTGGGTATATGCTGCGCAGCCTGTCTTCAGGTCTGAATTTTTTGGCAGAAAATCAGTTCAAACTGGATGAAATTCCCTCAAAGTTGATTATGGCGGTTGCGGCGGTACTGTCCACATTTCTGCTG
>CAJUGT010000081.1:0-15356 GCA_910586435.1 uncultured Acetatifactor sp. | reverse complement strand
GCTATACATAACACTTACCATCGGGGTTCTGCTGCCGAAAAAGATAGCGGCAAGAGTTCCTGAAAAGTGGGCATATGCCTGTGTGACACCGGTTTATTGGGTTACTAAGGTTTTATTTCCATTTACGGGAATCGTTACCGTCACTGCGAACGGCATCCTGAAGATTTTCGGAAGCAGCGGCAAGACAGGTGAAATCGATGTGGCGGAAGAAATCATAAGCATGGTCAACGAAGGGCATGAGCAGGGGTTGATTCAGGCCAGCGAGGCGGAGATGATTTCCAATATTTTTGAATTTGGGGACAAAGAAGCGCAGGACATTATGACCCACAGGAAGAACATTGTGGGAATCGACGCTTCCATGATGCTTCAGGATGCCATTACCTTTATGATGGAGGGGAAAAACAGCAGATACCCTGTATATGAAGAGAACATTGATCATATCATAGGAATTCTGCACTTGAAGGATGCCATGCGGTATCACTGGAAAGAAAATGTGCTGAGGTGTCCTCTGAAAGATTTGGACGGATTGATGCGGGAACCTTTTTTTGTGCCAAAGACCAAGAATATAGATGAACTATTTCGGGAAATGCAGGCGGAAAAGCTGCAAATGGTCATTGTGGTGGACGAATACGGTCAGACGGACGGACTGATTGCCATGGAAGATATTCTTGAAGAAATTGTGGGAAACATCATGGATGAGTATGATGAGGACAGTGTGAATATCGAGGAAAGGGGCAAGAATGAATATGTGATAGAGGGCAAGACCCCCTTGGAGGAACTGGAAGAACGTTTTGGAATTCCTTTTGAAGATGAGGATTTTGAGACGCTGAACGGTTTTCTTATTTCCAGATTGGACAAGATTCCGGAGCCGGACGAAGAATTTGACGTGGATTATAAAGGATATAATTTCAAGATTCTTTCCGTTACGAATAAAATGATTCAGAGCGTGCTTGTGACCAGGCTTCCCGAGGAAGCGGAGCATATGGAAGCGGATGCTTCGTGATTTGGCAGGGCAGGGAAGAGGCATTGGCGGAAGCCGCTGTTTATAATGTAAAAAAGATAAGGAGAATAAGGTATGTCAGGTCATTCTAAATTTGCGAATATTAAACATAAAAAAGAAAGAAACGATGCGGCAAAGGGTAAAATATTTACCATTATCGGAAGAGAGATAGCGGTGGCCGTAAAGGAAGGGGGACCGGACCCTGCCAATAATTTTAAACTTGCCGCAGTGATTGCCAAGGCAAAGTCCAATAATATGCCCAATGATACCATTGAGAGAGGAATCAAGAAAGCTGCCGGGGACGTGGGCAATGTCAACTATGAATATGTGACATATGAAGGATATGGACCCAATGGCATCGCAATCATTGTTGACGCTCTTACGGATAATAAAAATCGTACTGCCGCAAATGTAAGGAGTGCGTTTACAAAGGGGCAGGGAAACATTGGAACTCCGGGCTGTGTGTCTTTTATGTTTGACAAAAAAGGCCAGATTATCATCGACCGGGAAGAATGTGATATGGAAGCCGATGATTTGATGATGACAGCTCTTGACGCAGGGGCGGAAGACTTCAGCGAAGAGGAAGAGAGCTTTGAAGTGCTGACGAATCCGGATCAGTTTGAAGAGGTGCGAAAAGCGCTGGAAGAGGCGGGAATCCCCATGATGAGCGCGGAAGTTACCATGATACCACAGAACTATGTGGCATTGACAGAGGAGAACGCAGTGAAAAACCTTCAGCGAATCCTGGACTTGTTGGAGGACGATGATGATGTACAGGCTGTATATCACAATTGGGATGAATAAGAATACAGGTAAATAAGGAAGCGGAGAATTTATGGATAAACTGGCAATTGTTGTCCCTTGCTATAATGAAGAAGAGGTTTTGAAGCTTGCGTCTGAGGCCCTGCGGGAAGTGCTGGATCAACTGGTTCAAAAGAATAAGATTTCCCCGGACAGTTTTATTCTGTTTGTCAATGACGGAAGTAAGGATAATACCTGGAAGCTGATAGAAGAAGAGCATGGGGCGCATCCTGGTCAGGTATGCGGCATAAAACTGGCAGGCAATGTGGGGCATCAGTTTGCGTTGACGGCAGGACTGATTACTGCCAAGGACAGGAGTGATGTAACCATTTCCATCGATGCGGATTTGCAGGATGATGTGAGTGTGATTGAGGAGATGGTGGACAAATATCACGAGGGAAACGATATTGTATATGGCGTAAGACGGGAACGTAAGACTGATACGTTTTTTAAAAGGACAACAGCGCAGGCATTTTACAGGATGATGGGAATCATGGGAGTAAAAACCGTATATAATCATGCAGATTTTCGATTGATGTCCGGGCGGGCGGTGGAAGAATTTTCAAAGTATAAGGAGACCAATTTATTTTTGCGCGGCCTGATGCCCCTGCTGGGATACCGGACGGACTGTGTCTATTATGATCGCAGGGAACGGGCGGCAGGAGAATCAAAGTACCCTCTGAAAAAAATGTTAGCCCTGGCTTTTAATGGAATTTCATCTTTCAGTGTAAAACCCATTAGTCTGATACTGGGGATGGGGCTTTTTATCATATTTGTTTCCTTATTGGCGCTGGTTTACGCATTGATTTCCTATTTTACCGGACATGTTGTGCCAGGCTGGACTTCGCTGATTCTGTCAATCTGGCTTCTGGGGGGTTTACAGTTGCTTGCCATTGGGATGGTAGGGCAGTATATTGGAAAGGTATATATCGAGGTAAAGCAAAGGCCTCGCTATAATATTGAGACGGTGCTTGAGTGTGAGCATGGGGCTGGAGAAGTGAAACTATCGGAAATGGAAAACAGGGAAGAATGAAATGCAGTGGAGAAAAACGTTCCGTTATCTCATATGGTTTGTGTATACATTGATTACGGGAACCCTTGCGGTGGGGGTGGTAAGCCTGCTCTGTGTACGGAGTGGTCTTGACGCGTACTGGGGGATTTTTTTTACTGCGCTTTATGCTGCGGCAGTGGGCGGCGGGACAATTCTTATCTGCAAGGGAATGCCGGGGATTTCGCTGTTTGTACACAGGAATCGGAGTCTTTTTCTGGTGCTGGAAGTCATAGTGGCAGCTACGTTTGTGGTTGTGGGAGTGCTGTTCAGGATTGAGGGCATTGCGGATGCGCAGGAAGGGGCGGTATATTATGAAATGGCCAGGGCGGAAGGAGATATTTTGCCAATTGCCCATGGGGCAGTTTATGTGTACCTGCTTTTGCTCCGTACCTTTTATTTTCTGCTGGGCAGTGATTTTGCAGTTGGCGTATGGGTTCAGGTCATATTGCAGATACTGGCTTCAGGGGTATTATTTCTGATTATAAGGAAATTTGCCGGGGTTATGGCCGCATTGGTCACATTGGGTTTTTGTATGTGTGCGCCTTTTATGATTAGAAATGCTCTGATTCTTTCGCCTGAAATGTTGTATTTTTTTCTGTTGATGGCGGCTGTTTTGATTGTAACAGCCGATTATTTGAAGTTATGCCATCCTTTTTTGTTTTTCCCCATAGGGGTTCTCATCTCTGTATACTGCTACCTGGATATTCTTGGGTTGTTGCTGTTGCTTTTGGCATTTGCCACAATCAGTCATCGTCAGGAAGCAGCGGACGAGGCAGGGAAGGGTGTTGCGGTGATTTGCTGTGTGGTGGGTCTGTGCTGTGGTTTCTGCGTATGTGTCCTGGCAGGGGCAATCTTAAGCGGGACCTCCATGCCGGAAGCGGCGGAAGCGTGGTTTACATTATATCAGCCCAAAAGTTTTCATGTTCCCGCAGTGGTGGAAGGGGTGGCGTCTGATGTGGAAGGAATTATGCTGCTGGGGCTTATGGTATTTGGAATCTTCAGCTTCTGGCATGATACGGAAAGAGAATGTGTGACCTGGTGTGTGCTGGCAGTGTGCCTGGTTATGACTGCCGGGTTTTATGGAATACTTACAAATGAAATGCCGGGTTCTTTTCTCCTGTATGTATTGTTTGCGGTGCTGGCAGGAACAGGGGTGGGACAGTGCCTTAGAACAGTGCCATATATGCGGAAGAAGGCTGCGGAAGACATCTTTGAGGATAGAGAGGAAGAAACCTGGGAAAAAGCGGCTGAGGAGCCAAATCAGGAAAAGACTTCTTCGGTGGAAGTTCCTATGGAGGATAAGGGTGAAAAAAAGATAAATTTTATAGAAAACCCTCTTCCGCTGCCCAAAAAGCACATCCCTCGCACTTTGGATTTTTCCAGGGAAGTTGGTTCGACAGGGGAGGATTTCGACCATGCCGTAACTGCGGATGATGATTTTGATATATGAAAAAAATTAATATCAATGAATGATTTTGCCCAAAGAGGCAATGCTAACAGAAAAGATGGAGATTCCGTCAAGGCTGTTGGCATTTTTTTATTGGGAATTTTTCAACCGCAGTGGAGAGACGGAACAAGTTCCCGCTTGCGGGAACTGGAAAATTAAAAACAGTCTCGAAACGAAGGCACCCGGAAGGGGTTTCAGCCGCGAATGCGTCTGAATACCCCTTCCCCAGTTTGGGTGCCGTAGTGAAGAGACCGGAACAAGTTCCCGCTTGCGGGAACTGGAATAGGAGAAGATTATGGCGCAGAAGGATGAGAAAAAAATCGAGAAAGAAGAGCATCTTGACGAAAGAATTGAACAGACCGGTCAGGCTACATTGAACGAAAATGGAAAACTGGAAAACATTCACTTGATATCTATCATTGGAGAAATCGAAGGTCATGATAATTTGTCCAATAATTCCAAGACCACAAAATATGAGCATATCTTGCCCAGCCTGGCCGCCATTGAAGACAGCAGTGAGATTAAAGGGGTGCTTGTGTTGTTAAATACCATGGGAGGAGATGTGGAAGCGGGACTGGCAATTGCGGAAATGATTGCTTCGCTTAGCAAACCCACGGTTTCTCTGGTGTTGGGCGGCAGTCATTCCATAGGGGTTCCAATTGCGGTAAGTACGGATTATTCGTATATTGTGCCCACCGGGACCATGGTGATTCACCCGGTGAGAATGAACGGCATGGTAATTGGAGTTCCGCAGACATTTGATTATTTTAAACTGATTCAGGACAGGATAACGGGTTTTGTGTGCAATCATTGCAGCATAAGCAAAAATAACCTGGAAGAGTTGATGACGGAAACGGGTATTTTGACAAAGGATGTGGGGACCATACTGGTGGGTGAGGAAGCAGTCAAGCATGGCATCATTGACGAAGTGGGCGGAATTGACAAGGCCATTGCCAAACTTCATGAAATGATTAAAAAGAATGCACAGGCAGAGAGTGGGGAAGCATAGATGTTATGTGCAGAAATATATGATGACAAGTTGGAGGAAAAATGATATAATAGGAAAATCGCTAGAGATAGGAGAGTGGGCAGGATGGCTGCTTCCAATGGAAGAAAAACATCATCTTCAAATAAAAAATCCCCCAAGAGTGCAGCTAAGAGCGCCGGAAAAGCAAGGGGTGCGGCACAGAAGAGAAAAGAGGAAGCCATACAGAGGCAACAGGACAGTGCTCTGTTTCATGAGATAGGACTGATTGTGCTGTTTGCGGTTATGGCACTCTTATTTTGCTGCAATTTTGGCTTGATTGGACCTGCTGGAAATGCCGTCAGCGGGGTTTTATTTGGAATATTTGGCCTCACTGCGTATTTGGCGCCCGTGCTGCTTTTTCTGGCTGTGGCGTTCTGGTTTGCCAATGAGGGCAATTCCAATGCGCTGAGAAAGCTTATTGCGGGAATTATACTTTTTATTATGCTTGGGATTATATGTGATTTAATTACCGGAGCGGAGAACACTGAGGAAGGATATAACGCGATTTTATTATATGAAAATTGCCGTGACAATAAGGCAGGAGGAGGTATCATTGCCGGTAGTATCGGTTTTCTTCTGAAAAATTATCTGGGCGCCATTGGGGCAGTGCTTGTGGTGTTGGTCTGTTCTGTGGTTTGTCTGATATTATTGACCGAAAAGTCGTTGATTGACAGCCTGAAACGTGGGGGCAGCCGTGTGCGGGAATTTTCCAGAGAAGATTATGAAAGGCGCAGAGAAGGCGCAGAGCGGCGCAGGGAAGATGCGGTACGAAGGCGGGAACAGAGCAGGATAAGGCGGCAGGAACAGGAAGAGGAACGTGCCCGCAGAGAAGAAGCCAGGAGGCGGAAAGCAGAAGAAAGAGAAAACGAAAGGATATTGCGGATGGAGAAAAAAGTGTCCGGTGTCATGTTGGATGCTACTCTCCCGAAGCCGGAAAAAGTATTATCCCATAATGATATGCATGAGATTATTCTTCCGGAAGAGGTTGTGGAGGAAACCATTCCGCCTTCTGAGGATCCCGAAATCCCCTCCGGGAAGTTACAGGAGGAGGCACAGGAGCCTGCCAGGGAAACGAAAACGGAAGTGCAGGAGGAAGTGGCTCCTGCTTTTGCCCAGTGGGATATGCCTGATTTGCCAATACGAATACATAGAGAGGGAACCATCCAGGAAAACGTTTCCGATTCAGAGAAAGAAGTATCATATACATCAGAAGAGAAAAAAGCATTCGGAGACGGCGCATTTATGTCGGGAGCTGCCGAAGAACCTTTTTATGCGGAAAACGGAGAGGGATTTTCGGATACTTGTGATACGGAAAGGTTCG
This sequence comes from uncultured Acetatifactor sp., assembly GCA_910586435.1. Taxonomy (GTDB): domain Bacteria; phylum Bacillota; class Clostridia; order Lachnospirales; family Lachnospiraceae; genus Acetatifactor. Next base: position 8,709 of record CAJUGT010000081.1, on the reverse strand, counting down.
GGAACTCAGAAACGGAGACATATGGAGCGGAAGGCATCATAGTGTCAGAACGGGATGTGTACGCAGAGGGCACGGGAATGCCAGAAGAAGGAGTGTTTGTAGCAGAAAGCCCGGGAATGTTGGAAGAAGTCTTCGGCACAGAAAGCCTGGGAGTATCGGAAGAAAGGGGATTTGTAGCGGAAAGCCCAGGAATGTTGGAAGAAGAAGTCTTCGGCACAGAAAGCCTGGGAGTATCGGAAGAAAGAATATATGGAGCGGAAAGCCCGGTAGTATCAGGAGAAGGGGGATTTGGAGCAAAAGGTCCAGAAGTGTTCGGGCAGGATGACTACGCCGGAGAGAGTATGGGAGTGCCAAAACAGGCTGCATACGGCAATCCTTCTGAGAGAGGGAATTTTGCGGCGTCACAGGGACAGGTATCCGATTCTGCTGCTCAGAGGATGCCCACCAGGCCCACATCCCAAAAACCAAGAGCAGTGTTGCCCCAGAAGGGTTCCGATGGAATGATGGGGGCACAGGTTCCTGGAGAGAACAGGAATGCTGGTGTAAAAGCTCCGAAACAATACGTATTTCCACCTATATCATTGTTGCAAAAAGGAGCGGCGATTACGGGTGATTCGGAACGGGAACTGAAGCAGACAGCCATGCACCTTCAGCAGACCTTAAGTACTTTTGGAGTAAAAGTAACAATTACGGATATCAGTCAGGGCCCCAGCGTGACTCGCTATGAACTCCAGCCGGAACAAGGGGTAAAAGTATCTAAAATTGTGAGTCTTACGGATGATATTAAATTGAATCTGGCCGCAATGGATATCAGGATAGAAGCGCCCATACCGGGAAAGGCGGCAATTGGCATTGAAGTTCCCAATAAGGAAAGTATTCCGGTGGCCCTGAGAGATTTGCTTGAGACGGAAGAATTCAAAAGTTTTCCATCCAATCTTGCGTTTGCGGTGGGAAAAGATATTGCTGGCAAGGTGGTAGTGGCAGATATTGCCAAAATGCCGCATATGCTTATTGCAGGAGCCACGGGGTCCGGCAAATCTGTCTGTATCAATACGCTAATCATGGGGATATTGTACAAGGCAAACCCGGAGGATGTAAAACTGATTATGATAGATCCCAAGGTGGTGGAACTCAGTATCTATAATGGGATACCACATTTGTTAATTCCAGTCGTTACCGATCCGAAAAAAGCTTCCGCAGCGCTTCATTGGGGTGTGGCCGAAATGGACGACAGATACAAGAAGTTTGCGGAATGGAATGTGAGAGATTTGAAGGGATATAACAAGAAAGCGGAAACCATGCGGGACAAGGGGGATTTGAACGCCCCGAAAAAATTGCCTCAGATTGTAATTATTGTAGATGAGTTGGCGGATCTGATGATGGTATGCCCCGGGGAGGTGGAGGAGTCCATATGCCGTCTTGCCCAGCTGGCCCGGGCGGCGGGAATTCATCTGATTATTGCCACACAGCGCCCAAGTGTGGATGTCATTACAGGCCTGATAAAGGCAAATATGCCCAGCAGGGTGGCCTTTTCCGTATCCAGCGGTGTGGATTCCCGTACCATTCTGGATATGGTTGGAGCAGAGAAATTATTGGGCAAAGGGGATATGCTGTTCTATCCCCAGGGATACGCGAAACCAGCCCGTGTGCAGGGGGCTTTTGTATCGGACAATGAAGTGTCTGATGTGGTTGATTTTATGAAGAATCAAACTCTTGGCAATACCTATGCGGAGGAGATAGAAGAGAAAATTAAAAATATGGGAAATTCTTCGGGCGGTGTTTCGGGTGGCAGTGAAGTGGATGAGCTGTTTGAAAAGGCGGGACGTCTGATAATTGACAAGGATAAGGCGTCCATAGGGATGCTTCAAAGGGCATTGCAGATTGGTTTTAACAGGGCCGCAAGAATTATGGATCAGCTCTGCGGCTATGGAGTGGTTGGTGAGGAAGAGGGAACCAAACCAAGGAAGATTCTTATGAGTCCGGAGCAGTTTGAGCAGTTGTTGGAGGAGGTGTAAGAGAAAGGTATGGGAGAAAAAAAATTGACTGATATAGAAATCGCCCAGAGGGCCGTGTTGGAGCCAATTGGAAAAGTGGCGCAGTCGCTGGATGTCCCGGAAGATGCATTGGAATATTATGGAAAATATAAGGCAAAACTTTCGGAAGATTATCTGGCAGCCTTGAAGGACAGGCCGGAGGGGAAACTGATTTTAGTGACTGCCATTAACCCGACGCCTGCGGGAGAGGGCAAGACCACAATCAGCGTGGGTTTGGGACAGGCATTTGGACAGCTGGGAAAGAAAGCGGTGGTAGCTTTACGAGAGCCCTCTCTGGGACCCTGCTTCGGCATTAAGGGCGGCGCCGCAGGAGGCGGATATGCCCAGGTAGTTCCCATGGAAGAATTGAACTTACATTTTACCGGAGACTTTCATGCGGTTACTTCCGCCAACAATCTTCTGGCCGCATTGCTGGACAACCATATTCAGCAGGGAAATGAACTGCAAATTGATACCAGGCAGATTGTGTGGAAGCGCTGCATGGACATGAATGACAGGGTGCTGCGGAATATTGTGGTTGGTTTGGGCAGCAGATTGGATGGTTTTGTCAGGGAAGATCATTTTGTCATTACAGTGGCAAGTGAGATTATGGCCATTCTTTGCCTGGCAGAGGACATGAAAGATTTAAAGGCGCGCCTGTCCAGAATTATTGTTGCTTACAATATGGCAGGAGAGCCGGTGACTGCGGGGGATTTAAAGGCTGTGGGAGCAATGGCGGCTTTGTTGAAGGAGGCTTTGAAGCCGAATCTGGTGCAGACTCTGGAACACACCCCTGTTCTTGTCCATGGGGGGCCCTTTGCCAATATCGCCCATGGGTGCAATTCTGTCAGGGCAACCAGGACAGCATTGAAAATGGCTGACTATTGTATTACAGAGGCAGGTTTCGGAGCTGATCTGGGAGCTGAGAAGTTTTTTGACATTAAATGCAGGATGGCTGGGCTGAAGCCGGATGCGGCAGTGTTGGTGGCAACCGTCCGTGCGTTGAAGTACAATGGCGGTGAGACGGCAGGAGAGAACCTTGGAGTCGAAAATCTGGACGCACTGAAAAAAGGAATTGCCAATCTTGAAAAACATATGGAAAATTTGCAGAAATATGGGGTTCCTGTGGTAGTGGCATTGAATTCTTTTGTTACAGATACACAGGAAGAAATAGAGTATGTACGGGATTTCTGCATAAGCAAAGGCTGTGAATTCGCAGTGGCGGATGTTTGGGCGCATGGGGGTGAGGGAGGCATCTTACTGGCCCAAAAGGTTTTGCGTATCCTGGATACCAAAGAGAGCGATTTCCATGTGCTGTATGAAGATTCACTGTCTTTGGAAGAGAAAATGCAAACGGTGGCAAGGGAAATTTATGGGGCGGAAAGGATTGTTTTCTCAGCAACGGCAAAGCGTGGTATACAGAGGCTGGAGGAATTGGGCTTTGGAAACATGCCTGTGTGTATGGCTAAAAATCAATATTCTCTTTCGGACAATCCCAAACTATTGGGACGCCCGAAAGGCTTTGAGATAACCATAAGGGAGGTATATGTATCCGCCGGTGCCGGTTTTGTGGTTGCGCTGACAGGGGATGTGGTGACAATGCCAGCGTTATCCAAAAAGCCGGCAGCATATGGAATTGATGTGGATGATAATGGAGTGATTACCGGTTTATTCTGAGCTTGATATCATATGAGGTGGAACAGGTATGAAATGTCCCAATTGCGGATCGGAAATGGCTGAGGGAAGCTTATATTGTGAAAAGTGCGGAGAAGATATTCATATAGTACCTGATTTTGAACCTGAACTCGAACATAATATGGAACAGACAATCCATACCATTCTTGCGGGATTAGAGGAAGAAAAGGAAAATGTACAAAGGCAGAAAAGTACACAGAAACAGAAAGGAAAAAAACGTCCTGGCAGGCCGAAAAAACGTCATGGCAAAAAAATTCTGCTGGCAGTAATTTTGCTGTTTCTTCTGGCGGGTGGTATGGCAGGAGTGATCTACAGCTATTATTCTGTTGAATTTCAGGTAAGCAGGGCGGTGCGTTATACCGCCTCGGGAAAATATGATAAGGCTATTTCGTGTTTACATAGGGCGCTGGAACTTGATGAAGGTAATATAGAGTTGATTTTCAGCCTTGCGGAACTGTATTATCTGAAAAATAATAAAATTGAATATGAATATCTTCTGCGGGAGATTATTAAAAGCCCTAATGCCAATGCAGAACAATTGGAGGGGGCATACGATAAACTGATAGCTATCTATCGTGCAAGGGGAGACTACCAGACGATTAATACATTGCTTTTAGGGAGTGGGAATGAGAAACTTATTACCACATATCAGAGTTATATTGCAAGCGAACCGGAATTCAGCGTAAAGGAAGGTTATTATACAAGTATTCAGCCCTTAAAGCTTACTGCGGCAGGGACGGGAAAAATATATTATACAATGGATGGAAGTGTGCCCTCGGAGACAAGCACACAATACACGGCTCCTATTATTTTGGAAAATGGGGATTATGTGATTACCGCATATTTTGTAAATGACAGGGGTGTTGCGAGCGGAGTGGTGTCAAAAGAGTTCCACATTGAGAATGATGAGATTCCTCCTCCGGAGGTCAGTGCGCTCAGCGGAGATTATTATTTTCCGATAAACATAGAAATAGCCGGGGATGACGAGAATATATATTATACTACCGATGGCACAATACCCTCTTATTCCTCCAGCATGTATACCGGACCGATTCCCATGCCCTTGGGCAAATCAAATTTTAAGTTTGCCAGGATAGTGGAAGGTGTGACGGGAACGGTTGCGGAGAGGGTGTATCAGCTTGTGATGAATACGGATTTTACTCCGGAACAGGCAGTGGCTTCGGTGGTGGAATATGCCATGCGTGTGGGAAAAATATATGATGAAGAGGGATTTTTTGACGATTCCGGGGCGTCATATTGTTACGAATATCAATATGTTACCAATATTAATCGTGTGGATGATTTTTATGTAATTGCGGAAATCTTCAGGGGGGTGGATGGTTCTTTGGCAAAGACAGGAAACAATTTTGCCGTAAATGCTTATACCGGAGAAATATTCCGGTTACAGCAGGATAAACGTGGTAAAAATGTTCTGATTATAATAGAAGAACCGGTGGTGGAACCTGAAGAGGATTCGGATGACGAAGAATGATAGATTGTGATTCATATAAAAAGGAGATGTAACTATGTATAAGATTGTGAAAAAAACAGAGCTTGCCACTAATATCTATCTGATGGATGTGGAAGCGAAGCGAGTGGCAAAATCCTGTCAGCCAGGGCAGTTTGTTATTGTACGGATGGATGCGGAAGGAGAGCGAATACCCCTTACCATCTGTGATTATGACAGAGAGTGCGGAACGGTAACTATTGTGTTCCAGTGTGTTGGGGCAGGTACCAGTATGATGGCACAGCTGAAAGAGGGCGATTTTTTCCATGATTTTGTGGGGCCGCTGGGGTGTCCTTCGGATTTGGTAAAGGAGAGTCCGGAAGTCCTTGGCAAGAAGAAAATACTGTTTGTGGCAGGAGGGGTGGGTACGGCGCCTGTATATCCCCAGGTAAAATGGCTGCATGAACATGGTGTGAAAGCAGATGTCATTGTGGGAAGCAAGACAAAAGATCTTCTGATTCTGGAAAAGGAGATGGAAGCCGTGGCGGGAAATCTCTATGTTACCACTGACGACGGTTCCTATGGCAGGAGTGGTATGGTGACACAGACGATAAAAGATCTGGTGGCGGAAGGAAAGCAATATGATGTGTGTATCGCAATCGGCCCAATGATTATGATGAAATTTGTCTGTCTGCTTACAAAGGAATTGGGAATTCCTACCGTTGTAAGTCTGAATCCTATCATGGTGGATGGCACAGGGATGTGCGGCGCATGCCGTGTGACCGTGGATGGGAAAGTAAAATTTGCCTGTGTGGACGGGCCGGAATTTGACGGTCATCTGGTGAACTTTGATGAGGCTATGCGAAGACAGACATTGTATAAAACGGAAGAGGGCAGAGCAATGCTGAAAGAGCAGGAAGGAGATACTCATCATGGCGGCTGCGGAAACTGTGGCTGATGTGTAAAATAGGCCAATGTGACGCTAAGAAAGGCAAAATAAGAATAGAGTAAAAGGATATAAATGGAAGCGTGAACAGGGTTTTGCGAATTTTTACATATAATAAGAAACGCAGTGTGATAGAAAATCAGTTTAGGGAAATAAAACAGGGAGGACGATAATGGATGTATTGAAAAAGGTTCCGGTAAGGGAGCAGGACGCAAAAGAACGTGCTGCCAATTTTGAAGAAGTGTGCCTTGGATATAATCAGGAAGAGGCCCAGTGTGAGGCCGCAAGGTGTATAAACTGTAAAAATGCTCAATGTGTGAAAGGATGTCCTGTGGCAATTGACATTCCTGGATTTATAGAAAAGGTAAAGGAAGGGAAGATTGCCGAGGCATATCAGATTATAAGCCAATCAAGCGCATTGCCGGCTGTGTGTGGAAGGGTATGTCCTCAGGAAAGTCAGTGTGAGGGAAAATGTATTCGTGGTGTGAAAGGTGAGCCGATTTCCATTGGTAAGTTAGAGCGTTTTGTGGCAGATTGGGCCAGAGAAAATGGAATTAAGCCGGAGGTGTTTGCGCAGAGAAAAGGAAAGAGTGTGGCTGTCATTGGATCTGGCCCCGCAGGATTGACATGTGCCGGAGATTTGGCCAAAATGGGTTATGATGTAACGATATTTGAGGCGCTTCATGAGCCTGGCGGCGTACTGGTGTATGGTATTCCGGAGTTCAGGCTTCCCAAAAAGGATGTGGTTGCGAAAGAAATAGAGAATGTGAAGGCTCTTGGCGTGAAAATTGAGACAAATGTGGTGGTGGGTAAATCTGTTACCATTGACGAACTCATACAGGAGGAAGGTTTTGACGCCGTATTTATTGGTTCTGGCGCAGGGCTTCCCAAGTTTATGGGAATTCCGGGAGAAAATTCCAATGGAGTGTTTTCCGCCAACGAGTATCTGACCAGAAGTAATCTGATGAAGGCATTTGACAAAAAATCCAATACGCCCATTATGCACAGTAAGAAGGTTGCAGTGGTGGGCGGAGGTAATGTGGCGATGGATGCGGCAAGAACGGCGCTGCGTCTGGGGGCGGAGGTGCATATTGTGTATCGCCGGAGTGAAGAAGAACTTCCTGCCAGAGTGGAAGAAGTACACCATGCCAAAGAAGAAGGTATTATTTTTGATCTTCTCACCAATCCTACAGAAATCCTTGCCGATGAAAAAGGCTGGGTGACAGGTATGAAATGTATCAGGATGGAACTGGGAGAACCTGATGCGTCAGGGCGTAGAAGACCGGTTGAAATCCCCGGATCAGAGTTTACCATGGAGTTGGATACGGTTATTATGTCCCTGGGTACTTCCCCCAATCCCTTGATTTCTTCTACTACGGAAGGTCTGGAGACCAACAAATGGAAATGTATTGTTGCGGAAGAAACAGATGGCAGGACCAGCAAGGAAGGTGTATATGCAGGAGGAGATGCTGTTACCGGCGCTGCCACCGTAATTCTGGCAATGGGAGCCGGGAAGGCTGCGGCAAAAGGAATTGATGAGTACTTAAGCGGCAAAGGAGCCGTGTAAATTATAATCTATATAGCGCAGTCAGATACCCCATTGCAGGCAACGGGGTATCTGACTTTAGTGTGGAGTGAATGAGGTTGAAAGTTTGGAAGTAACACTTCCAAACTACTTATTGGTAGCAGTGGGGCTGTCGCATTAAGGGTCATGGAGCACTAGTGTCCATGACCCTTAATGTGACAGCCCCATGCAGGGGTATAAAAATGAAAATTACCATTGTCTGTGTGGGTAAAATGAAGGAAAAATTTTATCGTGATGCCCTTTCAGAATATTTAAAACGTATGAGCCGCTATTGCAAGCTTGAAATTTTTGAGGTGGCGGATGAGAAAACACCGGAAGGGGCAGGAGCAGCTCTGGAAGACCAAATAAAAGAAAAAGAAGGAAAACGAATTCTGGAAAAAATCCGGGAAGATGCGTTTGTATGTACACTGGAGATAACCGGAAAGCGTTTTACATCAGAGGAATTTGCCAAATGGATAAGTGGGCACATGGTGAACGGAACCAGCAATATTACATTTGTTATTGGAGGTTCGTTGGGGTTACACAAATCAGTTCGGGAAAAAGCCCATATGGCTTTGAGTTTTTCAGATATGACTTTTCCTCATCAGCTTATGAGGGTAATTCTTATGGAACAGATTTATCGTGCCTTTAAGATAATATCTGGAGAACCATATCACAAGTAAAGGCGAAAAGGAACTGATGTTCTTGGGGATAAAAGAGAATAAGAGTTGTAATTTTAACCCCATGGGAGTTTGAGGCTTCCATGGGGCTATTCATGACAATAGAATCCATGCTTTGTAAGGATTCTATTGTAGGTTTTGTGTTTCCTTTGGAGAGATGTATTCTATCAGTTCATGCAAATCACATTGCAGGGCGTAGCACAATCTTGACAGCACAGCAATATCCAGCCTCTGAACCTCATTTTTACAATATTTTTTCAGTTGTGTTCTTTGCATTTCAGCCTGAAAGCTATAAATGAGTAAATATCAAATATTGCACAAAATAAAGACACCCGCTGTTGAAT
>CAJUGT010000080.1:8233-17937 GCA_910586435.1 uncultured Acetatifactor sp. | reverse complement strand
TGTCTTAGCTTTTGTTAGCGGTTAGTCCGGCGGAGGCGTTGCCCGGGCCGAGCAGCGCTTCCCCCACCCCGGCTGCCGTCCCTTTCGCTGCCACAGAAAAAATAGAAAAAATCCATATGCCACCAGGCACGACTGGGGCTGAACAGTAACTTTTACTTAACTTTTTATAAATTGTCCAAATAGACTTCCATTCTAAAGCAAATTCGTTTACTATAAAATAGAGGTAAGTGGTTTGCAATACATTAGAGGAGAGTTTATGAAGGATAAAGCAGAAAATTATTTCTATCTGGAGGAAGTGGCGAAACAGTCAGGGGATAAATCTGGCAGGCGTAAAAGAAAGCGAGGAGGAAGGGCAATCTTTGCCATGTTGGGGAGTACGGTGGCCATGGTGGCTGTATTATATCTCACTGTCACCGTCTGCGTGTGGATAGACAGAAAGGTACAGGCAAATGCCGGAGTCCTTGTGGGGGGAGAAGACGAGTCCATACGGGGGAACGAAGTGGTTCCCAGTGAGGACAATGCCCCAGGAGGCGGCACGGATGGAGCAAACGGGTCAACGCCGGGGGAAAACATGGGCGGAGCGAATATGCCTTCCTCCGGCGGGAATGATATAAATGGAACGGATGGGTCAATGGCCGGAAACGGGGAAAACACCGGGGGTGAAGGCGCTTCAGGACCGGAGGGTGTGGTGGATGCCATGAACCACTCCAAAATATATTCACAGGAGGAATTGGATCATCAATTGGGTGCTGCCAGGGAACAGGCAATGATGGATGTGCTTGGGAGCATCAAAACAGGGCTGAGTGAAGGGGACACGGTTTTAGAGACAATCCGTCCTTTGTTCCCGGAGGATATTGTCGTTTACAGCGGAGGAAAATACCATTTTGTGCCAATTAATCGTCAGTTAAAGCAGAATCAGTGGGTGCAGGAAAATCTGGAGATTCTTGAGTCCGGTGAGCTCCGTTATCTTCAGGATGGGGAGGTCATTTCATACAAAGGAATCGATGTGTCCAAGTATCAGGGAAAGATTGACTGGCAGCAGGTGGCTCAGGACGGTGTGGAATTTGCCTTTATCAGAGTGGGGTACAGAGGATATGGGAACAATGGTACTTTAGTGGAAGACGACCGCTTTGAGGAAAATATTCAGGGAGCCATTGCTGCGGGCATTAAGGTTGGAGTCTATTTTTACAGTCAGGCAATTACGGAAGAAGAAGCTCTGGAAGAAGCGGAATTGGTTTTAAATAAGATTGCCCCATATAAGATCGAATGTCCTGTGGTATTTGATGTGGAGAAAGTCACAGGGGCGGACGGCAGAATGAACAATATATCCGTAGAGGAAAGAACCAGGGTGACAGAAGTGTTCTGTCAGAGAATTGAGGAAGCGGGATACCGTCCTATGATTTACTATAATACGGAAATGGGAGCTTTGATGCTTGGAATAGAGGCATTGGAGGGATATGAAAAATGGTTTGCCGCATATAGTGATGAATTTTACTATCCTTATGAGTATAAGGTATGGCAATACTCTCAGACAGGTAAAGTCTCAGGAATTCAGGGGGATGTGGATATGAATATCAGTTTCGCCCCTCTGTGGGAGGAGTGATGGGGGCTTCTGGTCTGAGGGTGCGTTTTGCGGAGAAGAAAGGAAAAAAGTATGTTTTTGGTTCCCCATGCGGCACAGACAGGTGGCCGCATGGGGAATTGTGACATTTGAGATATGACAGTCAGGCATTGCGAGTGTAGCGACAGGAAGGAAAGCTGCTGCAACCCCAAAAATCCCCAAATTTTCCTTTGCGCCGTATTAAGATGCCGCCGCATTTGGGGCAGGAGGGAATCTCCTGTCCGGGTGTGCTGTTTTCCTTTGCGTTTTCTAAAAGTTTTCCCATCTGTTCAAAGCAGAGCCTGTTCATAACACAGTCATTCAATGCCCGGTGGGCGCCTTTGGTCTCAATGTGGAAGTATTCCGCCAAATCCGTAAGACGGTGGCGGGGCAGCAAAGGAAGGCAGCCTTTGGCCAGAAATAAAGTATCCACGTAATCGTTTGTGATGCTTTGTTCCAATTCCCGACCAGTTCCCCTGCGCAGGAAGTTCAGGTCGAAACTATGTATATTGTGGCCCACAAGGACATCGTTTCCAATGAAGGCAAGGAAGGATGTGAGGGCGCTTTTCAAATCAGGAGCATGCTGTACCATTTCATCTGTGATGCCGTTGACTTTGGTGGCAGAATACGGTATTGGTTTTCCGGGGTTGACCAGGGTGGTAAATTCTTCTTTTGCTTCTCCCATACGAACCCTGATGGCGGAAATTTCTATGATTTCATCTGTTTCGGGATTCAGCCCGGTGGTTTCCAGGTCAAATACAACATAATCTTTTACATATTGGTTCAAACGTTTCCCGGTTTTTTTCGTCATGGTAATGTTCTCCTTTGTCATGATAGCACATAAAATATTGATTCCCTGCTGCCTGATTCGCATTATAGCATAGTCCGCAAAATATTGGAAGGGATGCCGTCCCACATGGGAACAGACAGGCCGGGCGCAGTTACTGTTCACTCGGTGTCACCGCAAGGCCGCTGATACTATTGGGACTGCATGGAAATGTTTGTAAGGTAATGCTTTCTGAAGGCGCCAGGGGATTCCCCGTAGTATTTTTTAAAGGCTTTGGAAAAAGCGTAGGGATCGGAATATTGTAACTTAGAGGCAATCTCCGCCAGGGTAAGCGCAGGTTCGGAAAGCAATTTGACGGAGAAATTCATCTTCAGGTTTATCATATATTGCTTTGGACTGTGGCCAATGTGAGAATGGAAGAACTGAATAAAATATTTTTCGCTCATTCCCATAAAGGAGGCCAATTCTTTGACGGGGAAATTTTTTTCCGGATGTTGCTCCATATACGAGAGCAGCCGGTTCAATTTCATAACAGGTATTTTGGGAGGCTCATCATAAAATGGTTTCTGTGTGCCCAACTGTGGGAGCAGCTCAGTCATAAATGCGAGAAAAAGGGAATAAAGCTTCATGGGGATGGTTGCATTGTCCCGATGCGTATGAAAAAAAGCGTCACAGAAGGCATTGGAAGCTTCTGCCAATTCTTTTGTGGAATAAATGCCTGCGGAGTTGCTCTGTTTGAAAATGTCAGGAGGACTGCCTATGTCAAGGGAGAAAAAAGTTACCAGAAAATTGCAGCAGCATCCGTTGCAGAGCGCAGTATAGCTGTCTCCGGGATGAAAAAAGAGAATGTCACCCTTGGAGGCAGTGAATTTTTTATTGTTGATTTCCATGGTAAGAGAACCTTCGTATATATTCCAGATAGTATAATCCGCTTTTGTCTTGGTTTCGGCCCAATCGGCTCCGTGGCGGCAGTAATGGCAGAACTTGATATGCATAAAAAGGTGTGATAATCCGGTTTCCATAATGTCAGTGTCTCCTGCCCAGGGTTGAAAGCTTATATGGGTTGCAAAACTGTGAAGTATTGAGGCCGGCAAAGCTGTGAGATATTGCGGCAAATCGTATCACCTGTAAGGTGAAATTATACTATGAAATGTTTCAAAATACAATACTTTATGACATGTATTCATACTTTATGACATTGTATGTGTGTGAAGAAAGACATATGATGAAAATAGGGCAGTGGGACAGAGACCAGAACAAGTTCCCGCAAGGGTTTTCAGACGCAAAAGCGGCTGAATAACCCTTCCCTGGTTGGGGCACCGAAGTGCAGAGACCGGAACAAGTTCCCGCAAGCGGGAACTTTAAATAGGAGGTATGGAAAATGATCCGATTGTTTGAACAGCATTGTGTCAGAGCACAAAAAGAGTTGGAAGGGATGTGGAGATATGTCAGGGCAGATGGCGCTGAGTATACCATCCCTGTGCCGGGCTGTCTGGAACAGCAGCCGGAATTGTTGAGTTACAGGGGAAAGGGGATTTTCTACAAGAAGATTTATATCAGAGAAAAAACAAATCTCCGTCTGGAATTGAAAGGGGTCAGCCATACGGCAGATTTGTATTTTGACCAGGTATTCCTGGCGCATCATTATAACGCCTATACAGGATTTGAGGGAGTTGTGAAGGATGTGGAGCCAGGAGAACATGAAATCAAGGTATGCGTGGACAATTCTTTTGGTCAGGACTCGGCGCTGCATATTCCCAACGATTATTATACATATGGGGGAATTACCCGCCCTGTGGTGTTGGAACAGATCGGGGAAGTGTATATTAAGAATGTGCGTTTTACACCGTATCAATCGGAAGGGGTATGGAACTGTAATGTGGAAGCGGAGATAGCAAACATCGGCCCAAGGGACCTTACCCTGGAAGTGAGAGTCAATCTGGCAGGCGCTCAAATTGCGGAACATATAAAGATTGCAGCCGAAAACAGGAAAAAAGTCGTATATCAAATCAGATGTGAAGACGCGGAAGAATGGAATATGGATTCGCCAAGGCTTTATTTTCTCAGCACAGAACTTTGGATGGATGGAAAGGCAATAGATGATTTTATTGAGAGGGTTGGATTTCGGGAGGTGAAGGTATCCGGCAGCAGGCTTTTGCTGAACGGAAAGGAGGTATTTCTAAAAGGATTTAACCGCCATGAGGACTATGGAACCATTGGAAACGCATTGCCCTTGCAGATGATGGTCCAGGACATGGACTTGATGCGGGAGACGGGGGCCAACGCTGTAAGAACCTGCCATTACCCAAATGATGAAAGGTTTCTGGACTTATGTGATGAAAGGGGAATGTTGGTGTGGGAGGAAAATCATGCCAGGGGATTGAGTCTGGAGAGGATGTGTCATCCTGATTTTGACAGGCAATGTAAAGACTGTATTGATGAAATGATTACACAACATTATAATCATCCCGCCATTGTCATATGGGGAATTTTAAATGAATGTGACAGTACATCGGAAGAGGGGCGGAGAAAATATAAGAGCCAATATGACCAAATCAGAACGTTGGATTCCTCCCGGCCCACAACTTCCGCAACCTGTAAACATTTTCAGGACATTTGCCTGGATCTCCCGGATATTGTGTCTTTTAATATGTATTCCGGGTGGTATGAGGATGTATCTGTGAAGGAACGGCATGAAAAGGAGATGGACTGGATTTCCAGGGCGGGAGGCAGTGGCAAGCCTGTGATTGTGAGTGAATTTGGCGCTGCGGCCATATATGGGTACAGGGACCGGGGGCATTGTAAATGGAGTGAGGAAAGGCAGGCGGATATTATCCGGGAAAATCTTGAAGTATATCAGGAAGATGAAAGGCTTGCGGGGGTATTTATCTGGCAGTTCGCAGACTGCAAAGTGACAGAGGAAGAATGGTTCTTCAGCAGGGCAAGATGCCATAATAACAAAGGTGTGGTGGATGAGTACAGAAGGCCCAAGGAGGCCTTTGATGTAATAAAAGGATTGTTTCCAAAGATGCGTGGTCAGTGACATTTTAGAGTTTTCAGAGATGACAGAACTATGATAAAAGCGAAGGAAGGGCAGAGGGGCAGAATAGAATTCTGGAAATGAATCCTATGCGCATTGAGAAAAATGTGGGAAAGGGCAGGGAATGGGATATGGAGCAAAGGCTGAGAGAGGTACTGAAAGGAAGGGAAGGGAATTATCTGTTGCCATTTTATTGGCAGCATGGGGAGGAAGAGGGGCTTCTTCGGGAAGGAATGCGTAAAATAAGAGAAGCGGGAATTGGGGCTGTCTGCGTGGAATCCCGTCCCCATCCGGATTTTGTTGGGGAAGGCTGGTGGCGGGATATGGATATTATTCTGGAAGAGGCAAATCAGCTGGATATGCGGGTGTGGGTATTGGATGACGCCCACTTCCCCACCGGTTATGCCAATGGGAAAGTGGGGGAAGACTCTCCCTATGGAAAGGTTTTGTTGGATTATTATCATATAGATGTGCAGGGCCCCATGGAACATGGGAGCTTTCTGATTGACTTGGGTGAAGGGGAGAGTCTGGCGGCGGTGACGGCAGGACTGCGGAAGAGACAAGACCAGGACAGCAGGCCATACCATAATACGGCCAGTCATTATCGGTCTCCTATGTCCGGCAATCAGGGACAAGAGACACTTTATGAGGTAAGGGACCTGACCTTATTGGTGGAGAAGGGAATATTGTACTGGAATGTGCCGGAAGGAGACTGGGTGGTGACAGTCTTGAAGACTACCAGAAAAGGGAAAATGCGGCGAGGGTATATTAACACATTGGATCGTGAGGCAGTTCGTTTTTTCCTGGATACAGTGTATGAGCCTCATTATGCTCGTTATGGAGAATTCTTCGGAGGAAGGTTTGCGGGATTTTTCTCTGACGAACCGGAAATAGGCAATGCATCGGAGCATTACAGAATAGGACATTCACAGTCTCCGCTGCCCTGGTGCGGACAGTTGGAAGGGCTGTTAAAGGAGGCATGGGGAGAAGCCTATGGGATACGCCTGACCTCTTTGTTCTGTCAACAGGAAGGAATTTCACCTGAGAGCAGAGTGAAATTCATGGATTTGGTTACAAGGTTATATGGTGAGAATTTTTGCGGACAAATAGGTGATTGGTGCAGGGTCCATGGGGTGGAGTACATTGGTCATGTGATTGAGGACAATGGTTGTCACGCAAGGCTTGGTTTGGGGACGGGGCATTATTTCCGTGCGCTTATGGGGCAGGATATGGCGGGGATTGATGTGGTATTGCAGCAGATCAGACCGGGATATGGGGACGGACGATTTCATGCCATAGGAGGAAAGGGGACTTATGACGGACGCTTTTTCCAATATGGACTGGCTGCCATGGGGGTGAGTCTGGCATACCAGGATGCGAAGAAACAGGGGCGTACCATGTGTGAGTTGTATGGAGCCTACGGATGGGCGGAGGGGCTGAAGCTTATGAAATGGCTGGCAGATCATATGCTGGTTCGAGGCGTAAATTACTTTGTGCCCCACGCTTTTACTATGAAGGAATTTCCGGACAGGGACTGTCCGCCGCATTTTTATGCCAGGGGGAATAATCCACAGTATCCTTATTTTGGATATTTAATGCGCTACATCAATCGGGTCAGTCATCTGATTCAGGGAGGAAAACCCCTGTGGGAGGTGGGCATCCTGTACCATGGGTTCGGAGAATGGGCAGGAGAATATATGCCCTTTGAAGAGGCAGGAAAACTTCTGGCCCAGGCACAGATTCCCTATGAGGTGATACCGGAAGATGGGGTGGAAGAACTTTCCTGTAAGGTGCTAGTGATACCTTTTTGTGAGTATCTGCCGGAAGGTGTGCTTTCTGCCTGTGAAAAGGCGGCGGGTGACGGTGTGGAAGTTATCTTTCTGGAAGGAATGCCAAAAGTACTTGAGACCGGTAAAATATATACTGGAAAGAGTACCTTATTACAGGAAAGTGAGCTTATTACACGGCTGCGGAAGCTGGGGGTGGGAGGAATCTGTTGCGAGCCTGCCACAGAAGAACTTCGGGTATTCCCATACAGGCAGTCAGAGGGGGATTATTATTTGTGTTTCAATGAGTCCACAGGCAAAACTGTGGAAACCACCCTTTCTCTTCAGCGGTCGCAGGGGAGGGTATGGTGGTATGACGCGTTTCGCAATCAGCTTTCTCCGGCCAAATCCACCGGCGATTCTGAAAAGAGGGAGGTAAGTCTGCGGTTAGCGCCCTATGAGGCCCGTATTTTATATGTTGGGGACGCAGAGGAGGAATGTGTTACCGGAAATGCTTCTTGCCCTGTGCCCTGTTGTGAGGAGGGAATGTCACATGGGAAGGGGCTGTCTGGAGGGAAAGGGGCTTTCATGGATGGGATTCTGTCCGGGAATGGCTGGACACTAACGCTAAATGAATATGGGAAAACGCAACCCTCACATGTGCTTGCGCAGAGTACTCTTTCGGATGTGACTTCACCGGAAAATTTTCCGGAGTTCAGTGGTGTCATGGAATATGAAACCTATTTTGACTGGCCCGAAGAAGAAAAAGAAGTATGGGTGGAGATTGACTGCGGGGAAGTCTATGAGACGATGGAACTATGGCTTAACGGCAGCTCATTGGGAGTCCGGCTTACGCCCCCTTACAAAGTGAGCGGAAAGGGAAGTCTGAAAAAGGAAGGGAATCATCTCAAAATCAGGGTAATAAATACATTGGTACACCGGCAGCGGGATAGATTTTCCCGTTCCCTGCCCATAGAACCATCAGGGCTGTTGGGGCCGGTGAAAATAGGGGTGCATATGCCGGAATAAAATACAGTCTCAGAAAGGAGTACTACGTAGATGAAATATTATACAACATTGGACGTCATGGCCAGGAAATATGAACGCATGGAAAGAAAATGGGAGTTTCGAGCACAGGATTGCGAAGCACATCAAATCTGGCGTCAGGGGGCGGCAAAAAGACTGCGGGAAATCTCAGGAGTGGATGGCTGCGAGAAAACGGACATGAAGCCTCAAAGACAGGAAATCATAGAACGGGAGGGGTATTGCAGGGAATATTGGACAATATATACGGAGCCGGAAATTGTGATGCCCTTTTATCTTCTTCGTCCCAGGCATCCCAACGGAGGGGCTATGGTGATTCCCCATGGACATGGTTCCGGCAAAGAAGGAACCATCTGTGAGGAAAGTAATCCGGGCGTCCAGGCGTCAGGCAGAGCCCGGCAGGGAGAATGTCTGGCCCGTTCTCTGGCTCAGGCGGGGTACATGGTATTTTGCCCGGATGAGAGAGGATCAGGTGAGAGAAGAGAAGCGGGACAACAGGGAGAAGGAGCCAGGGAATGGAGGAGCAATTCTCACAGGGAACTTCTTCAGGTGGCCATTGGTTTTGGGCAATCTCTTATCGGCCTGGCAGTATGGGACTTGATGCGTCTGGTGGACTTTGTGGAACAACAGCCCGAGGTAAAGGCCGGTGGGATAGGATGCGCAGGCATGTCCGGGGGCGGGCAGCAGACGCTCTGGCTGGCTGCCCTGGATGAAAGGATACGGGCGGCTGTCACCAGTGGCTATTTCTACGGGATGAAAGAATCCCTTGTCACTTTGGCGGGAAACTGCGCCTGCAATTATGTGCCACATATGTGGGAAACCATGGACATGGGAGATATGGGCGCAATGATAGCGCCACGGCCGCTGTTCATTGAATCCGGAGAAAAAGACGGCTTAAATGGGCCTTCCGGTTTAAATAATGTCTTCCCTCAGGTGGAGACTGCCAGAAAGGCATATGGGCTGTATGGAGTGGAGGAAAGACTGGTCCATCGTGTTCACCCGGGAGGACATCAATGGGTTGGAGATGGGGTGATGGAATTTCTTGAGAGGTATTTGCTGGAAAATGATGGTATGACTGACACAGAAGCACAGGAGCAATTTATCAGAGGGAATTACTGAGAGTAAAGGGGGAAGTCTGGAAGCAGCCGGAAAGACCGCCAAGGGACGGAAGACTGCCAACAACTTGACAATTGAGTGGACTTTCCGCTTTGGACGTGGTATACTGGCAGGGAGGGAATTAAAAAGACAATGGGTAAAATCATATAAAGGAGGGGTAAAAAAATGGCATTGACACAGGAAGATTTACAAGCGATTGCGACCATGATGGACAGCAAGTTACAACCTATTCATAACAGACTGGACAGCATGGAGAACAGACTGGACAGCATGGAAAACAGACTGGACAGCATGGAGAACAGACTGGACAGCATGGAAAACAGACTGGACAGCATGGAGAACAGACTGGAC
>CAJUGT010000080.1:0-8133 GCA_910586435.1 uncultured Acetatifactor sp. | reverse complement strand
ATGGAAAACAGACTGGACAGCATGGAGAACAGACTGGACCGCGTGGAAAACAGACTGGACAGTATGGAAAACAGACTGGACAGCATGGAGAACAGACTGGACCGCGTGGAAAACAGACTGGACGATATGGAAGGCAATCTTAAACTTGTGAAACTGAGACAAGACAATATGGCAAGAAAGCTGAACGATTTGCAATTAGATGTTAAGATTGCGGAAAGAGAAATCAGACGTGATATTCGTGACTTAAATGATGAAATGGAGACTGTCATTGAGGTCATGAAAATGAATGAACTGATACCAGGATGACAGTCACATAATTAAACATACCATTTACAGAGAAGGTGTAAAGTCTATTGAATTATTCAGACTTTACACCTTTTGTTTCTCACACCAGCACTGTGTTGCCAACAGTCAACGTTTAAGTAAGAATCCACCGTCAGTAATATCGGCCGTGGTATTTTTTATGTCAAAATGGTTAATATAGAAATATATAAACACTGGAAACTCCATAAAATCAACAATTCACAAAATTTTCATACAATATTAGCACTCGACTATTGACAGTGCTAATAATGCGTGCTATATTACATATAGAACAAAGGAAAAGAGAAAGGAAGTGAAACTGTAAAACTCTTATCCGGAAGTTCTTGGAAAAGACACTTTGCAATTCTGCCATGGTGTCAGAAGATGATGATAAATTATTGTTATAGAAAGGAGAATGACTTATGTTGCTTCCAAGTGTATTTAGAGAAAGTTTATTTGACAATTTTTTGGAGGATTTCGCATTCCCGACCTTTGGAAATACAGAAAAACAACTGTATGGGAAGCAGGGAAAGAATCTGATGAAGACAGATGTAAAGGAGACGGAGACAGGATATGTGGTAGACATTGACCTGGCGGGATTCAAAAAAGATGAGATTAAGATGCAGCTGGATCACGGTTATCTGACCGTCAGTGCCTCCAAAGGAGTCGAGAACGGAGAGAAGGATCAGGAAGGGAATTATGTGAGGCGTGAACGCTATACAGGGAGCATGAGCCGCAGTTTTTATGTGGGTGAGCATGTGACTGAGAAAGATGTTCATCCCAAGTATGAGAATGGTATTCTGACTTTTGAACTTCCCAGGGAAGAGAAGAAGCCGGTGGAAGAAAAGAGTCGTTATATTGCCATTGAAGGTTAATGCTTTTTTGCCAATGTAATATTTGTCAGTTAAAATTCTGAAGAGAAAACTCTCTCCTGGGTATTTCGGAGAGAGTTTTTTGCTGTGTGCTCATAATGGAAACGCAGCAATTTTATGACCTGGCTGAAATGCTGTGAATTGGGACAGTAATGTTTTTGTGGTTTTTTGAAAAATGGTTCATTTTCCCTTTATGATATGATAAAATTTTCTCAGGCTGTGAATTCTGCGGAGACAATCGGAGGAAAGCAGTGAAAATATGGTAAAGGAGCTGGGAAGATGGTATTTGGAGCTTGTTATTATCCCGAACATTGGGACAGGAGTGAATGGGCGCATCATGCGAAGCTGATGCGTGAAGCAGGTTTTAATACAATACGAACAGGTGATTTTGTCTGGGGACTGGTGGAAAAAGAAGAGGGCATCTTTGATTTTTCTTATCTGGATGAGGCAATAGGTGTGCTTGCGCAGGAGGGAATTAAAGTGGTTCTGTGTACCCCTACCGCTGCGCCGCCCAAGTGGCTTGTGAATAAATATGATGTTTTGCAGCGGGACAGATATGGAAGGAAGGAAAACTGGGGAACCAGGAGGGAGTGCTGTGCCAACAGTGAAGAGTACAGGATAAGAAGTGTTAAGATTGCGGAGGAAATGGCAAAACATTTTGCCCACAATGAAAATGTAATCGCATGGCAGATAGATAATGAATTTGGGTGTCATAATTCCACGCACTGTTATTGTGAGAATTGCAGAAAGGCATTTTCAAAATGGCTTGAAAAAAAATATGGTACAATCGACAGTTTGAACAGAACTTGGGGAACTGTCTTCTGGAGTCTGCAATATTCGTCCTTTGCAGATGTCATTCTTCCGGTTTATAATGCCTGTGAGCCTGAAAATGCCCATGGCTGGTCCCATAATCCATCCCTTGATATGGAGTACAGACGTTTTGCCTCTGATTCGTGGGTACATTTTCAGAAATTACAGATGAACGCAATCAGGAAATATACGGATAAGCCGGTTACACATAATTTTATGGGGCATTTTTCGGATATTGATTATTATAATCTTGCTGAAGAATTGGATTTTGTGGCATGGGATAATTATCCTGACAATCAATGGGGAGAGTCCGAATATGAGTATGTTTCCATGGCGCATGAAATTATGCGGGGCTTAAAAGACAGAAATTATATAGTGGCGGAACAGCAGTCAGGGCCTTGTGGTTGGGACACCTTTGGAGCAACCCCGGAACCTGGGCAATTACGCCTTTGGACCCATCAGGCCATTGCCCATGGGGGCGAAGGCATTCTGTATTTCCGCTTTAAGACGCTTCCCTATGGGATGGAGCAGTATTGGTATGGTGTCCTTGACCATGACGGTCTACCTCGCAGGCGGTATTATGAGATACAAAAAACAGGGGAAGAATTGAAAAAATTGGAACCCTATATTACGGGGGTAAAAAATAATTATGATGTTCTTATCGTCAGAAGCTACGACAATATATGGGCCCATCAGATAAAACGACACACAAAGGATTTTGATTATGAAAGCCTTTTGTATTCATATTATAAAGCAAACGTTGACTTGAATATTGACACTGCGGTTTCCATGGGAAAATATACTGATTACAAGGTGGTGTATATGCCCGGATACAATATTGTACATCCGGAAGAGATGAATAAGATTGAGGAATTTGTGAAAAATGGCGGTACACTTGTCACTACATTTAGAAGCGGAACCAGGGATGCTTATAACAATCTCCTTACCACCACACTTCCCTGCGCCTTTGCTTCTCTTGCGGGCATTGAGGTGGAAGAATTTACTGCCCTTAGGAAAGGGGTTCATATTGAGGGGATAGTAAATTCTGAAGTGAAAATGTGGTGCGATGTGATTCGTCCTGTCACCGCCAAAGTTCTTTCCATATATTCGGAGGGCTATTTTAAAAACAAGGCGGCCATTACAGTAAATGTCTACGGAAAAGGCAGAGTATATTATATTGGCTGTGATTTGGAAGAAGAAGCGCTGAAAAGATTGGTGCGCCATATAGGTGAGAGATGTGGAATTGAGAGTATGGACACTCCTGAGGGAGTGGAGATTGTCCGGCGGGATGGCTGTGTGATTATTATGAATCACAATGACCATAAGATACAAACCGGAATCAATGGAACATCATTGATAAGCGGACAAAATTTTGATGGAACTCTGGAAGCGTATGGAGTGGAATGGATTGTGGCAGAGTAGGCAGGTTGCTGAATGTTATAATGGAGAATCGAATCAAAATTAAAGCAATTGATGTTAGGGGTAGGATGGGGTATAATGTTGACATAAAAGAACATTCTGTCAATGCCTGGTTCCATGTGTATGGAAGCGCAAGGAATCATGGCATATTATGTCCATAGTCAGGGCAGGAAATGGCTTAATGGGCATTCTGCTTTGGCAAACAAAAGTTTTTGGAGTTCTGTGCAGGTTGCCAAGAAAAGAGAGAAACGGAGGAAGCTATGAAGGAACAGGAAAAATTGTTAAGGGAAATAATGTCTCCCGATGCGGAGTTTACCCCAATCCCTTTCTGGTTTTTTAATGACACCTTTGAGGAAGAGAAGGTGAAAAATCAGCTTGCGGATTATGTGGAAAAGGGAGTAAACGGGATTGTGCTTCATCCTAGAATCGGTGTGCCAAAAGAAATGCCATATCTGTCGGAAGAGTATTTCCGGGCAGTCAGGTATATCGTGAAGACAGCGGCGGAGCTTGGAATGAAAGTGGTTCTCTATGATGAAGGGATGTATCCTTCCGGTTCAGCACATGGCATGGTGGTGCAGGCCAACCCGGAGTATGCCTCCAAGGGGATTATATTGTTGGATGAGGAAAAGGCGCAGGCAAAGCTGGCGGCGGAGCAAAGCGCAAAAGTGATTGCCGCCTTGCCGGACGGAAGGAAAATTGTATACGGATTTAATGGCGGAACTATCAGGGGCATACACTTTGGGGAGGACGACGGACAGCCGGGCGCGCCAAAGGCGGCAGATATACTGAATCCTGACGCAGTAGATGAATTTATCCGTCTCACCCATGACAAATATTATGAGGAGCTGAAGGAATATTTCGGCACAACAGTGATTGCGTTTTTTACAGACGAACCCAGCGCGCTGGGCAGAAGTTCCAGAGGCTATAAGTCTTGGGCACGGGGCATGGAAGAAGAGATTGTGGAGGCCGGAGGCCGGCTGGAAGATTTGGAAGGGCTCTTTATCAAGACGGGAAAGACCGTGGCCGGCAGGTCGGATATTGCGGAGCATGTGGAGAATCCTACGGTTCACCTGTATCGTCAGCTTATCAAGAAAAAACTCAGGGATATTTTTTACGCAAGGCTGTCTGGTTGGTGTGAAAAGCATGGTATTGCGTTGATAGGGCATCCTGCGGAGAGCAATGATATAGAGGAAGAATTGTACTTCCATATTCCAGGCCAGGACCTGATAATGAGAAGAGTAGCGCCGGAGACAGGCGGGCTGCGGGAGTTTGACTCTGTGCAGGCGAAGCTTTCGGCGGATATTGCCAGGCATTTGGGAAGAAGAAGGAATGCCAATGAGTGTTTTGGTGTGTGTTATCGGAATAAGATTCCCTGGTATATGACAGCTGGGGATATGAAATGGTATATTGACTGGTTGGGACTGCGTGGTGTAAATCTCTATATTCCACATGCGTTTTATTACAGTGTGGAAGGGGAGAGAAAGGGGGAGCGCCCGCCCGATGTAGGGCCCAACAATATCTGGTGGAAGCATTACCAGAGATTTTCTGATTATATGAAGAGGCTGTCATATCTGATGTCAGATTCTGTAAATGGCGCAAAATTTGCGGTATTGTGCGACAACAATAAGGTACCCTATTTGGAGATTGCCTGCCTGTATGAAAACCAGATAGAGTTCAACTATTTGCCTGCGGCGCTGTTGGAAGAGGCCCAGGTGAGGGATGGCAGAGTGTGCATTCAAGGGTATGTCTATCAGGGTGTATTGAATGTGCTGGGACAGGAGTATGAGAGCAGATTTCGTGGGAAACTGGGAGACCTGCTGTGGAATGTTCCGATGACAATGACCAGGAAAAGCGATTGCGCCACATCTCATGACGACGGAAAAAATGGAGAAAATGACAGTGTGGATGATGTGGTCATGTCAGTGGTAACACAGAAGCTGAATGCCGAATACAGGGGGACCGAAAAAGTCAACGGGGGCCAGAAGGAAAAATGTGTCTTGGAATGTGGGCCCATGTTGGGAGAAGTGAAGCTTGATGCGCCCTGTGCTGCTCTGCGCAAAATTGCGTTACATAAGTATGGCGTGGATATGCTTCTGTTCGGAAATGAAGGAAGCGCTCCGATTTCCGTGAATGTCACTGTGCCGGGAATGGAATCTCCCCTTTTTGTGGATTTGTGGAGGGGAACCTGCTATCAGGTGGAAGGAGCAGGAGAAGAATTTCATATCAGTCTGCGTCCCAGTGAAACCGTGCTTGTGATCAGTGGCGTTATGGCGCAGGATGCGGAATGCCGCCGTGCGGACTGGTACAGGGCAGAGTACCCTGACTGGACAGATAAGTTTGCGCTGGTGGAGAAAAAAGATAACGAAGCAATATATTCCCTGAAGCACACCGTCTCAGAGACGGAAGCGCAAGTGTTGGGATGCCAGTCGGGTTCCTGGGAAAAAGCGCCGCTGCGTTTTGCCGTAAATGGCGAAGAGATGGTGGAGTGCTTCTGCAATGGCAACTTTGTGGATGTTAGTTTCTGGGGAGAGCACCGTTTTGATGTGGGGAGCTTCCTGAAGGAAGGGGAAAATGAAATCCGCCTGGTGCTTACGGGGAATGCCGCAAACATATATGAAAACGCGGGAATTGCCTTTGGATTGAAAGTATAGTCAATTATGTGTGAATTCTGGGTGAACTACTGTATTATGTAAAGGTTACACAAAGGTTTGTCCTATGTGCAGACCGCCTGTTCTCTGAGTCTTTATGACAATGGAGCAGGCGGTCTTTTTATGCGCATGGACGGCCAAAGGAAAAATGTCAGCAGAAGCTGATAAAAGCCCGGCGCATGTGTAGGGGAAGGAAAACTTTCTTTCCTTGTTTTTCCAGGAGTTACCAGATTCAAAACGCTGTGGAATATTTGCCCTGTTTTGGCGAAAAAGTACTACAGACAGCTTCTTCTATATATAAAATGTTTTTGAAAGTTGAACCAATATAAAACTTATGTTGTGCTAATGTTGAACGAGAGTATGTATAAATTAAAAATTCCGCATTATACTATAATCCATCAAAAGAACACGTAGGATGGTTATAATGTCATGAGGACTTTTTTTCTGATTTTAATTGGCGGAAGTTATGGTTTGCTGGCGGCGGCAGGAGTCTTTACTGTATTGGTGGCGGTGGGACTGGTGCCAAGGTTTGCAGGCAAAACGCACACGGCCAAATATGTACTGGTGTTTGAAGAAATGGTAATTTTCGGCACGCTGACAGGCTGTATTCTCAGTGTTTTTCCTGAATATTGCCAATTTGGTGCCTGGTGGCAGCGGCAGTTTCCAACCGCCGGTTTTTGGTTAAAGAGTATGGGAAATGTATTTCAGGGAATCTTCGGACTGTTTTCCGGAATGTTTATCGGGTGTCTTGCGCTGGCTATTGCGGAGATGTTGGACAGTATTCCGATTCTTTCCAGGCGTATTTCATTTCGGCATGGACTGGGGCTTGCGGTGTTGAGCATGGCGTTGGGCAAGGTATGTGGTTCTCTGATTTATTTCTGGACGGAGCTGCATCGGACGGCATAGGGAGAGGCCTGGCAGGATAGAAAGTCGAGTTATATATCAAAGGAAGAGGCAGGGATAGGCGCATTTGCCTATATCGAAAACATGCAGGTAAAGCAAATTATCAAGGCGGCATGACAGGATAAAGGTGGAATGAAAAGTAAGTATGTTGGCCGGTCAGAGATAAAAGTTGGAGTGACAGCATAAAGGCAATTTGAGAGGATATGAGGGAAAGAAATTAGGGTGTGGAACATGGCAAATGTGACGGTTTATTTGAAATGTGAAAGAAATGTGGAGGTGCAGTCGGAAGATGTCTTTATGTCGGACATGGGATCTCTGCGGTGCGCGGATGCAGTGGTGGAAGCAAAGCTGAAGGCACTGAAGGTACATCATTTTGGGAAAGAAGGTTCAAAGCGATGTGTAATCAGTACTCTGAAATTGGTGGAACTGATGGAAAATCTCTGTCCCAATATTAGCGTGCAAATTGTTGGGGAGCCGGATGTACTGGTGGAGTGGGTCAGTGTAAGCAGGCACAAAGGCTGGCAGCAGTGGACCAAGGCGGCGCTGGTTTGTCTGGTGAGTTTTTTTGGCACTGCATTTACCATTATGGCATATCATAATGATGTGGGAATCAATGATGTGTTCACTGAGGTATACAAAATGGTTATGAACCAGGAACCCCAGGGGCTGAATACATTGGAAGTATCCTATTCTATCGGCCTGGCGGCGGGGATTATTCTTTTTTTCAACCATGTTGGGGGCAGAAGGATTACCAAGGACCCGACCCCTATTGAAGTGGCCATGCGTAATTATGAAGAGGATGTGGACAAGGCTCTGATTGCTACGGCCGGTCGGGAAGGAAAAGAAGAGGATTCCATAGGATAAACAAAATCATTTCTTCGTTATGTCCATCATTGCCAGGCACTGCGTTTTCAGCGGGCTGACACAAATATTGTGGAATTAAGGATTTTGAGGATGACGTGTTGTTGGATCTCTGTCTGTGAATAAATGCCTCTATCGCCTGCGGAAAATCGGAAAGTCTGTCCACGCAGGCGAGCAGGATATCCTTGGTTTCTGCCATATTCTCTGCTCCTTTACAATAAAATAGAGCGCATAGACTGGTTTCTATACGCTCTGACGCTGTGTTGTATTACTTATTCAGTTGTGATTGTGGTAATGGTTGTTTCGACAAACTGGAA
>CAJUGT010000079.1 GCA_910586435.1 uncultured Acetatifactor sp. | reverse complement strand
AGTAGTGTCTCATGAAATTTGCTCTCGTGTACCTTCGCAACCCCACCTGTCCAGCTAAATATTTTCAATAAATAGATTGACAGGGCACCTCCGTTCCGAGACTGTTTTTAAATATTCTCTTGGCATTTCTTAGCTGGACTATTACAATCGCCATTTATGGCGATTTGTCCCGCTTGCGGGAACTTGTTCCGGTCTCTGCACTTCGGTGCCCGAACTTTGCTTTGCCAGTGCCGGCCCCAATTTTTGTCGCATGTCCCTCTTCTATCTGCATGGGTATGCATTTGTGGTATTTAGGAAAATTATACCTCAAAATACATCTCATTTCAACGATGCATTTACAAATCCTTCCAGAATGTTTATTTCCCCGTTACTGTTCAGAGACGAATAAAAAGCTGAGAAAGCTGCCAGCGACTTTTATAATCTTGGAGTTCATGTTGAAAAAATGCTCAAGGTGTAGGGTATTCTGTGAAAACCGTGGAACAATGGCTTGAATCTTTGGGTGATTATTAGAAATTGGACGCAAAAAAACAGGAAACCTTCTCTGATTTCCTGCTTTCCGGCTTTATCTTTTTCCGCAATCGGCATATCACGCTGGCAGCTTTCACTGGCCATGCTCCACACGGATTCAAAGATTTACAATTTTGTGAAACTTGTATTTACTTGACTTTATTAAGTTTGTTATCAACAAGCCATTGAATATCATCTTCGTATATGGTTTTGTATTTTAATGCAATTCTCATGTCTGACGGGTTGGTTCCATTCGTAGTATACGCAAAAGAAATTTTGTACCTCCATTCTCCCGGATATATGGCCAGTTCCGTGTCTATGTCAACGGCATCTTGTATCTCTCTTCCTTCTTTGTACAAAGAATAGGCGACTTTCCCTGTTGGGTCATATATTTCAAAGCTTATAAAGGATACATCCGTAATAGGCTCCCAGTAATGATGCCCAGTACCATCTATTAGATTTTTTAGAGTAATTGAAATATTTATACTATTATCATGGTTCACATAAAAGCATGTCCCTTCTCCGCCTGTTACTATGGGCATAGTTCGTTCGGAAAAAGAAACACCTGTATTAACTATATAGCCATTTTGAATATCCGTCTTTGTTTGCTCGTAAGTTCTGTAATAATCATACATCTGAGTAGACAGCTGAGAATTATCAGCAATTTGTTTGTCTTCAATTTCAGCAGGACGGGTACATTAGATATTGTAGAGATTTCATTCGCTATTGCCGTTGTGTCAAACTTTTGAAACAGGCTTCCAACAATTGTAGTATCGGGAGCCAAAGGAAGCAGAAAACGCAACACAACAATGAGCCAAATATAATACTGCCAACGTTTACTGAATTTGTTTTTATATAAGGGTTTCAATCCCAAAGTGAGAAGCAATAACAGTGTGCCGGAAACAGACAGCGACAATAATAGTTTCATAAAGTCATTCATTTTCTTTTCTCCAAAAGATTTCGATTTCTTTCAATTCGTCTGCCGAAAGAATATCCTGCCGCAGTAAAGTTGACACTAAGTTTTTCACATTTCCCCCGTAAACTTTATCAAGAAAACCATGTGTTTGCATGGTCTGATATTCTGCTTCTGTTACCGTAGCCACATACTCATTCCGTCTGCCAATTTTTTTGACTTTCAAGAACTTTTTTTCTCCTAATCGGGAAAGCAGCGTGAGTACGGTATTATTCTTCCATTCGTTTTTGTCTTTTTGCAATTCTGCCATAATGACAGAGTATAACGCTGAACCTCCATTGTTCCAAATAATTTTCATTAGCGCCAACTCGGACTCAGAAATTTGCTGTACCATTTTATTCTCCTTTTATCTTAACATCTTGTAGGTATATATCTATATTAACACTTTGTAGGTGATAATGCAATACTCTAAAAGAAACTTAAGAGGTTTTTGTTTTTAAATTCTTTGGTTCGGAAAAGTATGGTACTAGCATGAAAAGCAAGTACTGTTTGCTCAAGGATTAACGTAATGGGGTACCAGACCGAAACCACCTTAAACAAATGTTCTGATAGAATTCTGTCAATTATTGGCAGATAGATTGATAAATATAAGCTACTGCTTTTGGGTTGGATAGAATACAAGCAAGTCTTCTATTCCACACTCTAAAACAGTGCATAATTTGCATAAAACAAACACATCTAAGCGGGTGATACTGTTTGTGCAATAACTATCAATCTGCTTCCAATTCATTTCTGCCTTGTGTGACAGTTTGTTTTTGCTCAACCCCTTTTCTTTCAGCAATTCATTCAATCGAATTTCCATATGTCCATAATTATCTTCCATTTTTCTACCTCTGCCATGTAGTATTCTTATACATTTTTAACAATTCAGTTCTATATTTGTTATAGAAGTTTTGTAATCCCATACAAGTATTAGAAGACTTAATACAGAAATATATGTTTTCAAGATAATGACGATTTACCTATATCCAGTCTGGGATTATTCGACACATCAATGTCGGGAGCGAATAAAATCTAAAAAACAAATAGCCGCGTATCTGAAAAAGGCATTTTCAAGCACCCCACAGCACAGATAGACCACCTTGGACTGAACCATAACAAGCAAAGGAAGTCAACTCAGAATTTAGTGGAATTGTGTGTGCGCTTATGGTAAAATGTTGACACAGAAGGACGTTGTGTCAACTTCTGATTCCATGTGTGCTGAAGCACACAATATTATGGTAAAATGTTGACACAGAAGGGCGTTGTGTCAACTTCTGATTCCATGTGTGCTGAAGCACACAATATCTTGGATCGTATACAAAGTTGGAAGCATTGGCTGAATAGAGGTATGAGAATGAAGAAACGTATTGTAAAAGTGTTTTTGCTTTTTTTCTGTATTGCTTTGAGCGTGGGCGGGTATAAGGTTTTTAATTTTATTTTCCCCAAGGCCAGACCCATTAGATTTCCGACAGTTGACAGTATTTCCGTTGTTTATACGTCCTGTAATTCCACAAACAGATCAAATGAAATCAGTGAGGACGACTATACGGAACTCATTGGATATATCAGTAATGCAAAATCAACCCGTAAGTTGACTTTAAATGAGGAACCCCTCGGTTATACCTATTATATGGTCGAGATCTTAACATCGGAGGCATGGCATCGTTATTTTGTCTACAAAGAAGGTACACAGGTATATATTGAACTTCCGTATCAAGGTGTTTACAGAGTGGATAAAAGAATAATGGATCTTGTTTTGAAGTATCAGTAAAAAGGTTAAAGCAAAGCAAATAGCTATTCCATCTCCTTTTACACCGACGAATCAAGGCATGATTTTTTAATCTGTTCAAGGTCCTCAATCAAAATCTCTGAATATTGACTTGCCTCTTTACAGACATTCTCCGCTCCTTCATAATCTCCATCTAATAGAGCGTCAATCGCTTTTTTGCCGTAGGCATGAAATTTTTTATGTTTCTCCCCCAGCTCCTTCCAAAGTTTCAAAACCTCCGGATTTGTAGGCTCTATGGCATAATAAAAGTGGCCAAACCCACATTTCCTGTCATTGACCTGCAACGGCAAAATTGTCTTTTCTTTGACAATACGCCGCAAATTTCCCAGCCAGTTTCTATGCGCGGTAATTGCTTTCTCGATATATCCCGCAAAATTTTCCTCATCCAATTTGTAGAAGGCATCCTTCGCCATAATACCCATGGCTTTCACGGAATCATCCAGCGTTGTTTCAATCATCCCCAAAGGTTTCGCAACATTGTCAATGTTTTTGCCATGCTCCCGCAGGCGATCCGTGTCCTCATGCAGCACCCCACATTGACTGTTAATATTCGCGGAATGGGACTCAAGCTCAATAATGGAACTGCTGATCTCCTCACTGAGACCTGCCAGGGATGAGATGTTGTTGCTGATTTTCTCTATATACTGCCGATTGTCCTCATTCAATTCCCACACATGGTTGATTTTCTGTGTGACGGTTTCCAGCGACTGGATCGTGTTGTCCACACTTTTCACACTTTTGGCAGAAGCGTTAAGTATATCCAAAACAAAGCGTCCCATGCTTGCGGTCAAATTTTTCGTTTCATCCGCCAAAAGCCGTATCTCTTCAGCCACAACCGCAAATCCTTTGCCGGCGTCCCCTGCCCTTGCCGCTTCGATAGAAGCATTCAGCGCAAGCAGGTTGGTCTGTGAAGAAATGGAGTTGATTCCGGCAATCACATGATTCATCTGACCGATAACCTCAGAGAGCTGGTTCATGTCCTGCTGCATTTCCTTTGACACACCGATTGTATTTTCAGATAACCCCTTTGTTGCGGTCAATTCCTCCTGGCTCTCATCGATGCTCTGATAGACTGCGTTGGACTTTTCCGAAACTTCAATGATTGTCTTGGTCAGCTCCTCATGCTGTACCGAAACCACTTTGGAAATGGAATCCGCCTCACTGGAAGCCCTATGAATCAATTCAGTAGCATCTGAAACACTGTCCGACACATTCTGAAGGATTTCAGAATAATGTGTCAATGAGAGGTCCAGCGAACTAATCTGCATAACAGAATCCAAAATATTTGCCATCACTTCCTCAAACTGATTGCGCCCTGTCATAAGACGGCGATACACCAGTTCCAACTCCGGGGACCTTTTTCCGTAGTCTGCTTCCGCAAGCTCTGACAATGACAATAGTAAACTTTTCTGCTTTATTTTCACTTTTTCTTCCCTTTCCAGCTCCGCACCTTCCCAGGCCCTTTGCACCGGGAAGATTTTCAGCTGTTTTTCATAAATCCCCTTGCACTACCATACCAAAACTCAGGGAAAAAATCAACTTCATTTTCAATTTCATAAAAAAGGTTACTTTTGCACGGATTCTTTTCTTTTTCCCTGCAATGAAACAGCAGTTCCTTATTATCAAATACAAATTCTGTTATCAAACTTTTCTTTCACACGCTCCCTGTGAGTAACCATTATCACACTCTCCTCCGAAGAGAGAATATTGCTGAGTATCTTTTCCTCTGTGGTTTCATCAATGTGCGCTGTGGGCTCATCCATAATAAGAATTTTATGCGGCTTAGCCAAGGCCCTGGCAATGGAAATTCTTTGTTTTTCTCCAAATGACAATTCCCTTCCACCACGTCCGATAAGCGTATTATTCCCATCGCTTAAGCTGCTGTAAAATTCCTGAAGCTCTGCCTTTTTGACAGCAGCTTCCATTATGTTGTTCTTCTGAATTGCGTCAATGGACTCCCAATAATCGCCAAATAATATATTGTCTTCCACTGTGCCGTTGATTATAATGGAGGATTGCTCAACATAACTGATATATTCCGCAAGCTTTTCTCCTGATATTTTATTATTTCCCACTACGAAACATACTTCTCCCGATTCAGGCTGATATAAACCACACAAAAGTTTCAAAAGTGTGCTTTTTCCGCAGCCGCTCTCCCCATCCAGCAATATTTTTCCCGGGAAATTGATTTCCATAGTTTTATCGGCAATCACAGTAGAATTTTCGTAAGAAAAAGTAATATTTTTAAGCACGTACTGCACTGTTTCTTCGTCATTTTCAATGCATAATGACTTTCCATCCTTATGTGAGGCGCTTAAGAGCTCTGTCTTTGTATTAATTTTTTCAATTGATACAAACACATTATTCAGTTCCGCAATCAAATATGGCAATGAAACAAAGGGCCAGTTAATGGCATCTGACAAATTCATAAACGCAAATAAAACCGATGTGGTTATCATTCCTGCGTTAATAAACAGGATTCCCAGCCCAATCCATACAATCGTTGTAAAAAGACCAAGTCCGGCGCTGATTACATCAAACAGAATTACTTCTCTTTCATACTCATATTGCTTTTCTTTTAAAATACAAAAATCATTTTCTGCCAGTTTCTCTATAAAGCAATTTTCTTTCGCAGTATGCACGTCCTGGAATGACAGTATTGTTTTCTTAATCCCCTCCCGGCTGATTTCCTGGGTTTTCGTAATTTCTTCATACCCCCTGTATATTTTTTTAGAAAATATTTTGGGTAAAATAATTGAAATCACTGTCAGGGTCATGATGGCAATCACCAGGAGACAGGAATGCATGAAACCATACACTAAGACAATTATGAACTGAATCATGCCGGAAACGATGGGTAAAAAACTCTCCTGAAATGACTTTGAGACATTTTCAATGTCTTGTTCCACTAATTCGCTGATTTCTCCATGTCCCTGTTGTTTTAAGGTAAGATGGTCTGCGTTCAGCATACTTCTCATAAATTCTTTTCTAATCCTGCTGCCAATGTGAAATTGAATCTTTGCCAGTTTTTTACTTACCAGCACCTTAAAAACCACAAAAGAAGGCAGAAGGAATAACAGAATCATGATTGAGCTGTCCAGACTTCCCAGGCTGATTTTTTCAGTGACATTTTGCAAAAGAATGGAAATACAGATTACAAAAAATGTATAAAACGAATCAGCAATCAGATATAACAGCGATGTGAACGCAACACCGCCGTCCATGAATGGATAAAGTGACCTTATATATACTCTCGCTTTTTTCATAATGCTTTTCTCCCCTTGATAATATATGTCCGATCAGCAATCTCGTCCAAATCTTTATCATGCGAAATAATGATAATACCCCTGTTGTCCTTTTTCTGTGACAGGAACTCCAATACACTTTTTATGTTCTCTTTATCTATGGACGCAAATGGTTCATCCAATATTACGAAATCTTCTGCCTGCAACATTGCGCGGATGAGACAAAGACGTCTTTTTTCTCCCTCTGAAAAATCAATATCCATCCCTATGACGGCATTGAATCCCAGTGAATTTTCGCTGATTTTATCAAACAGATTTAACTTCTTTAAGGCGTCTGTTACTTCCTCCAGACTGACAGCTTCATTTCCCATTCTTACATTATCCAAGATGGAAGCACGAAATAAATTGTTATGAGAAGAAAGGTAACTCACTTTTAAACTGCCATTCAAATCGTGAACCTGACCATTTATATCCGTAACTTTTATCTTCCCCTTTTCAGGTTTTAATCTGTTCAAAATCAAGTTGGCTATTGTTGTTTTTCCAGTTCCGCTTTCCCCATAAATACCAACTATTTCATTCTTCCCAAACTCAAAATTTTCGTATGCCATGCCACGATTTTGATCATAACGAAAACTCACATTGTCAAACACAATCCTTTTTATCTCTCCAAGCTCTTGTGAAGCATCTCCCAGGGGTTCCATGGAATGATTTTCAATAAACCTGTTTATCCTTCCTGCCGCATTGTAATATTCATTTTTCCCAATAATGACATCCTGAATATCAATAAAAGGATAAAATATACTTCCAATCAGTACATTAATAATTCCCACTATCATTCCTGCGTTTTGGCTGATATCCAATAAAAAACAGGCAATTAAAATTGTAGTGATCTGCAAGGTCATTATGCCCAACACTGTAAGCGCCTTAAGCATATTTTTCTTATGCTCCAGGCAAACGGTATTCTCTTCCTTAACCCTTTCGCCCTGGTCAAATCTTTTGGTAAAAAACCCCTTCCCCCGATAAATTTTAATCATCTCTGACGCCTCAAACGCCTCATAAAAAATACCGCTTACAGACTCGCTGATTTTTACAGCCTTAGCGCTTAATTCTCTGATGACACTGCTATATTTATTACTGAAATAATAAAATATCAAAAGCAGAAAAGTGGAGGCGAGACCTATATAAATATTTGAGAAATATAAATATACCAATCCGCCAAATACGCTAATCCCTATCTCTACCAGTTTAAAGACCACATCTTTATGACGATTTGAAACAATTTTCGCGTCATGGAAAATCAACTTATTGATATGAGATAAATCTGCGGAACCCTGGTTATTTTCACTGAAACGCAGCGCTTTTTTCACTATGACGTTTCTTAACTTAATTTTCTTATTTTCACTAATCACTACCTGCAAGCGCAATTTGATAAATAATAAAATAAAGTACAGCAATACCGTCCCCATCATGAAAACAATATACCAATATATATTTCCTCTCTCATACCCCAGGGAAATATTGATACTCTTTTCTATCAGTATTGATAGAATCATATTAAAAGAAGCAGTCAATAAAATAAGTACAATACATATAAAAAACATAGTCCCTCCTTTTTTAAGTCGCTGCCAGGCGACACTAAAGGGTGTGGTTCCTTTGGCGCACACACAGGAGAGACAAATTTCATTTGGAAGTACCCAGAGACACTAAGTAGTGTCTCATGAAATTTGCTCTCGTGCGCCTTCACAACCTCACCTGTCCAGCTGAATATTTTTAATAAATAGATTGACATTTCTTAGCTGGACTCTTGTGAAACCTGCATTATGCATGATGACTCCTTCCCCAGATGCCAGTGCCACATTGCATTTATTCCCGCGCAATCAGCGCTTGCTTCTCACGCCGGCACTGCGTTGTCGTCAGTCATCCCTTCCTTCGTCAAAAATTGTATAAAAATAAAGCCCCCCCGCTGAATGACGGCAATAGAAGCCGCTGAACAAACATACTCACTCAGACAAGGAAGCATTTCTTATTTAGACTATACACTATTTTAACAGCATTTGCAATCACTTTACCATGTAAAACTCAGCTTGCCCGTCAGCCGGGCAGCAGTTTTGACAGGCCGCTGAACCGTTGTTAAGCTTAAACCAATATATTCTCCTCATTTGCCGACAGAAAAAACGACCTTGGAGCAGGAATTGCTTCCTATTTCAAGGTCGTTATAAGGTTCTCACAGGACAGACGGGTGATTCAAAATAACAATTCCCCTCATCCTTATAGAGTAACCCCCTGTTTAAAGATGGCCATATCATGGAACCCTGCGGCTTCACTGCAAACCTTTTTGCCGGACGCAACTTCCACCACATAGTCAAAGAGATTCACTGCCTCTTCCTCCATGGTTTTATCCTCCACCAACACACCGGCATTGAAGTCAATCCAATTGGCTTTCTTGCCCGCCAGTCCTGAATTGGTGGAAATCTTCACCGTGGGTACAGGGGACGCAAAAGGAGTTCCCCGCCCGGTGGTAAACAGAACGATATGCGCCCCTGCCGCTGCCAATGCCGTCGCAGCCACCAGATCATTTCCCGGAGCGCTGAGAAGGTTCAGCCCCGGTGTCCCCACCGTTTCTCCATATTGCAGCACTCCCATAACCGGAGCGCTGCCCGACTTCTGAGTACAGCCCAGAGATTTGTCCTCCAAGGTGGAAATCCCGCCTTTTTTATTTCCCGGAGACGGATTCTCATATATGGTCTGATTATGGCTCTTAAAATAGTTCTTAAAATCATTAATCAAGTCCACCGTCTGATGAAACAGCTCTTCATTCGCGCAGCGATTCATCAAAATGGTCTCCGCCCCGAACATTTCAGGAACTTCCGTGAGAATGGTGGTGCCGCCGCAGGCGATAAGCTTATCCGAGAACCTCCCCACCAGTGGATTGGCCGTGATGCCGGAAAGTCCGTCACTGCCGCCGCATTTCATACCAATAATCAGCTTGCCTACACTTACAGGTTCCCGCTCAAACCTGGCCGCATACTCAATTAATCCCTTGATAATCTCCACGGAATCTTTCATTTCATCCTCGGATTCCTGGGATACCAGAAATTTCACTCTATTCTCGTCAAACTCTCCAATATAGGGCTTTAACACGTCAATATTGCTGTTCTCACAACCCAATCCCAGCACCAGCACGCCTCCCGCATTGGGATGATTGATTAAGTCCGCCAGAATCTTCCTAGTATTCTCCTGGTCATCCCCCATCTGGGAACAGCCATATGGATGCGGAAAGGCAATGACTTCTTCCACACTTCCCTTCAGGAAAGCATTGGCCTGCTTTGCTATTGCCTGGGCAACATTGTTCACACATCCCACAGTGGGAATCACCCAGATTTCGTTGCGCACACCCACTTTCCCGTCAGGACGTTTGAATCCCATAAAAGTCATGTGAGCATCCTTTTGCGCCTCTCCATTCTCCAGCCCGGCCGCTTTTCCCTGTGCCGGGAAGTCCTTTTCTCCTGTCACCGGCTCATAACTGTACTCCAGCAAATCACCCAGAGCGGTTTTCAGATTATGCGTATGTATCCAGGCCCCTGCCTTAATCTCCTCTTTGGCATTGCCGATGCGATAGCCGTACTTAATCACCTCTCCCCCTGGGGGGATATCACAGATTGCCATCTTGTGCCCTGCGGGAATTTCCTCCAGGGCTGTGACAATCTTCTCGCAGCCATTTTCCCCACCACAGGCGGACACAGTCTTTGTCCCGGCCCCTTCACTGCCGGAGTCCGGCTGTTCTGTCAGCTGAATGCTCTGCCCCGCCGGAATGGTCTGTAACGCCACCACCACATTGTCGTTATCATTTATTCTCAGGAAATTCTGCATAATGCCGCCCTCATACCGTTTGTCTTGATATCATCCAGATAACCCGCCACTGCGCCGGTAAGCCCTTCTACTTTATTCAAATCCTGACCAAAGAAAGTCTCATTTCCCAGGAACACAGTCACAAATGCCAGGCTGTCCTTACCACAGTTATCACGGAAGAACTCCAATACGTCCATATCGTCCAGAATCTCGTACTCC
Organism: uncultured Acetatifactor sp.; assembly: GCA_910586435.1. Classification (GTDB taxonomy): domain Bacteria; phylum Bacillota; class Clostridia; order Lachnospirales; family Lachnospiraceae; genus Acetatifactor. The sequence goes on along the minus strand of CAJUGT010000079.1, from coordinate 7,615 downwards.
TGTCCGTTCCGGCTGCCGATTAACGCCTTGCCCCGTATCTCGGACCCTGTGTAGAATGCCATCAAGGCAGCCAGCGAGAAAGTAAGACGCTCCGGCAGTTTGCCGAACTTCTCCGCATACCCCAGCAGGCTTGGCATGCATCTGGCTCTCCACTTGGAAACAGAGTTTAACGAAATGGAAAGCAGGGCATGTTTTACATAAGGATTGTTAAAACGGCTGATTACGGCCTCCGCAAACTCTTTCAACTCCTCTTCGGGAAGCGTGAGGGTGGGAATCACTTCGTCAAAAATGGTCTTCACCATAAAGTTCCTGATGTCCTCATCCTCCATGGACTGCTTTACAATATCATTGCCGCACAGATAAGACGCCAGCACAAAAGAAGTATGAGCGCCGTTTAAGATGCGGACTTTTCTCTGCTTATAGGGCTTTTGATTGTCGGTAAAGATAACGGGAAGACCTGCTTCCGGCAGGGGAAGTTCCCTGCTGATGTCTTTCGGACTCTCAATGACCCAAAGGGCAAAAGGCTCGCCGGTGACAAGAATCCTGTCTTCATACCCCAGCTTCTCCCACTCTTCCTCAATGGTGTCCCGAGGATACCCTGTGACAATGCGGTCAACCAGTGTAGAGGTAAATACACACGCCTCTTCCACCCAGTTTTTAAACTCATCCCCAAGGCCCCAGAGCGCAATGAGCTGCATCACACACTTTTTCAGCATAATGCCGTTGTCGTCAATCAGCTCCACAGGCAGCATTACAAGTCCCTTGCCCATATCGCCTTTGAACGTCTCAAATCTATGATATAAAAACTTCGTCAACTTACCGGGAAAGCTCCTGGGAGGATTCAGTTCAAACTTGTCCTCCGCATCATATACAATTCCTGCCTCCGTGGTATTGGATACAACAAAACGAAGCGTGTCAATTTCAGCCAATCCCATATATTTTTCATATTCCGTACTGGTATCCACAATATCTTTGACGCTTGTGACCTGCCTGTTTAAAATCTTTGCCTCTCCATCCACAATCCCCCGCAGAGATACGGTGTACTGGCAGTCCTGCTTGTGGAAATTCTCAGTGCTCCCGAACTCGATGGGCTTAATCAGCACAATGTCGCCGTCAAATTTGCCCTGTTCGTTGGCAATGTCAATCATATAGTCTACAAATGCCCGAAGGAAGTTGCCCTCTCCGAACTGTACCACCTTGACAGGCCTCTCTTTTTTTCCCGTCATCGCCTTGTTTAAAACTTCCATTTCTTCTCCCTTCTGCCCGCACTGCGGACATTACATGATTGTATGTACGCCTCTTCTCACAGTGTCCACCCTGGCATGAAAACACTGCCCGGAATATACGAGGAACGTCTTTCTTTCCATCACTCACTATGTAAGAGCTTACATCTTTTATTTTACCGCCAAATTTTTCTTTCGTCAATAAGGTCTTTCCTATTTGTTAAAAAAATATCTTGAAAAAGAAGTAATGTTTGGCTATAATTCAAATAGGGCTTTTTGTAACCACTTACATCGAGGAATAAGACAATGACGATTTATGATATTTCAGAGAAAGCCGGTGTTTCCATTGCCACGGTTTCCCGTGTGCTCAACGGCAGCAGAAAAGTCAGTGATAAAACCAGGCGGCAAGTGCTGGAAATTATTGACCGATATGGCTACACCCCCAATGTCTTCGCCAGAGGCCTGGGACTGAACACCATGAAAACCATTGGTATCATGTGCGCCGACAGTTCTGACTTATACCTTGCCAAAGGCATTTATTATGTGGAACAAAAACTGCGGGAAAATGGCTACGACAGCATCCTCTGCTGTACGGGATATTCATTGGAGGCGCGTACCAACGCAATGAACCTTCTGATAACCAAGAAGGTGGACGGCATCATACTGGTTGGGTCCAATTTTATATATGAAAAAGAATGCGACAACCAATACATTGCCAACGCTGCGGCACAGCTGCCGGTAATGCTGTTAAACGGCGAACTGAACGCCCCAAATGTCTACAGCGTGGTTTCCGACGACTACACTTCCATGTATGAGGCCACTTTGCAGATGCTCCAAAGCGGCATCCATGATATTGTGTACTTCTACAATTCCACCTCCTACAGCGGAATGCGCAAACTGGCAGGTTATCGTGCCGCAATGTCGGAACAGGGCGTCAGCAGGGATGAGCTGGAACAATTTTACTGCGGCTCCCATGAGGATGTTCACACCATGACAAGCCACCTCAGAAAGCTCCATGCCGAAGGCCTTGGGTTCCATGGCATTATCGCCGCGGACGATACCCTGGCTCTGGCCGCCGTAAAATACGCCCGGGAAATGCATTATGGAATTCCTGATGATTTTTCCATTCTGGGCTATAATAATTCCATGCTGGTCAACTGCTGCGACCCCGAACTCACCAGCATAGATAATAAACTGGAAACTTTATGCCAGAGCTTAATCACCATATTGCTGGGCCTGTTGGACGGAAAGGAAATGCCCACAAGGACGGTCTACCCCGGTGAGATTATCAAAAGGGGCACCACCCGCTAGTACACAGCCATTCCTTTTGAATGCATCAGTGATGGATTGCCTCGTCAGAACAAGGCGGAAGAAGGAAGCGGTACGGCGGTATCGTTAATTGATTTCAACAACACGCCGGCGTGGGAAGTAAGCGCTGATAACTCAAGGATGAATGCAATGTGATTCTGACAATGATTCTTATATGTATGTAACAATAGTTTATATAAATGGAGGATAAGAAAATGAAACAATTTATGGACAAGGATTTCCTGTTGGAAAATGAAACGGCCAAGAAGCTGTTCCATGAATTCGCGGAAAACACACCGGTACTGGATTATCACTGCCACATCAATCCCAGAGAAATTGCTGAGAACCGTCAGTTTGACAACATCACTCAGGTATGGCTGGGAGGCGACCATTACAAATGGCGTCTGATGCGTTCCTTCGGTGTGGACGAGAAGTACATTACCGGAGACGCATCCGATTATGAGAAATTCTGCAAGTGGGCGGAGTGTCTTGGTAAAGCCATCGGCAATCCCCTGTTCCACTGGAGTCATCTGGAACTGCAGAGATACTTCGGCTATCACGGTGTATTAAGCAAAAAGACCGCTGACGAAGTATGGAATCTTTGCAACGAAAAGCTGGCACAGCCTTCCATGAATGTACGCAATCTCATCAAGCAGAGCAATGTAACCCTGATTTGTACCACAGACGATCCCATAGACTCTCTGGAATGGCATAAAAAGATTGAGGAAGATACCACCTTTGACGTAAAAGTTCTTCCCGCATGGAGACCTGACAAAGCCATGAATATAGAAAAGCCCGACTATCTGGACTATCTGGATAAACTGGCTGCTGTCACGGGCACTGCCGAAATCACCAGCTTTGCCGCACTGAAAGACGCTCTGAGAAAGCGCATGGATTTCTTTGCCTCCATGCACTGCAATGTTTCCGACCATGCGCTGGAATATGTTATGTATTATCCCGCAAGCGACGATGAAATTGAAGAAATCTTCTTAAAGAGACTCAACAGAATGATTCTCACCAGACAGGAAGAACTGCAATTCAAGACCGCTTTCATGCTCTTCGTGGGAAGAGAATATCACAAGAGAGATTGGGCTATGCAGCTTCACTTTGGCTGCAAGAGGGACAACAATACACCCATGTACAAAAAGCTTGGCCCCGATACCGGTTATGACTGCATCAATAACGATACCCCTTCCATGCAGATGGCGGATTTCCTCAATGCCCTTGCCACAACGGACGAACTCCCCAGAACCATCCTTTACAGCCTCAATCCCAACGACAACCAGGCGATTGGCTCAATCCTGGGCTGTTTCCAGGATTCCACGGCTGTCGCAAAGGTTCAGCAGGGCAGCGCATGGTGGTTTAATGATCACAAAATCGGCATGACGGAACAGTTAATCTCTCTTGCGAACCTGGGCAATCTGTCCGGTTTTGTAGGTATGCTTACGGATTCCAGAAGTTTCCTGTCCTACACAAGACATGAATACTTCCGTCGTATCCTCTGCAACCTCATCGGCACCTGGGTAGAAGGCGGCGGATTCCCTGCGGACATGGAAATTCTGTCCGAAATTGTCAAAGATATCTCCTACTATAATGCCAAGAGATATTTTAAATTTGATATCTAATTACCATATTTGCGCATAAAACCGCAAACTACCCATACCTTTTATGAAAGGGATTCCTTATATCAATTTTGCGTCAGGACAGTGCTTATCAGAACGCTGTTGTTCCATAAGGCCACTGGCCTGACGTTGTTCTAATTATCTATTATCATAACTTCTTACTGTTCAAACCATTTATGCGCATAAAGATACTGCTAACGCTTTCAGCCATAACTTTGCTCTGGTACGGAAAACATTATAGAAAGGACTGTAAGAGCCATTATGAGAAAAATATTCACCCAAAGATTATTTCTTTATATGATAGCGGCACTTATTGTCACAATTGCCGCTATTTATGTGTTGCAGACAGTCACATGCAGTTATAACAACAGACTTTCAAGTCAAAGTAAGCTGGAGGATGTGTGGCAGAAACTGGCAGACAACGAAGCCACCATTGCACAGTTGACCGAAAGTTTAGGACAGAATAACCTTGCCAAAGCCCGGGCTTTTGCGGATCTGCTTGTAGCGGATCCTTCCCTGGAACACGATCCGGCAAAATTACATGAGATAAAGGAACGGCTCATGGTAAACGAACTTCATATTATCAATGAGAAAGGAATCATCACAAGCAGCACCATTGACTCTTATGTTGGTTTTGACATGACCAGCGGGGAGCAGTCAAGGGCTTTCATGGTTATCGTGGACGATCCCTCCCTGGAAATCGTACAGGAGCCTCAGCTGAATGTGGCAGAGGGAATCATGATGCAGTACATAGGCGTGGCAAGACCTGGCACAAAAGGGCTTGTTCAGGTGGGTGTAAGACCTGAAGTCCTGGAACAGCTCCTTGCAGGCACCGAAATATCCGTGGTGTTAAGAAGCCTTGATTTTGGCACAACGGGTTATATCTATGCCATAGACAAAACAAGCGGACTTCTCCTTGCCCATCCCAACACCGGCCTCATAGGTACGGCGGCCAGGGATGCCGGTTTCCCTGATAACCTTTTAAAACAGGGCGCCGCAAAAATAGATGGCGTGCGGGGATATATCTATGCGGAAGAAAGTGAAAATACAATCATTGGAACCTTCCTGCCCTCTTCCGAATACTATGGCCCCCGCCGCAATCAGACTTTAATGGTTTCTTTCAGTATGCTGATAATCTTTGGCGCATTGCTCCTGACCATCAACAAAATGGTTGACAGCAAAATCGTTCGGGGAATCAATAATATCACTGCTTCCACTAAAAAAATTGCGGACGGTGACTTTGGAATTGCCATAAACGAAACAGGAAACCCGGAATTTGAGCAGCTCTCCACCAGTATCAATAAAATGGTGAGCAGTATCTGCCAAAGTATGGCAGAAAACGAAAGCCTCATGCGGCGGCAGGAAGAAGATGTGGAAAACAATCGCGCACTGTTTCAGAACGTAAAAAACGCATGCCGGGAATTGGGGCAAGTGTCCGGCAAAACCTTGGAAAACGCCGACAATATAAACAACGGCACAGGCAGACAGGCGCAGGCTGTTTCGGACTTAAAGCAGATTATGGAACAGCTCACATCCGAACTGCACAACAGTGTAAACACCTCGGCAGACATTGCCATTGCCACAGGAAACTCAACCGAAAAAATAAAGGAAACCCAACAGCAAATGTCCCTGTTAAAAGACTCCATGCAGAAAATCAGTGACATGTCCATGGAAATTGAGAAAATTATTGATGAAATCAATTCCATAGCCCAGCAGACAAATATGCTTTCCTTAAACGCTTCCATTGAAGCCGCCAGAGCCGGCGAACTGGGCAGAGGATTTGCTGTTGTGGCCACACAGGTTGGCGAACTGGCCGCCAAAAGCGCCCGGGCCGCAAAGGAAACCAATGAGTTAATCACCAATTCCATGCTGGCCGTCAAAGAAGGGCAGAAAATTACAGAGCAGACAGTGTACATATTTGACGGTGTGGTGAAAAATATTGAACACTCCAAAGAAGATGTGGAAGAAATATCCCATATGGTACAGCAGAATGTAGACATTGTGCAGCGGGCAGTCAATCAGCTGGGCCGAATCACCGATGTGGTGGAGGAGAACATACAAATCTCTCAAAATACCAAAGAAGCTTCTTCCAATATGGCGGATATTACCGACCATCTGCTGCAAATGATTGAAAGCTGACAATGCATGCAAAAGAAAAGGGCTGTTGCATTAAGAAATCTACACAAGATACAGGATGTCAGGTAATCAGGCATACCTATATCCAGTGTCCATGACTCTTAATGCGACAGCCTCCTTTTTATTTGCATGAGCAGGGGAATATCCCCTCTCCTACCCGATTTGCCCCGTTACTGGCAGGAATATTCTTTCGCCTCTTCCTCGCCATTCAATACACGCAGCGCTCCCTGGGCCAGAGCCAACAGTTCATCTTCTCCCGGATACACTGTAAAGGGCGCAATCCACTCAGCTCTCTCCTTCAGGGAAGCCACTATGTCCGCCCCGTAAGCGATACCGCCGGTGACAATAATCTGGTCCACTTTGCCGTTCAGTACACACGCCATGGAGCCTATGTCCTTGGCTACCTGGAACAAAAATGCCTGCTTTGCCTCTGCTGCCTTCTCATCTCCCTCATTGGCACGCTTTGTCACCTCACGCATGTCATTTGTGCCAAGGTAAGCGTTAAATCCGCCGTTTCCTACGATTTTGCCGTATACTTCCTTCTCCGTATACTGACCGGAAAAACACATTTTAATCAATGCGCCGGTGGGAACTCCTCCTGCGCGCTCAGGAGAGAATGCGCCGTCGCCGTCCAGCGCGTTAAACACATCAATCACTTTCCCATTCTCATGGGCACCCACGGACACGCCGCCTCCCATATGAACCACAATCAAGCGCAGACTTTCATAGGACTTTCCAACTTCCTTCGCATAGCGCTTCGCAACAGCTTTCTGATTCAGGGCATGGAAAATACTTACCCTGGGAAGCTCCGGCACGCCGGAATATCTGGCAACAGGTATCAATTCATCCACCACTGTGGGATCTACAATGTAGGAAGGCACGCCAATGGAGTCCGCAATTTCCTTAGCCAGAATGCCTCCCAAATTAGAAGCATGCTGCCCCTGAACGCCCTTTTTCAAGTCCCCAAGCAAATCTTCCGTCACGGCATATGTACCGCCGGGAATGGGCTTGAGCATTCCGCCCCTTCCCACCACAACATTTAAAGATTTGATGTCAAAATTCTTGGATTCCAAAAGCTCCGTGATAATCTGTCTGCGAAAATCCTTCTGATCCACAATGGTGTCATACCTTGCAATCTCCTCTGTAGAATGCCGCAGGGTCTCTTCAAACAATAAGGTTTCATCCTCAAATACACCGATTTTGGTGGAGGTGGAACCCGGGTTGATAATTAAACTTTTTATTGACATGGCTGTTTCTCCTATTCCAGTTCCGTCTCTGCACTTCGGTGCCCAAACTAGGGAAGGGTTATTCAGCCGCTTTTGCGTC
>CAJUGT010000078.1 GCA_910586435.1 uncultured Acetatifactor sp. | reverse complement strand
TTCATAAAAAAGGCACATATTATGTTTTGTTCATGTCACAGGCACAGTGGTATGAAAATCAGAATGCTTGAAGATGTTAATACAGTTGCCAGGAGGCTGATAACAAATATTATAACAGCCAGTATTTCCTTGATTCTGATGGCATACTGGCTGAGCGTAATTTGATAGTATCGAAGAAGTGTTTTTTTGGCGCGCGTTTATTATTGAACGCCAATAGACGCCATAAAATGCAGAGGGAAAAGAGGGCAATCGTATCGACAAATAGTGATAATTGAGTTTAATAGAACGGTCCAATTGTTTTAGTTGGGCAAACAGTTTTTACTTCCTAAGACGAGCTAAAACCCATGATGTAATTGGGCTGAAAGCAATATGTAGAACATAACCAATCATTCCACCGGTTACATTTGTAATTAAATCTGTGATGTCCGCAGAACGAAAACCGTTAATAAGCGGTTGCAGTAATTCAATACTTAAACATATGAAAAAGCAAAAAAACACAGTTCTATAAAATCCAACGGCATGATTTTGCGTTATTGGAAACAAAAAACCGAACGGTATCATCATAATGATATTCAACAAAATCTGCCTGATAAAATCTCCACGACCTGTTAAAACATCTACAAATGGAACCATATTCATACGCTTATACGGATGGTTCAAAATGAACGGCAGAGATGTTATAACCGGCATGAGGGTGAAGTAGAGTACAAAGGACAAATATACATACATCAGCGTATTGACGAGCAATACATCTTTGCCTTTTAATTTCCATTTTCTGAAAAAAACAATAGCGTATAATAATACTAGCGCTGTGAAATCTATTAGATATTTCATTGTATCCCTTCTTTTCAATTCTCAATTTTCTGTACATCAATGTTGAGAATAAAATTGTTTAAGAGTACTTACAATTACATTATATCAATTTCAACCTATAAGCGCAAGACTTACCCTAATTTAACCTGTTGTGTTACTTATAATTAGAAACTGCATAATTTAGAATGTCCTATAATCAAAGAAAATGGCCTGTTCGTTGCAGTTCAATATGGCTTTTATCAGGTGGCAACAAGGAAATTGGGCAGACTAACTTAAATTAGGGCAGGACAGGTTATTATGGATTTTTCAGAAAAATTATTAGATTGTAAAATTAATAACTATATCAATAAATGTTATTGTGTTATATTTAATACATCCATATTTCGGAGGTATTAAGTCATGGCAAAAGCAAAACCATTACTCATTTCAACAGAAGAACGTTCCAAACTATGATATTGTATTACCATGACCGAGATAACACTTGGCAGCAGCCAGAGGTTAAAAATACAATAGCGAGGATAAAAGGGGCGGGATTTGAAATGGAACAGCGGTGATTTTTGCTATACGATGGATCAGGAACACAGGCGAATGGCGACGACGCGCCCGGTAAACGGATATGAGGAAGGAGCAGCAAAAATGTACACAAATATTTTGACGGTTCTGTGCTGCCCGCACTGCGGGGCAAGGTTCCAACTGACGGAAAGCAAAAAAGAAGGCGAAGAAATAATGGAGGGAAAAATCGTCTGCAAGGAAGGGCATGTCTTTTATGTTCATGATGGAATCCTTGATTTTCAGTCACAGGAACAGGAAATTTTCAATTCCTGGAACAAATTTGATGGAGAATGGTTTGCAAATGTTGTGCTCATTGCGGAATAAAATCTGAATTTGTAGAATAGTGAATTGAAACACTGTTCCGAAAAGTGAGCTAATTATGAAGAGGGAAAAATATTGAGTGGTTTTCGGGGCTTTTACCAAAAAACTTAAAATGGTTTGTGACAACAACTTGACATAAGAGGGCTGGGCGGATTATGTGTCAGTTCCAGTTTGCTGGGGTGAGTTAATGTGAATAGAAGAATAAAGCATGCCAAAATGATATTATTTTCGCATGCTTTATGGTACAATTTCCAGGAGAACATAATAGGAAGCATAGATAGAAATAATTTGGTTGAATATACATGCAGGGAAGGAACAGGCAAGAATGGTTGTTCGAGCAGTACCATTCTGCATAAAAGACTGAAAGTTTCTGACATAATGTGTAAAACCTTGAAAGTCTGAAAGAACATAAATGATTTTCTAAGCAGTTGTTTTGGGCTGCAATGATAAGCAGGAGCTAAAAGAGAGGAATTTGCGGATATGGACGAGATAAAAATGCCAATAGGACGTTCTGGGTTTGCGGATATCCGGGAAAACAGATATTACTATGTGGACAAAAGCGGATTAATTAGAGAATTGTTGAGGATGGATGGAAGGCAGGTCACACTAATAACCCGTCCCCGTAGATTTGGAAAAACATTGGGCATGAGTATGTTGTCAGAATTTTTTGACATCCGAAAAGAAAGCAGCAGCTTGTTTGCAGGGCTTTCCATTGAGAGAGAGGAATCTTTGTGTGGATGTTGGATGAATCAGTATCCTACATTGTTTCTGTCCTTTAAGAGTCTTGATGGGCTGGACTTTACAAAAGCATATGAAAAGCTTGCGGCAGTCCTTGCGGATATTTACAAAGAACATATTTATCTATTGGATAGTGATAAACTGGATTCGTTCAGTAAGGATATGTTTTGCCAGGTGGCTTCTCAAAAAGCTTCCCAGGGAATTATTGAAAATAGTTTGTTTAGTTTGACCAAAATGATGCAAATGCACTATGGAAAACCGGTAATCCTACTTATAGATGAGTATGATGTTCCTTTGGCAAAAGCCAGTGATAATGGATATTATAATCAAATGTTGGATGTCATAAAGGGCATCATGCAGGTTGTCAAGGATAATGGGGCCTTGAAATTTGCGGTTATTACAGGCTGTTTAAGATTGGCAAAAGAGAGTATTTTTACCGGGACCAATAATTTTGTGCCAGATACAATTTCTGATACCAGGTTAAATGAGTATTTCGGTTTTACGCAGAAAGAGGTGGATTTAATATTAGAAGATACAGGATTGACAGATTATGCTGGTACAATAAAGGAATGGTATGACGGCTATCATTTTGGGAATTTTGATGTTTACTGTCCGTGGGATGTTATGAATCATGTGGAAAGACTGATGCTCAACCCAAAGGCACAACCTGTCGGTTACTGGAAAAATTCCAGTGATAACGGAATCATTCGTTCATTTATTGAGTTTGCAGGTGACACTATAACTAAGAAATTGGAAATTTTGCTTTCAGGAGGATATGTGGTTCAGAAAGTGGAGGAAGATCAGACATATAAGGATCTACTGTCTTCGGAGGACAATCTTTGGAGTGTGCTTTATCTGACAGGGTATCTGACACAGGTTCGAGAAGGACAGTTGAAGAGTCCACTGCCAGACGGACACATAGCCATGGCGATTCCAAACCGGGAAATTAGAGAAATATTTGAAACTACAATAGCGAAATGGTTTCAGGACAGTACACGGAAATGGGATAGAAAAGCGTTGTTTGGGGCTGTATGGAATGGGGATGCCCAGACGGTGACGGAGGAGATGACAAAGCTGCTTCGGAGGACTATCAGCTATTTTGATTATAGGGAGGATTTTTATCATGCGTTTTTTGCCGGAATTTTTGCCGGGGCAGGATATGTGGTGGAATCTAACAGGGAACATGGAGAAGGGCGTAGTGATATTATTGTCCAAGATTACGCAGGGGATCGTGTGGCGATATTTGAGGTGAAGTATGCAAAAGCACAGGAATACCTGGAAAGATCCAGTGAGGAAGCAGTTCTGCAAATAGATAAAAGGATGTATGGGGAAGAATTTCAGGAGGACTATTCAAGTGTAATTTGTTATGGGATTTCTTTTTATAAAAAGCGCTGTCTGGTTCGGCTGAAGGAGTAAATCTTTAATCTCCCGGCTATGCTGGGAAAATAGAGTAAGTAGTGTCGAAGAGGATAATTAACAAAAAATTTTATTATCAGATAATTTCCTTCAAATAGGCTGGAAAATGATTTGATACAAAAAACAACAGACAGGTCAGAAGAATGTGCTTCTTATCCCTGAAATTGGACAATATTCATGTTATAAGAAGTGCAGAAAATAACATCTAATACAAAAAGAAATCTGAATTAAAACATCTCATATTGCAAAAAGACAGTATCAATGGTATAATATTGTCGCAGAAGCATATAAAATCGTGGAATAAATCATGGCATTCAATCACAGAAAAAGAAAATAGTAAGGGCGGAATATATATGGGAAAGAGAATACATATATTGCTCCAGGGGCTTTTATGTACTGTGCTGCTTCTGGGGTGCGGCCAGGCGGAGGAAGCAGCGCCGGAAAATACGGAACCCCAAAAGGTAGAACTGGTTGTCTGGGGAGCTGAAGAGGATACAGAGCTGATGAACCAGAGCATCCAGAGTTTTCAGGCAAAATATCAGGGCCAGGCAGATTTTGACATCATATTTGAGGTACAGGGAGAATCCCAGTGCAAAGACGTGCTGCTTGGGGGATTGGAAGAAGGAGCCGATGTATTTACTTTTGCGGATGACCAGCTAAACGCGCTGGCTGCCGCCGGAGCATTGGAACCCATCAAGAATGCGGAGGAAATCGGGAGCAGGAACCTCTCAAGTACAACAGAGGCTGCCACAATCAATCATCAGCTATACGCATATCCTCTGACTGCGGATAACGGATACTTCCTATATTACAACAAGCAATATATTACGGAGGAACAGGCCAGGACCCTGGATGGTATATTGGAAGCGGCTGCTGCGAAGGGCAGATTTTTTTCCATGGATTGGTCTTCGGCATGGTATGTATATTCTTTCTTTGGCAATACGGGACTTCAAGTAGGGCTTAACGATGACGGAATCACGAATTATTGTACATGGAATCAGACGGATGGGAGCATCCGGGGGATTGACGTAGCCCAGGCAATGCTGCGAATTGCGAAAAATCCGGGTTTTGCCAGTTGTACGGATGAAGAATTTCTGAAAGGGGTAAAGGATGGTTCAGTGATTGCGGGTGTCAGCGGTGTATGGAATGCCGTTGCGGTAAAGGAGGCTTGGGGAGAATACGCAGGAGCCGCCAAGCTGCCTACTTATAGCTGTAATGGCAGCCAGGTACAGATGGCTTCTTTTTCCGGATGTAAGTTGATAGGTGTAAATGCTTATTCTGAACATCACGAATGGGCATCCAGGCTTGCCGAATGGATTACCGATGAGGAGAACCAGCGTCTTCGTTTTGAAATGCGCGGACAGGGGCCATCAAATATTGCTGTTGCGGATTCACCGGAAATCAGACAATCGCCGGCCATTGCCGCTCTCCTGGAGCAGTCTGAATTTTCGCAGCTTCAGCGGGTTGGGGGTAAGTTCTGGGACCCTGTCACAAAATTTGCGGAAAATCTGGCGGCAGGAAATCCTTCCGGCCGGGACTTACAGGAACAGCTGGATGAGATGGTGGAAGCCGTTTCCGCAAGATAGAACCATCTGTTGAAAGGATTTGATGATGTAAGATGAAGAAAAAATTCTCCATACAACAACGATTGATACTTCCCATTATCCTGTTGGGGGCAGTGGCGTTGATTTCAAATGTCCTGTCAGTTTTCAGTATTAACAACGTAAATTTCAATGCTTCAAATATTGTAGACAACTATATGGTAGGATTGGAAATATTACAGAATATCCGCCACACGACCACAAATATCCATAAGATGGCGCTGTCACATATTGTTGCGACGGACTATAATACCATGATAACTGTTGTGGCGCAGATTAAGGAAGAAGAGAAGACATTAGAAACCTATTTAAAAGAATATGAAAATTATACCACGAAAGAGGAAGAAGAGACTTATACCAGGCTTTTGGAAAACTATGACTCCTTTAAGCATGCGTTGGTCTTTCTTGTATGCGCAAGCGCAGACAGCAAAACCCAGGAGGCCTATGACTATGCCAATGGTGATGTTGCCACCTTCGGCGCTGCCATTGAGGACAATACAGAGGAACTGTATGGGGCTGTGGGAGAAAAGATGAGTGAGGCAAGACAGAAGCTTTTGCTGGTCTATATTATCTCGCTGATTATTGCGGTAGCTTCAGCTGTCACATGCCTTATCCTGGTGCTTGCGGCCATTCGGATTATTAAAAAATATGTGATTAGGCCCATTAAAGGAACGGTGGATATCCTTCAGGAAAGTTCACTGAAACTGGATGAGGTCACAGGGGAAGTGCTGAAACATACACGCACGTCGAAAAAGAGTGCCAGCGGGCTTTCCTCTCTTGCGGGTTCCCTGTCCATGGCAATCCAAAAGGTGGCAAATAATGCGGTTAAAATTAACAAAAGCGCCGCTGACATTAAAGGGGATGTCCATGACATGGTGGAAGAATGCGGCACTATTACAGAATATTCTTCTGCCATGAAGATACGGGCCAATGAGATGGAGACAGCGGCACAGGCTAACATAGAAGTGATTCAGAAGAAGGCGGCCGATATCCTGAATGTCTTGGAAGAAGACATTGAAAACAGTAAGAGTGTGGATCAAGTAACCAGACTGACAAAAGAGATTGTGACAATTTCTTCAACAACCGACCTGATTGCCCTTAACGCTTCCATAGAAGCTATGCGTGCCGGCGAAGCCGGGAAAGGTTTTGCCGCTGTTGCGGCAGAGATCAAATCTTTGGCGGGATCTTGCAGTGAAACGGCCGGACGTATTCAAGAGATTAATAAGATTGTTACAAATGCGGTACATAGCCTGTCAGAGCATTCTCAAGACATGGCAGATTATCTTAGCGAAACTGTTTTGACGGAATTCCGTGAGGTTGTCCGCTCCGGAAGGCAGTACAAAGAAGATGCGGATTATGTGAAAGAAATGATAGATGCGTTTAACAGCAGAACCGACCGTCTCAGAAATTCCATGATAGAGATAGCCGATTCCATTGAAAGCATTACCAAAGCAATTGACGACGGCGCTTCCGGCATTAACGGAGTTGCGGACAGCACTAAGAGTTTGGTTGCGGACATGGCGGATATTACAAGCCGTATGGATACTAACAGGGAGATTGTGGAAGAACTGAAAAAACAGATGGAAGTATTTGCGGATTTCTGAGATGGGATGGCAATGCTCAGAGCAGACAGGAAAGAAGCAAAGCTGGTAATAGGAGTTGGATAACATGGTCAAGCCTCTGTAGTTTGGCCATATTTACTGAAAAAGGTCGTTGCCATTATGGTACTGCGAAGCGTATGGGGGCTTTCCCTGCGCAAAAACCCCATTGCAGTGTACCAAAAGGAGTTTCCTTTGCTCAATTCCATGGGGCTGTCTCATTAAGAAATTATACTTTTCATAGTGGCGAAGCGGGCTGCATGGGAGTTTACAGGCATTCTTTAGAGCGTATCATCCCTCCTTCTGTCTTGCGGACTGAAAATTTATTCCCGCAGGCAATGAGCCAAGCGGCTGTGCTTGCACGGACAGTTGGCGAATGCCGCGAGGGTCAAATACCCCGCCCCTTGGGGCGTTGCAAGCTTGATACCCCGTTGCTTGCAGCGGGGTCTTTGATTCTGTAAAATATAATGGTGATCAGTGTGTCTTACCGGAGTGACAGGAGGGCATAAAACTATGGAGGGATGGATATGGAATTGGAAGACAGATTAAAATACGCAAAACGCGCATTGGATGGAATTGCTTTGGGGGACTGTTTCGGGCAGACTTTTTTCGTACCTGACGAGCTTGCCCGCCAGAGAGTAAGAGACAGGGAGATTTTAAAGGAGCCATGGCATTTTACAGATGATACTGTAATGGCCATAGGAATTTACCGAATTTTGAGAAAATATGGGGAAATAAACCAAGACGAATTAGCGAAAGTTTTTGCGGAAAATTACGCCTTAGACTGGCATCGAGGATATGGGGGAACGGCGCATTCTATTCTGCGCAGTATTGGAGAAGGGAGGAGCTGGAGGGAAGCTGCCGGCAGCGCCTTTGACGGAATGGGGTCTATGGGAAATGGCGGAGCAATGCGTGTTGCGCCGGTGGGGGCTTATTTTGCCGATGATTTGGACAAGGTTCTATATCACGCCAGGGCATCGGCGGAAGTCACACATGCGCATGTTGAGGGAGCCGCAGGCGCAATGGCGGTTGCCGTTGGCGCAGCGCTGCTTTTGAATAAAAGGCTGGGAAGATATTTTGGAGAAGGACAGACATTTTTGAAAGATATTGCGGAGAAATTGCCGGAGAGTGATACCAAATACAAAATATTGTCAGCAGCTTCTATCAAGAAGGAAAGCAGCCTGGATTTTGTGGTTTCCGTGCTTGGAAACGGAATGATGCTGTCAGCACAGGATACAGTTCCCTACAGCCTCTGGTGTGGGGCATATTTTTATACTTCAATGGAAGAAGCATTGTGGATGGCAGTCTCTGCTTTGGGAGACAGGGATACCATATGTGCCATAGTGGGTGGAATGGTTTCGCTGTATGTGGACCAGCTTCCGCAGCAATGGCTGAGTTATATGGAATATCCGGAGGACTCCAGGTTTTTTATGGCGCCATGAAAAATGAGTATGAAATGGTGTATGATGATACTGAGGAAGCCCGGGGGCTGGTGGTTTTCAGGTATGCTTTGGAGATGGTATAGGTAGTGTCAAATGGGATATGAAAAAACAACAACGGACCGGTCAAGGCCCGGGAGGATTTACTGATGCGTCTGCGGCAGGAAATTCTCCCAGATTCAGGGGGCTTGGGAGGCAAGTTGCGGAACTATATGGAGGATGGGAAAATGAATCAAATGGAAGAACAATTTGGCATGAAAGTTGTGGAACAGTTGGGGAAAGAGAAGTTATTTACTTCGGAAGAACTGAAGTGGATGGAGGACTATCTCAGTGGAAAGGTGGGAGACGAAGCGCTGGAAAAATTTCAGTACAGGGATCTCACAGACTTGGCGGAACCGGCCATTCTCCATCATCTGTATGTGGGTATGTTGGAACAGGAGAGGGAGACGGCGCTGCGGCTTGGAAAACTGGTCTTCGCTATGGGGGAGGCGAGCAGTTATCCGGTGTTTTCACTGACAGAAAATCGCCCGCAGGAACAGAGAATTTTGCTGGAGCCATCAAAGAAAGCAGCCGTATATGCGGCGATTCTCGGGGGAGATCAGCGCAGGTTAAGGCCCCAGGGGATTGAGAAGCTGATTGAAATTGCGGAACATAACACAGAGAACCTGAAGAAAGCCATGCGGTATCAAGGTGGAAAAGAATCCTGCGGTATGCTTGTTCTGTTGATGGCGTATTTTTATATGAAGTATCCCGGGATGGAGGAAGGCACAGGGGTGGAAGGGGAGGATGCCCCTTTGATGGAGCGGTACGAGGACTTGGTTACAGGTTTGATAGGTCAGATTTATCCGGAGAGCTTTTCTGAAAAGGATGCGGAGAAAGTCGTGGCTGCGGTGAGGGAAGACCGGATGGAAGAGATTCGGGAGCTGCTGGTGGAGAGCAGCGTGGGTGATACGGACAGGAACAGATATTTCCTCTGTATGTTAAGCGGAGTTTCTTTTGTAAATTATGGTCTGTCCATCAGGCTCAAAAATACGGTATCCCTGTGCCTTGCGGCCGATTGGGATATTGTGCTGAATTTCATAGACATGCTGGATGTCAGAAAGGAACTGAAGGGAGAGCTGGGGGGCAGCTTTGACGAGGTGTTTTGTCTGGATGCTAAGGATTATATTCAATGGGCGGCCAGAAATCGTAAGATTGGTATATTGGAGAAGCAGCTTCAGAGAAATCAGAAAGCCTTTTTGGAATATATGAATGCTGCGGACGGCGCAACGTATCGTGTCATGGAACCTGTGGTGGAAAAAGCGGCGCCGGAACTGCTTCCGAAACGGGTGAACACAGATAAAAGCAAGACTCGATTAAGACTGATTGAGGCATTTACCGCAAGAAGCGCATTTTCTCCCCGTGCAGGGGATTATGTCTTAATCACGGATTGTATCAGGAAATACTTAAATGGGGAAGGTGGGATTGAGCTTGTATATGCCTGTAAGGGTATTTCGGAGAACGGTTATTATTGGTGGGACAAGGTGATTAAGGCTCTGAAAAATTATCGGGAGAAATACGGCTATGACGAGTTGGGCAATCGTTGTGATACCTTGGCGCTGGCCGGAAAAGGATATGAAGTTTTCCGGGACTTTCGTGATACTGGATGTGAAATAAACTTGGAGGAGGTAAAGCGGGTATTCAAGGCAGCGGATAAGGAGGGGTTAAACCTTACGTATCAGTTAGGCGCATATGCGCATTTTATTGAGCGCTGTGACGCAAGGGGGCCATGGGTGAAGCGGCTGGATACCACAATAGGGGAACTGTTTCGGGAATACTTTGAGGAACGTCGTGAAGAGGCGCTGACCGCTTTTGGGGAAGTCGGAAGTGTGGGCAGGAATTTTGGGCTTAAGGTCATGGCGAAGAAAGGGGATGAATGTAAGGAGAGTATTTTAAGTTACGCACAGGATTCGGCAAAGGTGGTGAGGGAGACATTGCTGGAGATTCTGTATGAAAAAAAGGGCTGGGAAGAAGAGGTTGTGGGATTGCTCTCCTCTAAAAAGGCCTCAGAGAGGGATTTGGCCATTCGTGTGCTGGCAAAATGGAAGGATGAGGCACAGAGGAAATCTGACGGAAGCAGGGCATTGAGTGAAGAAGATTCCCAAAGATATACCAGTATTCTGGCCAAGGCATTGGAATCGGAGAAAAACGCGAAAGTTCGGGCGCTTTTGGATAATGTGCTGAGCAAGAGCGCAGCATATTCCGAAGGCGGCAAGGTGGTTACAAGGGAGGAATTGGTAGAAGATATTCATAAAGGAAATAAAAAACGAACCCTAGCATGGGCATATGAGACGCCATTTTCCAAAGTACATAGAAAGGATGGCACAGTGGCGGAGGAAGAGTATATGCAGGCAATTTTACTCAGTTATTCCATCCTGTCCCCCTGTGGTATCAGTCAGAGCGCTATTTCTCTGGCAGAAGATTTGAATGAAAAGGAATTGGAAGTTTATGCCAATGAATTATTTGATAAGTGGATGGACGCAGGAGCCGAAGCAAAGAAGCGGTGGGTGCTTTATGCGGCGGCCATTCACGGAGGGGAGGAAATGATTCGGAAGCTTCACATCCAGATTCAGGAATGGCCCAAAGCAGCCAGGGGAGCCATAGCGTCGGAGGCGGTGCAGGCCATGGCGTTGAGTCCCAACCCCCTGGGTCTGCGCACTGTAGAGGGAATCTCACGGAAATTCAAATTCAAGCAGGTGAGGGCGGCAGCGGAAAAGGCATTGGATTATGCGGCTTCTCAGTTGGGGATTACAAAGGAAGAGCTGGCAGACAGGATTGTGCCCAATTTGGGATTTGATGAGCATATGCGGAGAACTTTTGATTATGGGGAGAGGAAGTTTACCGTAACTGTTACCACGGCTTTGGAAATTGAGGTGTTCGATGAGAAGGGGAAAAAGTTAAAGAATTTGCCCTCGCCGGGAAAAAAGGATGACCCGGAGAAGGCTTCCGCATCCTATGAAGCATTCAAACAGATGAAGAAGCAGATGAAGGAAACCATAACCGGCCAGAAAGTACGGCTGGAGACGGCAGTTCTTACAGGGAGAAAGTGGAGTGTCCGGGCATGGAAAGAGCTGTTTGTGAAGAATCCCATTATGCATCAATTTGCCATTGGCCTGATTTGGGGAATGTATGAGGGGCAAAAGCTGGTGTCTGTTTTCAGGTATATGGAGGATGGAACTTTTAATACGGAGAAGGAAGAGGAATTTATACTCCCGGAGGAAGCGGGGAATCCATCTGCCCACCAGGGCCAGCAAAATTGTCAAAGCAAACAGAGCCACCAGAGCCAAGTGATTGGTCGAGACCAAGTGATTGGTCTTGTTCACCCAATAGAGTTGTCAGAGGAGTCCATAAATGCCTGGAAGGAACAGTTGGCAGATTATGAAATTATCCAGCCCATTGAGCAGCTTGACAGGCAGATATATTACAGGACGCAAGAGGAAGGGAAGCAAAAGGAGCTTGAACGGTTTGGCGGCCTGATTCTCAACGATTTGTCCCTGGGCGGAAAACTTATTTCTCAAGGGTGGAACCGTGGAGAAGCGGAGGAGCGGGGCATATTTTTTACCTATTACAGGGAAGATAAAGGGCTTGGCCTGGGAGCGGTACTTTTCTTTTCAGGCAGCTTTATGGGAGGGGCCAATGAGGATGTGACAGTATACGAAATCCGATTCTATGAGGCCGGCCATGTACCTGTGAACAGCTATGACAGGAAAATTGAGTCAGATTCCCTGTGTCTAACGGAAGTTCCGGAGCGGTATTTCAGTGAGATTGCGCTGCAGGTGGCAAGAGCCACCGCTTCCAGTACAGGGATGAATGCAAAATGGAAAAAAAGCAGATAATGTCGGAAGAAGTTAATAACGGGGCTGTCGCATTAAGGGTCATGGACACTGGATATAGGTATGCCTGATTATCGGATATCCTGTATCTTGTGTAGAATTTCTTAATGCGACAGCCCCATATGGGTAAAGAATTTCGTGGAATGTGATATTATATACTCACGCAAAGAGTTCTGATGCTTCTACCATTCCTTTTCCAGCGTCATATTCCAGTCAATGGAAAAAGGTCCGTTGGCCTGGGCTTCCATACTGCGCACCAGTTCCGCGCGTTCCGCTGCGCTGCTTCCGGGAGTGTCAAGGGACTCTTCCGACCAATAGGAATAGCCATAGAGATAACTCTTATTAAAGTCTTCCCAGGAGTCAAAAAGCTCCTGCGATTTTTTTGCGGCTTCCAGTATTTTGTCCATGGATTCCTCATAGGTGCAATAACCGGAGGCATAGCCAAAGCTCATAATGGTTCCTACCCGGCTTAAGTCCCAGGCGGCGATGGCTCCTTCTCCATAAGCGGCCCAGGCGTCATAAGCTGCAAGCAGGCTGATGTGGATTCCTTCATCCAGATTCTGTTCTTTCAGCTTAGTGTCAAAGGACTCACGATTGGGCTCACTGGTTCCGCCGTACTGATTCAGAAGTTCCAGAGCGTCCTTGTTGTGGAGACCGTTTATAAGAGAATCTGCCATCTCCGTCAGACCGGCGGCATCTTCTACTCCCCAACTGTCTGAAAGAGACTGCCGGGCCTGAACTGCCAGACTTTCAAGCTGGCTTCCGGCTCCGCCCATGTCTTCCAGGGCCTTAAAGATTTCCCGAATGCTGGCTCCGTTTACAGTATCCAGAATGGCTGTCATACTGTTGATGAAGTCGCTGGTTCCACCTTGCAGGGCAGCGCCGTCCAGAATCTCAAGTCCAATAACTTTTCTGGCATCTTCCACATCATCAGCATTTCCCACTATAAACACCGAAAAATAGCTGTCAGCAGACTCCACATAATATCCATAAGCCTGTCCTTGGCTTACGCCCATTTTGGCAACGCCTGTCCTGGCCAGGCACTGCGTTGCGCCTTCCGCAGAGGGAGCGTCCGTATCCTCCCAGCTTACAGTGACACCGGAACCATCCAATATCATTTTTGTGATATGCTCTGCGTAATCTTCCAGACTGTCCATGGCAGCAGGATTTCCCGGAACACTTGACTTGGAGCTTCCCACAGAAAGACAGGAGAATCCAACTCTTTCGGATTCGCTGCTCAATGCCATCATGGTAGCCCCTGCCTGGAGCGGCGTATCCACCTGTGTAAGTCCCTCCAGCAGAATGATTTTATAAGTGCCATCAGAAGAAACATATTCCTGGGAAGCCGGAAGCTTCTCCGATTCCTGAGATTCCTGGCCGGTGACATTTCCGGCAGCATTGCTGCCCACGCTATTGCCGGGGGTTGTGTCTGTGGATTCCTTGGGAGCTCCGCAGGCAGTCAGTGCCAGCCCAATGGCGGCCGCCAGCAATAATACTTTTCTTTTTTTCATACTCCTCTCACTCCTTCTTTTTGGGTAATTTGACAATTACCTGTGATATGGCATGCCGTTTTCATATATACATGGCAAACTGTGCCAAAGAGTACATATGTTTTCCGTCGGCTGCCAATTTATAATTGTATCATGTTCCAGGGGATATTTCCATATTTTTTTATATGAAACTGCAATTAGTCGTAACAGTTCAGCCATGCAGAAATGATTGTACAAATTGCCCGTGGGAGCTTGCTCACTAAGGGCAACTTGTACAATCATTTCTATAGGGCGGACGCCCGACATGAAATAAGTTGCCGACAGCCATATTAATTGTTGGCAAAAATGTATATTTCGGCAACTTATGAATGGCATGGCTGAACTGTTACAATTAGTCTTTTGTCAAAATCATGTAATATTTTACTTATTGCATACACAATTCCGAGACGAATTGATACAATGAGCAACGTATTTTCTCCTAAATAGCCTGCATTATAACGGTCAACTTCTGATGAATTTATACAAGTTAATGCAAAAGACTAATTGAAATATATGAAAATAGCTATGGGGATTTATTCAAATATTCCCGCATAGTGGACAATCAGTAATGCCCTGAATGTAATGTCACATTGCCTTCGTATTTTAGACCGCCAATCTACCTCCAACTGCGCGCCGAAATATGGGGACCACCCTCTGAATTCACCATCATATATCTCTGCGGAGCAGATACCATCCTTGCTGATATTGTCTGCAATAAATTTCACTTCTTCCCTGAGTTCCGGCAGATACGGATATAAGCCGCAGCGACATAACCATTCCACCTTCTCCAAATTTGTTCTGCGGACACCGTCGGCAGTATGGTTGTTTAACCCATCCCCGGAAATGGAATATCCCTCGTTTAACAGCCATCCCGGTCCCACGGCGTGATTGCCCACCCAGCAGCTTACCGGAGTCTTTATGATTTCCTTTCGGTCCTTTCTCATAAGCCTCTGAAAAGCCTCCGCAAGCATGGCAGTGGTTTCCTGATTTTTCCATTGATTCGTAGTAAAAGTCAGTATTTCTAAATGATACCGGCAAGGCCACTTTTCGTTTTTGTTAAACAATCGTCCTTTTTTGACAGGACGGGAGACGTCAAATATGGAATCCACCTGGGTCACTCTCTGAAAGGACTCCAAAGAAAGCTGAATCTGTGGGGAGATGTCTATCACATCATCATAATGAGCCCTGGCAATACAGGCGCATCTGATGAGATTAGGGCCTTGGGCAGGAACCTCAAATTCACTGAAGTATTGGCCCTTGTTTCCATAGCACAAATCCGTTAATTCTGTGGTGGTAAAGGCATCCATGGCCCGGTTCAGAAGTTTCGTCCCCTTCAGCCCCTTTTCGCCCATATACTTCGTGCCGGTTTCCTGGTTGTCATATTGACCGGCGTTCTTGTTGCTTCCGTGAAAACCCAGCCCAATCCACCCATTTTCCAATTGTTTCTCACTGATGAATCTGATTATTTTTTCATTTAGTATCTGTTCCTGCAATGCTGTCTCGTCCTGCGGGGAGATGGTTTGCAGTATTTCTTTTTTTACTCTCAGCCGAATCGATGCATTTGCGTGAGACAGTAAAAAGTCAATCATTTTTTGTTTCATGGCAAGCAGTAGTTCTCCTTGTGTTTTATAATGCAATTTTGTGTTTTTTTGCAGTGTCCAGTATATCATATTCTTATCGCAGTGTCTACAAAGCCATTTTGATTTTCATGGATTATAGCTGTCAGCGTATTTTGAAAGCATTGTTTTTGTGAGAAAGGTTTCTGGATTTACGGGAAATATGAGGATTGATAAATATTATACTATATAGTAATATTCTATATAGTGATTCTAGGAAATGTTTATAGTTGAATGAAAAAGACACGGCTGTAAATGTACTTTATAACGAGAAACTTACATGCGAGAAAATATTTATAGAGCAACGGATAAAAAACATTGCCCCTGTTTCCTCTACATGCAATACATATTTTCCTACACAGTGAAGTTTTAAGCACATGGGGCGAGCCTGGAAAATGTTTTTGCGAAAATAGCGCACTGGATGAAATTTGTGTATTGGAAAGAGACACTTAGAATACTACTTAAGAAATGGCTCTAAATTGTTTGGAGACAAATATTCTTTGATACAGATGGATTATGTAGCCCGTGCTGGAATGTATATGGTTCAATATCTATATGAATAAGAGAAATAGAGATGTGTAGTGGAGCTGTTAAAAATGGTATTGTGAATAGATGCTCTGGATAGAAATATGGTGTAGAGTGGGGAAATAACTATGTGAAACGTGAAAAATTAAACAGGAGGTGATTGCATGAATAAGCATGTAAAACATTATAAGATCAAGCCTGAATTTTGTATAAACAAAGAGGTAAGGAACATAATAAAGCAGTTGAAGAATTCTGAAATAGATTGTTTTTGTGTTCCGGAGGAATATCAAGATGAAAAGAGAATTGTTGACATTGAACGTAAATTAGGAATGAGAAAAGTTGGTAAACGAGGCTATGATATTATAAAAAATATGTTTTTTGTTGAAGAACAATTAAACAATGACGTTCATACAAAAAGAAAAACTACATATTTTCAGGAGTTTAACTCATATTTTTCCTTTGTGGATGGTAAAATATATGATGACGCCTGCTATTATCAATGTGATGTTTCTAAAATTAAGAAAAGAGTTGATTATGACAGATTTTATCAACGTAAGTTTTTGGTAGAGCATACAATAGATTATTATACTGCTTCACCAACGGCTGAGGAAATTATCCTTTATGATAAAAGAGAACAAATAAAGAATCAATGCAAACAGTGGATTACGTTATTCAGCAAATGCTCAACTGTTGAGGAGTTTAGAAAAGTTAATCTGAAATACAGACAATCAAAGTTGTCAAGAGACTTGGTGGGTGATACATTTAGCTCATATATACAATATAGAGATTTTTTTATGTGGCAATATATTTCTTTGGCATTAAAGGATAAAAAACGATTTCATATCTTAATGGAGTATATGTCATGTTATACATGTGCGGACAGTCTTGTTAGAGAAGTATGTGCAGTGTTTGATCCAGATGATGTCATGGAAGCATATAATTTTAGAAGGAGTTCTAAACAGAGTGTGTATAAGCAGAAAAAGAGATTACAGGATATAGTTGATGCGGTCAAATATGGATTTGTAGATATGAGAGTCTTGGCCTTTTTTGATGAGGTAAGTCATTATTATTGCGAAAAATGTACTTATATCTTGCAAGATGAGCAGTTATGTCAAAGCGAGGGTATGAGGAATTTTTCTACATATAGGTACTTTGAATCATTTGATGATTTCATAAAGTATCGTAATGGAGATTTGACGAATTGTGATTTGACGAAGGCTATTAAACTTGATTATGATTTTACAAAATGTAAAATGGATGCTACGACAAAGTTACCACTAGGAAATGTGGACAAGTTAAGGTATGCTATTAAAAAGAAATACTCTGATGATACATTCAAAGTCGTACAAGAGTGGTATAATTCTTATGGTACACTTGTGAAACGTTATATTCATAATTTTGAATACTTCTTTGACTTTGTCGCTTTTATGAAAGGAGACCTTTCAGATGCTGATTTGCTGTTTTGTGATGGACTACGGAACCTCAAAAATATATCAGAAATTAATTTCATGAATGCAAAGATTACAAGCATGATATGCGACAAGCTGGGTATTGCGTATAAGAAATATAAAGTTGATAATAATAGGTTGGGGTCATTTGCTCTAACAGAGCAAAATGAGAAGAGTACTGGTTTGGTTCTACAAACATCTAGAGAATTGGCGACAGCAGAGAAAGTATTAGGTGATAATATAGTATATTATGTTTCAGATATACATCTATTACATAAATTAAAGAATAATCAGCCAAAATCAACAGCCGATGTTTTATATATGATAAAGCCAATTGTTGACGCTATCATAAAGCCAATTGTGGAGGGAAAACCAATTGTTGACAATATTATAAAGAAACACGATAATATAATTTTGATTGGTGGTGACGTTTCTTCTGATTTTTCAATATTTACTTTGTTTGTAGAAATTCTCAGAAGGGAACTTGACCGTAATAGGTGCAATCCATTAGTAATATTTGTTCTTGGAAATCATGAATTATGGGAATTTCCCAATAATACATTAGAAGAAATTGTTATAAAATACAATGATTTGCTTAACAAACATGGAATGTATTTGTTACATAATGATGTTTTATATAAGGATTCTAAAAATATTGTACATAGAATTAATGCGGAAAAGCTTTTATCATCTGAAGATAAGAGCTTGCGCAGAGAAATTAGAACTTCACGCATCATTTTTTTTGGCGGATTAGGATTTTCTGGATATAATGAGGAGTTCAATGCAAATAATGGTATTTATCGAGATACTATTAATAGGGAAACGGAAATAAAGGAGACTGAAAAATTTGAAGAATTATATAAAAAAGCTTGTTCAACCTTTTCAGATAAGAATCTTATTGTATTTACCCATATGCCTATAGATTGTTGGAATAAAGAAGCAGATTACCAAGAAAATTATATATATGTTAGTGGTCATACTCACAGAAACTATTTTTACGATGATGGTTGTATACGTATATATGCAGATAACCAGATAGGTTATAGACGCAGTAATCTACGAATGAAATGGTTTTATATAGAAGATGAATACGATTATTTTGTGGATTACCAAGATGGAATACATAAGATTTCTAGTGTTTCATCCTTTAATTAACTCGACTTTTTGACAGACAGAGTATCAACAA
>CAJUGT010000077.1 GCA_910586435.1 uncultured Acetatifactor sp. | reverse complement strand
GCCGCATACCTCCCCCAAAGCAGGTACTGATTTTAAATGCTGTCTTCAAATCCAGACCCACATCTTCCGCAAATGCCCCAAATAACGCCTGTGAACAATGATACTGTTGGTGCAGCAGTTGATTTGCTTTCTCCTTATGTGTCATACATACTCCGTTTCCGCAGCCTCAATCGCATTACCGCCGCAATTCATCTACTACTTTCCTTAATTCATCTACTACTTTCTCTGATTCATCTACTACTTTCTCTGATTCTCTGATTCTCTGGTTCTCTGGTTCTCTGGTTCTCTGGTTCTCTGGTTCTCTGGTTCTCTGGTTCTCACATTTCCCATATAGTCCCGGCTATAAAATCAGTTTCCACATATCTGTTTCTATCAGCACCTCATTTTCTCTATTTTAGCATAAATATATCCAAATTACCAGTGGCAAAAAAAGCTCGAACCTCTTGACAAGCCTACCCTTTGGAAATAAAATGAAAAGGGTTCGGCATTCAACCTTACCTGATTTCACAAAATACTAACCGAACACAAAAGGAGAGAAAAATGGATTCCCTGCCATCACCAGTTTCCATTCCCATAGTCATTATTCCTTTATATGGGACGGAAGAACTATCACAGAAAATCGAATATTATTTAAAGGAGACGTATAATTCAGAACAATGTCATGTGATTAACTCAAACATTATCCGTTTCTCCACCGGCGATGCCAAAGCAGTCTTAGAGCAGACTGTCCGTGGCGCCGATGTCTATATCTTAATGGATGTTGGGAACTGCTCCTGTACCTACCAAATGTATTCCCAAACCGTCAACATGTCCCCTGACGAACATTTCCAGAATCTGAAGAGAACCATATCCGCCATAGGCGGAAAAGCCTATCGGGTCAACGTGATTTCCCCTCTGCTGTATTCCAGCAGACAGGACCGGAGAATTTCTCGTGAGTCCCTGGATTGTGCCATTGCGCTGCGGGAACTGGAGAACATCGGAGTCAAAAATATCATGGCTTTTGACGTACACGACAACCGGGTGGCCAACGCCGTTCCTTATATGGGATTTGACGACTTGTTCCCCATCTATCAGGTCATCAAAGCCATCAAGAAAAATTATGAAGATATGACTTTTGATGAAAATCATTCCCTGTTCATCTCCCCTGATCTGGGCGGAACCAACAGGAATTTTAAATATACCAGTGAGTTAGGATTGGATATGGGCATCTTTTACAAGCGCAGATCCCGGACACATATGACTGACGGCCATTATGCGGTGGATGTACACAAATACATTGGCCCAAATGTCAGAAACAAAGATATTTTCATTGTGGACGACATGATTTGCTCCGGCACCACCATGCTGGATGTGGCCAAGTACTGCAAAAATCATGGCGCAAAACGAGTATTTGCCATTTCTACCTTTGCCCTGTTCACGGATGGCATTCAGGAATTTGATAAAGCATACGAAGAAGGGATTCTGGAATCCGTATTTATCACCAATGCTTCCTATCGCCGTACCGAAGTCAGAGAAGCCCCATGGTATCGGGAAGTTGACATTACAAAATACATCGCTATCTATATCTATTCCGTAAATACCGGGAAATCCATTTCAAAAATATTGGATCCCCACGCTAAAATACATGCTCTGCTTCATACTCCCCAGGAGACGAAGCAAAATTGACAATTTTTTATGCGGAGCGCCAAACCATCAGGCTCTCCTTTCACCAAATCTATACATGTACCCAGAGGAAAATTGAGAGGGGACACAAAACTGTATCCCCCCTCAATGACAATTCCTTTCCTTCAAGCCGTGGCTGTCTGAATAAAATCGTTACTCATTCATATACAACTGCACCCTGCTCTGTATAATCTTCGCAGTTTCTTTGGCCGTTTTATCCCCGGCGAGCAGCGCCTGTACTTCCTCTATCAGGATTTCATAAATCTGCGTATCTTTACGGAAGTTGTCTATAAACATGTGCTCGCACATATATGTAATCTCATCTCTGTATTCTTCTGACAGGACCATATCAGCATATTTTTCTCCCGGCCCATAGGGCTTCTCCAAATAATCAAAATATTCGTCCTTTCTCACAGGGAATTTCTGGTATTCGCTTGCATACCAGCTTTGCTGTTCTTTCGATAACATATATTCAATAAAAGCCCATGCCCCATCCTTACAGTCGGATTTTTCATAAATACAGAACTGTTTCGTAGGATATAAACCAAAACATGGTTCTCCATCCCGGCTGGGACTGCCTATTAAATACGCTTTGTTCTCATACCTCCTTCGGGTCTGCTGATAGTCCATGGGATTTCCGATGTGTTCAGAGTAAATCAGATAGTCCCCATTTAAGAAACTTTTGATCATATCATCTACGTAACGGATGGTTTGATTTCTTCCCAGGGAAGGGTCCTTGGGAAAAGGAATTTCACTCAAAGCCTCCAGAAAACGTATGAATTCTTTGGAATCAAAACTTGCTTTTCCCTTTTCCCAATTGACATATTTATCCATTTCAGAACCCATCATAAATGACATAACATTGGTGGCATTACAATAATCGAACATTCTTGTATCCGGATACTCTTTTTGCATTCTCAGAATATCCTCCAGCCCATACCCCGGTTTCGTTATGGTTTCCGCTGTAGTGACATAAATATCTATTTGAAATTGTGTGGCGATTGCCACCATTTTGCCATTGGCAATTCCCGCTTCCCAGATTCCTTCCAGAATGTCGTCCCTGTGTACCACATCACTTTTCTCAAAATAGGGTTCCAAATCTGTCAGCAGCCCCTTCTCTTCCAACATGGAAACCGACAGGATGCTCGGGTCCAGCAGATCGGGGACATCTTTGCCGTAAAGCAGGGCGTCTCTCAATGAAAATTCATCACAATTCACCACTTGAATCTCATACTTTTGATTTTCCCTGTTAAATTTTTTAATATCTTCTTTAAAAAAGGAATTGTAGTACTCAGGAATTCCATAGGTAATCACTTGCCTTTCAGGGACATATGCCTTATCCACGTAGGAAATCGCGGCAATTTCCATTTCCTCTACCATCCAGTAATTTAACAGCGCCTCAAATTCCAGATTCCCCTGTTCCGTTCTTTTTATGGAACGCATGGCTTCCACAATGGAACCATCCAGATTTATCTTGCTGTCATTCCAATTGAACAGTTCCTTTGCCTCTCCGGAATTTATATCATACTGGTAGAGCGTATTGGTAGTGGACAACAATAATCCCTCCTCATATCCGGAAAGAATCGTATAATTTTCCCCTGTTTTCAAAATGGAAGAAAAAGAAACTGTCTTCACTTCGGATACGGCCAATTTAGCCAAATCCACAAACTGAATGTCTACCCCCTCTTGCTGAAAATTTTGTTCCCACAGAAAAACACCGCCATCCCCAGCATCAATTAAACTTCCGTTTTCAAGCGCAACCTTCTGACTGCCCAGATAATTTCCCTCTGCGTCAAAGAGAAACAGCTCTTTGTCTACACGGTCCAAAATATAACCATTTCCACCGCCATCCCCATAAGCATTGACCAGCCTCATCTTTTCACTGAAATCGGAGTCCGCCTCCGGATATGTGACGAATAACTCCCTGCCTTCCCGGTCCATTTTCCGGTAGTAATATCGAGTCCCCTCTTCCGTACTCTCCCTCCCAAGGAGGTACAGATTATCTTCCCTGTCCGTAAAAAACACATCCATCATATACTTGCCCGGCTCTTCTTTCATTAGAAGTTCCGGCTCCCTGACGCCATCCAAATAAATCCTGTACAATGACCTTGTGCGCACTTTTGTATCCTGATTCCAATCTGCCTCCATGGACAGCATACTGTCTCCCTGCCAGAAATAATCCCCGCTATAGGAGGAAAAACCTTCATATTCCGGCAAACGGATTTCCGCCACCGGCACATAAATTCCTGTCGGAACCACTTCTTTGGGTTCTGTTTCCTCATTTCCGGACTCTATGGATTCATTTGTCCTGCCGCATCCCGTTGCTAACGCAGCCATCAGTATGTATAGCAGCAAAAAAATACATCTTACACATTTGACCTTCTGTTTCATTTTGCCTCCTAATCCCCGATATCTTTTCATAAAGCAATCACCCTGTTTTTCCCTTCCTTTTTCGCCTTATAAAGCGCCATGTCCACCCGTGTGCATAATGTGTCCAGCGTATCCTCTTCCAGCGCCTGGGTTACACCCAGGCTGATGGTCTGTGGTCTTGCCGAGGGATAATGAATGTTTGCGAAGCACTGTCTGATCAAATCCGCAATGTACGCAGCCGATGACATATCGGTATTCTGTAGAAGCATCATAAACTCCTCCCCTCCCCATCTTCCTGCGGAGACACTCTGCATATATATTGATCCTTTATTCTGCAGCAGACCCGAAAGCGCCATAAGGACATTATCTCCCTCCTGATGGCCAAAAGTGTCATTCACCTGCTTAAAATCATCTATATCAAGCATAACAAGGGAGAATTTTTCTTTTTTTACTCTCCCCAGGGCCCTGACAATCTGCGCCTGAATTTCCTTGCGGTTATACAATCCTGTCAATCCGTCAATAATTGCGGCCAGCCTCAATTTCTCATTGACAAAGGCCAGCTTCTTATTCATTTCTTCCAACTCCAGCGAAGTCACACTGATAAAGGTGGCAAGACGGGATACCAATGGAACCCTTGAAAGAGAATCCACCTCCCCCTTCACCGCTGCCTGGCCACCCCCCTTCTTCTCCCCCTCCCTCATTGCCGCAATGACCAGGGTAACATTATGTTGATTCAGATTCCCGTTGGTTCGCAGGAATTCTCCATGGGAAAAGAATCCGCAGGAAGGAGCAATTTCCTGAAATGGCTGAATCTCATAAGTGGGTTCTTTGGAAGTCCAGAAAGTCCGCCTTGCGGCACAGGAGAAAATTCTCAATAAATCCGGTTCAAATTCCGCAATCCTGCGGCTGTCATGTCTGATGCTCTCAACGATTGTTCCAGGGTCTCCATAAGAAATACGAACCACCGAACCAATATCTATATCCGATGTCATGGTGATAGAACCATCCGCATTGCTTGCCACCGGGGTGCGAAGAATGGTTGTATTATTATGCTCATAAAAAAGCGGAAATTCCAGCGTATTATAAAAGAAATTTTCATCATTCTTAATATTTAAGTATTTACGATACACTTCATAGGCAGGAATCCCATCCAATTCCTGTAAAATAGACCCTTCTGATTTTGTGACACGGAATTTCCTTCCCAAAGGCTTCCATCCTGTGACATTGATGGAATCCACATAGAAGTTTTCTCCTCCATAGAAAAGAATCAGAATGGCATGCTCCGAAATCCCCTCTCCTTTGGAAAAAACACAGGATGCGTCACTTGTAATATCGTCACTGCATGCCACGCCTCCAAAAATCTGAATATCTTCCCTGATTCCTTTTAAACCGTCACAAAAGCGGGTGGTAGATGTCTCCGGAATCGTGAAAAACATCTCTATGGCCTTCACCCATGGATTGCGTTTTGTCTCCTCGGAAATCATTTCCGTGATCCCCTCAATGGAATTCTCCCCCATGTCATATTGATAGATTTTCATCTCAGTGGAGGAACACTCAAATGCGGTACAGACCACCGTAACGGAATTGGAAAGACGACAATCCACAATATTGCCGCTGGTGGAACATCCCATGTAAGGCACTTTGGGAAATACCTCTTCAATGGCACCGCACACTTTATGTATCACATCCCAGTCCAAAACCTCTGTAAAAACCTGGAACATCCCTGCCCTGATACCTTCCAGGCCGCATTGGTTCCGAAACGCTCCCAACTCTTTCAGAAATAACTCCCTGTCCCCATACTCAAATTTATACTGTTTCATTTGATTTATCCTTCCTGCCCTGAATGTGAACACATTATACCATAATTTCATGCGCTTCAGCGCATTTGGAATCAGAAGTTGACACAATGCTCTTCTGTGTCAACATTTTACCATGATTTCATGCGCTTCGGCGCATTTGGAATCAGAAGTTGACACAATGCTCTTCTGTGTCAACATTGTACCATGATTTCGTGCGCTTTGGCGCATTTGGAATCAGAAGTTGACACAATGCATTTGTGTGTCAACATTATAACATAATTACGCCCAAAAGAAAATAATCTATTTACTTATATTTCATAATGATTGACTCTTTTAGTGTTTTGATTTACAATAGGCATGGACTGTGTTTCAGCATTTGAACCATTTTAATGATACGAGATTTTCAGGAGAACAAGATTGTATGGGCGACGAAACTTATGATGAAAAATCCTTAATCCGCAATATAATTATTTCAAGTCAGCACTTGGACAAAAAAAGCTCCAACAGCATTGAGGATATAGTCTCGGATATTTGCGGCTTGCAATATGATCCGAATCCAACCATCCATTTGAACCATTATATGATGCTTTGGAACAGAAAAAAGGACTTTACCGTCCAGGACCTGGACATTGCAGCGTATCAAGAATATAAAATTACAGAAGCATTTGCATTCAAGCGCAATATGTTTTTTGTTCCAACAAAGGAATTTGCAATTTATCGCGCTGCGCTAAAAGATGTTGTAAGATGGGGTTCTTCGGATGAAAGCTGGTTGGCGGCGGCGAACAGCCCCGCCGACCGGGCTGCGGAAGAAGAGTTGAAAAAGGGGCTAAAAGGACAGCCCGGTATGACCACCAGCCAAATTTGGGAGTGCCTGCATTTATCAGATGAATGGAATTCGTATGTAAAGGGAAGAAAAGCAGGCGACCTCAGCTTTGAGCTGCCCATATTTCGCGCGTTTTACAGACTGAAACGCAAGACGGATTTAGTAACCTGCGGCAGAAATCCGGGAACCTTCAAAGAACCTCTTTATATCTTAAAGGAAAATATAGGCATAACAGAATGGCCAAACTCCGGAATCGACAAAAATGACGCCAGAACCTATATCATTGAAAAACTTATATCTTCTTTTGGAGTAACATATCCCGTGCATATATCTCATATAACGGGAATTCCGACAGCCGAAGTTAAGCCCTTCTTTTCCAAATTAGAGCAAGAAGGAAAAATATCGCCGGTGAAAGTAGGAAAAAAGTCGTATTACATCCACTCGTCAAAGACAGCGCTGCTTGAGAAACGTGCAGAGCTTCACTGCGAAGAGGTCCGTCTCATTTCCCCCATGGATATTCTTGTGCGAGACCAAACATGGCTGAAAACATTTTTCGATTATTCATATACCTTTGAGTATTTCAAGAAAAAGGGCATGAAATGGCCCCTGTCAATCCTTGTAGGAAACCGGTTTGCAGGGTATTTTGACTGCAAGATGGAGTGGCGAACCAGGAGATTTATAATAAAAGAGAAAAACATATTCGATTCCGCTTTTCACGATTACAAGGGCATCGAACTTGCATTACAAGACTTAGCCGCTTTTCACGGAGCTGAGGAAATTGTCGAAAAGAGTTAGACATATCTTTCCCTTTGCCGAATGATTCAGGGATGCGTGTTGTCGTCAGCAGGCGTGTCCGCCGCATCCCTTCCACCGCCTTGTTCTGACGGGCAGTCAAGTACTGATTATTTCAAGAGGAATTCACCAGTGTACTAAGTTCCTCCAATCCTAGTACTCCATCCGGTCAATAACCGCACTGGCAGTGCAGTTACTGACCGGATGAAGCACTGGAGCGAACTTAAAAATTGCTTTGTGACGCACTGCTGTCAGAAAGCAATTTTCAATCACGCTCTAAAAGAGCTTCAGATATTCCGCCAGCAGATTGCTGTAACGACTTTCATTCAGGCATTGCCTCGCCAGGATAATGTTATCTGTAATAATATTGTCCACATTCATTTCAATCATTTTCATTATGTTCTCTTTCGTATTAACCGTCCAGACATAGATTTCTTTTCCTGCGCAATGCACACTGGAAATCAGGCTTTGTGTTGCGCTGGTGGCTTCCACACTGAAATGGTCCGCTGCCGTAAGCTGATTCACATCCCCATAGGCAAGGCTCATCACATACACTGTTGTGATGGAAGCGTCATAGGCCTTCACGCACTCTAACACTTCGTAAATCTGAGAGGTAATCACACAGGAATCCTTCATCCCCGCCTGACAAATGATGTCCACCACCATTTTCTCAAAATCCCTCTCATGACCTGTGGGCTTCAGTTCTATATTCAGCTTCATGTCATTCTCTTTCGCAAACGCAACCACCTCCCGCAACAACGGTATCTTTTCCCCGGCAAACGCAGGGTGGAAATGACTCCCTGCGTCCAGCCCCGCAATTTCCTCATAGGTCAAATCCCAGGTGTTGGCATTCACTCCTGTGGTCCTTTGAAAATTCGTATCATGTATCACAATAATCTGTCCATCCCTGCTCTGCTGTACATCCAGTTCTATCCAGTGGGCTCCCAATTCCTTCGCCCCCTCAAAAGCTGACATGGTATTCTCCGGATAACAGGCAGAAGCCCCTCTGTGGGCCGTAATCTCCGTTTTACGAATATATTCGGTCTCAAATTCCAGTTTGCCGGAACAAAGCAGATACCCTGCTGCCAGACTTCCTGCCACAACCACAGCCCAGAATGCCATGCCGCATCTATGAACCAGCCGCTCCCAGCGCCGGTTTACGGAATACTCCGGCGCAACGCTATGTACTACCGCTTCTCCCAATTCCCTCTTATGACCATAATATAGAACACTGACTCCCGCATAGCTAATAGGTACTGCAAGGGCCGCTATCACCGCTATCGAGTATAAAAGCGCCATCCAGAGGAAGGTAGATGTAATCCACCGAAGCACAAATACATTCGCAAAGACCTGCCCCACAATCACTGCCAAAGTCAGGGCCAAAAACATAAACAACACATACACCAGCGCACTGACAAATTGCACCAGAAGCAATGTGCCAAAGTCCCGAAGCCGCTTTTTTCTTCCAAGTCTTCCGCTTCTCCTTGCCGCCTCCCGGAACGAACAGCCCTCCAATGTATAATAGTGAAACGCATACAACCATTTTATCATCCATGTTGTCAAAAACAACGTGACCACCAATAACAGTGTTGACAAAATCTGATTGTTCTGAATATAGTCCGATATGAATTCCGGCATGGAGAGAACCGTAAGAAATCCCGACGCTATGCCAATATTCAGGAACGGCAATAACACCAGTATCACCACTACCAGCATAAGATTCCTGGGATTCCAGACACGAATGGAATTCTTGAGAGAAAATCTCAAAATTTGCCGGAAGCATACCGATTTTTTCTGTTTTGACTGATCCAGCGTAAACACAACCGCGCTGATGTCAATCATGGCATAGTTGGCAGCGGAAAGAAACAATACAAACAATAATGGAAGAGTCAATGGATTTGTCAAAAATGAAAAAATGTTCTCCAAAGTCAGATAGGCATAACCCACAGTCTTCATTATCAAGTCAAACATTCCCCACATCAAAGGAATCATTACCAGACTTGACATAAATTTATACGCAATTTCAAATCCCACAAGGGGTTTCCAGTTATATAAAAGCAGGTTTCTGACTTCTCGAATTTTATTCATTTCTATTGCCCCATCTTCCATCCTTAGAGTCTGAACTCCGTGATTCCCTGTCTTCTACGATATAGAATACCCCCTTGGATTCCTTGCAGCCACACAAATACCTGGAATCATAGAGAATTTATGTTCTCTTCCTCCGCAGCGCTTCCAGGGCTCTAAATACCCCTTGAAGAACTTCTTCCCTGGTATCATATCCCACTTGGCAGAATTCATTGTCAATGGAATATTTCCACTTATCCTTTTCCTCCCTGCAAAGCACTGCCAAATGTCCGTCAATTTTGAGATATTCATTGCCCCTTTTTGACCTTTTCCACTGACGCCGCAAAAAACTCTCCCGTCTGGCCTCCCTGTTTTTGAAATCTGCCTCACGGCGTTTTGCTTCTGCCACATTTCCTTCCATTTTTCCTGCGCATACGCACCCCACGGATAAATTTCCATAGTCAGGATGTTCCATTTGATGGGCATAACGTATGATCTGATATCCGCACATTTCGCAGATTCCCACTGGCGCTCCCAAATCCTCCACACCAACACAATTCCATCCTATATGCGGAACTTCCTGACATTTCCATAAATTGGGCAAGTTCTGTGCCCGAGCCTTCCTGCTTTCTTCCTGTGGTTTTTTATCTCGTTCCTCCACTGCTTTCGGCTCTGAGCTTTCCTTGCGTTGGCGATTCCACTCCGGTTCTTGACTTTCCTCTTGTTGACGGCTCTGCTCCGGCCCTCGTTTTTCCTCTTGTTGGCGGTTCTGCTCCGGTTCTTGACTTTCCTCTGGTTGGTGGCTCTGCTCTGGCTCCTTCCTTTCCTCCATCCTTTGGCCTTTGTCGGGAACACCTGCGCTTCCATCAATTTCCTTCACTTGAGGCAATGCCCTGCTTTGCGCTTCCACATGAGAATGCCTCTTGGACTCTTCCCGCTCTTCCTGTTTTTCCTCATATTTGCTCCGCAAATCCTCATGCTTTTTTGCAAAGTAATCGCTGGAAATGCTTCTCACCTGGCGCAGTTTCTCAAACCGAATAATGTAGCTCCCACGTTTCTCATCAACGGATTCAATGACCCCCTTACCAAATACATGATGTTCTATTACATCACCCTTTTTCTTTTTCGGCGCCGCTTCCGTCCCCATCTCCCGATTCAATTTGGCAGTGTATCCTCTGCTCTCCTTGGCCAGTTCATCGGAAATCTTTCCTTTTCTGATATAATTTTTCTCTCCGATTTCCCCCAGGAAACGCGAAACCAGCTTCTTAATTCCGTTCTGAGATTCCCCCTCTGAGTCCATGAGAAAGAGATACTTTTCCGCCCTGGTAATGGCCACATAGCATAATCTGCGCTCTTCCTCCAGACCAGGTTTCTTCCTTTCCCCTATGGTCTTGGCTGAGGGGAAAACTCCTTCCGTAAATCCCAGAATAAATACCACCGGGAACTCCAATCCCTTGGAAGAATGAATCGTCATAAGTTTCACGGCATCTTTTGATTCCTTGTCATCCTCTCCTGACTGTAAAGCAATCTGCCGCAAAAATTCATCCAGATTTAAGTTTTCGCCAAATTCCCGTTCAAATTCATTGGCAATCCGTTTGAATTCAGCCAGATTATCCAGCCTTTCTTCATCCCCCAACTCCCTTATATAAGTTTCGTAACCGGATTTCTCCATGACCTCATTGACAATTTCCGAAATTCTCTTCCCATGGCATTTTTCACGCATGGATGTTATCAAACGGACAAAAGGACCAACTTCACTGTTTGCAAAATCTTTCTCCCACAGATATTGTGAAAGAGTGGCAAATAAAGTCCTTTCTCCGCCTCCCTGCGCAAAATCCCCAAATAAGTCCATCTCTCCCACACCATATTCCAAAGTATTTTTCAATTCCTCCAAGCGATTCATTTTCGCCCGCCCAAATCTCCTGCGGGGAGTATTGACTATCCTTCGGAAAGACACATCATCATCATAGGCAATTAACTTTAGATATGCCAGAATATCAAGAATTTCCATCCTCTGATAAAAGCGGACTCCTCCAAATATCTCATAGGGGATATTTTTTTCCACAAGTTTCTTTTCCACAATGCGTGATAAAAATCCCGAGCGGTATAGAATCGCGAAATCAGAATATCGAAATCCCTCTTCCTTTGACAGAAGTTTAATATTTTCTATTACATGATCCATTTCCTCTAACTCTGTCTTGGAATGGTAATGAACCACAGAAGCCCCGTCTTCATTCCGGGTAAAGAGATCCTTTTTCAGCCGCAGCTCATTTTTCTCTATTAAAGTATTGGCACATTGAAGTATCTGCGGCGTAGAGCGGTAATTCTGGTTTAAGATAATTGTCTTCACTGATTCATGAACTTTGTCAAAATCCACAAGAAGGCTTACATCGGAGCCTCGCCATTCATAAATATTCTGATCCGGATCTCCCACAATCATCAAGTTTTCAAACTTTCCGGACAATGTTTCAACCAGACGCAGTTCCACGGCGGATGAGTCCTGAAACTCATCCACCATAATGTAATTCAGACGATCCTGCCACTTCTCACGAATTTCTTCTTCCGTCTCCAGCATGTAAATGGCAAAAGAGATTAAATCATGAAAATCCAATGAATATGTGGCCTTCTGCCTTTGCAGGAATTCTTCCATAATTCGGTCATCCTGATTTCTGATTTCATTTAATATCTGGCAGGGTTCGGGATTGCACATTCTGGGCACATATCCCATATCCCTTTTTCTCCTGCCAATTTTCCCCAATATGGACTCAAAGCTTGCATGGTCCAGCTTCAGCTCAAATTTCTGGTAAATATCACTCAAAATCGCTTTTTGCTGTTGGGAATCAATGATCTGGAACTGTTTGCTTAGAAACAGCTTCTCCGGATTCTCCCGAAGAAGCCTGTGGCAAAACCCATGGTAAGTACATATGAATCCCGTGTCATGTTCCTCTCCAATCAGTCCCCGTATCCTCTTTTTCATTTCTCCTGCGGCCTTATTGGTAAAAGTCACACATAGAATATTGGAAGAATCTATGCCATACTCCTGAACCAGATAGGCATAACGGCTTACGAGCAGCTTTGTCTTCCCGCTGCCCGCTCCGGCAATCACTCTCACATATCCTTCCGTCTCCAGAACCGCTTCCCTCTGCCGCTCATTCAGATGTTCCAATAAATCGGCCATGCAACGCCCCTCCGCCCTGAGTATCTTCTCTTCTGCTCTCTTCCCGCAATGTCTCTGGTTCACATTGAAACCATATGTATTTGGTCCGTCACTGCCATCTGCCATTCATCAGCGCAGCATGTCACCCTGGAAAAACCTGAGTACAGTTTTCTATCTCATCCGTATCCTTTTCTGAAATATAGATTTGCGCCGATGTGGACAAATCGTTTCCTTTAAATCTTTCCTTTTGAAACAGCTCTATAATCTTAGGCCAATTTTCACTCGCGTTTTCCGTCTCAAGCCAAATTCCCATCAATGGCCCCGGTTGTCCATTTTCTGTTTCTATGTAGTCATATCCGTTGTCTTGTATTGCGGATTCCGTTATTTCCTCAATGCGATCCGGAACAACATAACGCAAATCCAAATCCGGATTTTCAAGTTTTGCCGGGTTTAAAAGCACAATAATTGTCTGCATACATTCATCTCCTATTCCAGTTCCCGCAAGCGGGAACATGTTCTGGTCTCTTCCCATTACAGTATTGCCTGGATTTCCATGAACACACCTCTATCTCAATATCCCAGTGATTCCAAAGTCTTCTTTGCTCTCTGGTTCCCCTGGGCAGCCGCCTTGGTAAACCATTCCACTGCTTCCTCCATATCCGCTTCCACACCCTGGCCGTTTGCGTATAAAGCTCCCAACATATACTGTGAATCAGCATTTCCCTGTTCCGCAGCCTCTTCATACCACTCCGCCGCAGTTTCATAATCCTGTTCCACACCCCAGCCATTCTGATAGCATCCTCCCAGATAGTGCTTGGCAGACGCAAGACCCTGATCGGCAGCCTCGGAAAACCACTTTACTGCCTCCTCATAATCCTTTTCCACGCCCATTCCCCTCACATAGCAGCATCCCAACTGGTATTGAGAATCGGCGTTTCCCTTCTCAGCCGCTCTGGAAAACCACTCCACTGCCTCCTCATAGTCCTGTTCCACACCCTTTCCATACCTGTAACAGTACCCCAGATTATGTTCAGCGGCGGTATACCCCTGCTCAGCAGCTTTTTCATACCATTCCACTGCCTGCGCTTCATCCTGTTCCACACCCACACCCGCTTCATAGCAATATCCCACATAACACTGTGACTCGGCGTCACCTCTTTGGGCCGCCTGGGTAAACCAATACACTGCCTTCGCCTGATCCTGCTTCACACCCTGTCCATTTTTATAACATACCGCCAGATTGTACTGTCCGTTCACATGTCCTTGATTGGCGGCCTTGGTAAACCACATCACAGCCTTTTCGTAATCCTGTTCCGCTCCCCGGCCATTTTTATAACAGCTGCCCAAATTGCACTGAGAACTTGCATCCCCTTGTTCCGCAGCTTTTGTATACCATTTGACCGCTTCTTCATAATCCTGTTCCACCCCCTTGCCATTACGATACATATTTGCCAGATTATATTGAGCGGAATCGTCTCCCTGTATTGCAGCTTTTGTATACCACTCCACCGCCTTCTCATAATCTTGCTCTACTCCACTGCCGCTTTCGTAATAACAGCCTAAATTATACTGGGCTACAGCATTCCCCTGCTCAGCAGCTTTTGTATACCACTGCGCCGCTTTTTCGTAATCCTGTTCCACACCCTCGCCGCCATCATAACAATTTGCCAGCGCAAGCTGTGCGTCCATGTCTCCCTGCTCTGCCCCTTTGGCAAACCACATTGCCGCTTTATCGTAATCCTGACCTGTTCCTGTTCCATTTTTATAATTGCACCCCATATTGTATTGGGCTATGGCATTCCCCTGTTCGGCCGCTTTGGCACACCACTGAAAGGCCTGTACGCTGTCCTTCTCCACCCCCTGACCGTTTTCGTATAGATTTGCCAGCACAGCCTGCGCGTCCGCATCCCCCTGTTCCGCCGCCATCTTTAACCATTTGAATGCCTGTGCGTAATCCTGTTCCACACCCTCCCCTGCTTTATAACACCATCCCAAACGATATTGGGCTATCACATGTCCTTCCTCTGCTGCCTGCCTATACCACAGGACAGCAACTCTATAATTCTGTTCCACGCCGTCCCCAAAATAGTATAGACTGCCCAGCGCTTCTTTTGCGGAGATGCTCCCCTTTTGATGCGCTTTCAAATACCATTCCTCTGCTGCCTTGAAATCCTGAGGCAGACCGTCGCCGTTGGCATAGCAGACACCTATATTATACAATGCCGTTTCATTGCCCTGTGAAGCCGACTCTTGAAGCAATTGGATTGCTCTGTCCTTATCTTGCGCTACCCCCTGGCCGTGAAGATAACAATTTCCCAAGCTGCACTTTGCGTCAGAATTTCCCTGTTCCGCAGATTTGGCAAACCATTCCGCCGCTTTCTCATAATTCTGCTCCACACCTCGCCCATGGGCGTAAAAGTTGGCCAGATTAAACTGCGCCCATTCATGTCCCTGCTCAGCAGCTCTGGTGTACCAATACGCAGCCTTCTTATCATCCTTCTCCACACCCCGACCACGCTCATAACATATTGCCAGATTCTGCTGCGCATCCATATCATCGCCTTCGGCGCCTTTTATGTACCAATATACGGCTTTCTCATAGTTCTGCTCCACGCCCTCGCCGTTATGATAACAATATCCCAGACTGCGCTGCGCTGCGGCATTGCCCTGCAATGCTGACTTTTCAAACCAGGAAACAGCGACGGCCCAATCTTTTTTAACATGCACACCATATTTATAACAGTTTCCCATCATATCCTGTGCCAACGCATATCCCGATTCCGCGGAAACACGGCATTCTTCCACATCAAATGCCCTATTCTCCCATCCCAGGTCATATACTATTACATTCTTTTCTTCCATTTTTATTCTACTCCTCCTTTATATGATTGAATGGCTTTCTCCCATGATGTCATTATACTCCTTACTATGCAAAAAGTCATTATTTTCCTCTTTCAGCTCATTTCCATGAAAATAATCTTCTCTTGTAATCATCACATGGAGGAATCCTCCCTCCACACCCAGTTCCTTGAACCCGGCTTTGCGGTGTGCTGCCCATGCGGAGACCTCATTTCGGGCCAGCTCAAAATCGTTATGTATTCGGGAAATTCCGCAGTCACGGAACGCATGTTCAAGCATCAGCCCAAGCGCCGGAACAGCATAACCTTTGCCACGGTAAGGAGCATAGATTACAATCCCCATATCCCACCAGTCTTTTTCGGAGGTATAATGGAAATTTACATCACCAAGCCATGCTCCATCAGCGCAGCGCTTAATATAGGCATAGAAGTTATCCGGCTCTTTCCCCACCCAATTGGCATACCAGCCGCCCCATTTTTCCTTCGGAAAGTCAATGCAGCCAGTGTCCCGATGGTAGCCGTCAAAGTCAATATCCCAGTCTGCATTGTAGGACATGGTGTTGGGATCCGACATCATTTTCTGATAAAACCACAAATCCTCCCTTTGGGGCACATACAATTCCACCCATTTTAAGTATTCCCCCAGCGCAGCCATATCACGCGCTTTCAGATACTTCCCTTGTACTTGTTCAAAATCTTGTTCGTTCATCAGCCGAACCATGTCATCAAAAATGTGCCACTGCACAACTGTGCGGCTTGTCTGCTCCTCTTCTGTCAGATGATTTTCACCCTGTGTATGTCTGGTAGTGACTACAAAATAGTAGTTTATCTGCGTGTAATCTAAACTTGCTCTGTTCTCCACAACAATACCCAGTTCCTGTACCTCATCGCAGACACAGCCTGTTTCTTCATGCACTTCCCGACGCAGCGCAGAAAGGATGTCCTCGCCATCTTCCACACCGCCCCCTGGGAGACTGTACAATTTGAATTTATCGGAATACATAACCGCATAAAGCCCATTTGGGTTCTTAACAATGGCCCGGGCAGTCAATCGTGGCTCTTTTACAGAACGTCCATCCTTCCCAAGAACCAATTTATCATTTAATTCACAGATTAGTTTCATTTTTTCATCCTTCCTAATTTAGTTCCGCAACTTGCCTCCCAAGCCCCCCTGAATCTGGGAGCATTTCCTGCCGCGGGCGCGTCAGTAAACCCTCCCGGGGCTTGTCCGGTCCGTTGCTGTTTTTTCATATCCCATTTGACATTACCTCATAATTCATTTGACACAACCCATGGTCAAATGATATAAAAATCACATCAACTGCGCATTCATTTTGAGGCAGTCAGTGCTTGTCTATTGCGTCAGAACAAGGTAGTGGAAGGAACTGGCGCAGTAGCATCGTTGACTGACAACAACACAGTACTGACATGAGAAGCAAATACTGATTACCCAGGGATGATTACACTTGTGTAATAAAATAGCTCTGGCTTTTGAATGATAGAATTACATTATATCATTGATTTCTATATACCGCAATTTTTTTCATTATACGCTGCAATTAGTCTTTTGCCAAAATCATATAATATTTTACTTATTGCATATACAATTCCGAGACGAATTGATACAATAAGCAACGTATGTTATCCCAAAT
Source organism: uncultured Acetatifactor sp. (assembly GCA_910586435.1). Taxonomy (GTDB): domain Bacteria; phylum Bacillota; class Clostridia; order Lachnospirales; family Lachnospiraceae; genus Acetatifactor. Next base: position 1,590 of record CAJUGT010000077.1, on the reverse strand, counting down.
AGCCTGCATTATAACGGTCAAAATCTGATGAATTTATACAATTTAACGCAAAAGACTAATTTAAAAAATTATGAGAAAGGTATCCAATATCAGAAAGAATGATAAGATGCTTATATTCTGTACAGAAAGAAATATAATCACCAATATACTGGTATTGTCTGTTATAATAAAATAATCACGCAAATGGAGTGAGGGGTGCAATGAAATATGTAAACGCAAATGATATTCTGCCTGAAGAGTTACTTTCGATGATCCGAAAATATTATCAAAACGGCTATTTATATATACCAAAAGAAAAAAATTGTGAAGTAAAGCGGAAGACAGAATACAAGATTGAATTAGAGAAACGCAACCAACATATCTATTTAATGCATCTTGAAGGAAAAACTAACGGTCAGCTTGGAACTATATTTCATTTGTCCGGGGCAAGTATCAGAAGGATTATTTCAAAAGAAAAGGTGGCATATCAGCAAGTGAAAGAACAAATAGAACAGATTTTGCCTTTATGGGGAATTGAATGCAAACAATTATTACAGATATATCCCTCAGCATGGGAAATAAATCAGTCTTATGTAATAAAAGTGTATGATGACAAAAGGCAGTTGAAAAGAAATATAAAAACAGCGGAGATATTATTGCATTGCGCTATTCCGGTTGCGGAGACAGTTCTAACAAAAACAGGAGAAAAATATGTTGAGTGTAAAGGAAAATATTTTTTTATGTCAGCAAAATTACAGGGACATAATATTTCAAATATAAAAGACAACGCAATTGCGTGGAAAATGGGCTGCGCAATTGCACAGTTACATTTGGCATTTATTCAATGCGAAAAAGAAATTGAGTTCTGGGATAACAGTCTACTGAAAGAGATGAAAGGGTGGATATGGGAAAGTTTAACAAAAAATGAGTGGAAGATACTTACCGAAGCAGAATATTCAAAAACAGTGGCATTATTAGAAAAAACAGATGATTATTTGCCAAAACAATTGATTCACAGAGACGTGCATTTTGGAAATTTTCTATTCTTTGAAGGCAATTTATCAGGATACATTGATTTCGATTTGAGTCAAAGAAATATAAGAATATTTGATGTATGTTATTTTTTGACAGGATTATTGGCAGAAAAAACAGATGATCCTTATACCAAAAATGAGTGGATTGAAAATGTAAAATCTGTTATGGCTGGTTACGAAAGTGTAATTACTCTTTCTGTAGAAGAAAAAAACGCTATTCCATGTGTGATGGAATGTATAGAAATCTTATTTGTGGCGTATTTCATCCGCATGGACGACACAAAATCCGCCAATGACGCATATAGGGTGTTCCGTTTTATACAAGATTGCGAAAGTGACATGAAGAGTCACACCCCAATTTCACAAAATTGATATGGCCGCATCTTCCTAAATTAAGAAAAATATTGACCGGGCAGATTGAGTAAATTTGTTCCATGTGGTAAAATATAATAAAAGTCCCGCTAAGAAATGTCAAGAGGAAATTTAAAAGCAGGCCAAGTTCCTGCAAGCAGGAACTGGAATAGGAGACAGAATCCAATGGAAAATATAAGGATTACAAACACGCCTTATGACGATG
>CAJUGT010000076.1 GCA_910586435.1 uncultured Acetatifactor sp. | reverse complement strand
TTTTTAAAGAGATATCATGCTGTTCGCACCATGCCTGGTTTGTCAGGCCGGAGGCTCTGCATTGCCGGATCACGTCCAGCCAGTACTGAAGTTTTACCTGTTTATCCGGAGTTAAAGTGGAAATGTCCATGGGTATTCTCCTTTATCTGGATTTAAAGTTTTGGGAGTGAAATCTAAAAACTCTAACCCTAAGTTTACAGGAGAACGCCAAATTTTTCACTACACGTTCTTATTTGACGCTTACCTTAAAACGGCTGTCAGGAAGCCGTGGTAATTTCGCACAGTCTTAGGGGACTTGGATTTGGATAGTTCATTTACCAGTTTATTGATTTCTATTTGTGTAATATCAGATACTGGAAGCTTTAGGAACCACTCAGGGAATCGGTTCACGGTTTCGGTATATTCCTTTATCGTCCTTGGAGAAAGCACGTTCCGCTTCATATCCACATAGTTTTCCGCTGCTTTCTGAAAAATTAAGTTTGTTTTGATGGATTGTGCTTTTTCCAGCTCCTTTGCCATGGCGAGCATGGCTTCCTTTTGGGTGGGCTTGCTGTCAAATATGACGGTGTACGTCTGGCCCTTGTAAGTTTTCCGTATCCGGTAGGAGCCGGAGGGAAGTTTTTCGATTTTCATTGTGTCATCCTCCTGTGTACTATAATTTTGCCAACAGAACCCCCCACACCTCTCAACGATGTGTCAAATGGGGGCACGTTTTTACTTAAAATGTTGTATAAAAATAACACCCAACCAGAAACAAATGTTCTGATTGACTGGGTGCCCGCAGGGATGATACAATATGTGTAGGTTTGAGAGACCTGTGTATCATCCCTCTATGGGGTGTGTCTAAAGCCGTTCAGTGCTGGTAACACTGGGCGGTTTTATTTATGAAAGTGAATCAGCTATATTAATGCTTAGGTCTTTATATATGCACACTGAGATATTATCTTCAAAACTGTATTGGTTTGAATTTGTCTCATTCTCGAAGTCAAATACTGTAACAGTATTTTTCTGTGGGTTGACAATCCAGTATTCCCGTACACCTGCCGTTCGGTATTTGAATAGTTTGACACCATAATCATGTTGTGGGTTGGATGGGGAAGTAACTTCAATCACCCAGTCCGGCGCACCGTTACAGCCCTTCTCTGTCAGCCTGTTCTTGTCGCATATTACACTGATGTCAGGCTCAACATAGTTTAGCTCATCTTCAGTCAGGAACACTGCAAATGGGGCAGGAAACACTTTGCAGTTTCCTCCTTTGGAACGGATATAATTTCCTATAGTGATAGTCAATTCACTTACAATCTGCTGGTGTTTGGTATTCGGTGGAGCCATCATATACATCCGGCCGTCAATCAGCTCTGCCCTTTGGCCGTCCGGCAGGGCGTAGATATCTTTGGTAGTGTAGATTTTCTCTTGCGGTAATGACATGAATGAGTCCTCTCTTTCTTATAGATTTTTTAAATGCCGCTTCGGCTCAACCTAAACATGGTCACAGAGTGAACAGTAACCATGGAATTCCATCCTGTGTTATTTTTGATACATATCTTGACAAATATAAGGCATACTATTATACTACAAATAAGTTAACTTGTGATGGATAAGGCTGGGTTCCCGAATGGGAGTAGGCTGTAAAGCTTAGAATCCTTTGCCCCTGGGGTTAGCTTATTTTTTCGTTAATAAGTTCCGTAGGTTATGGATAATATTATCAGGGTCTTTTCGGATCTCTTCTACTATGAAATCTATTGTCTGTATGCTGTATCCATATGTATGTGTTAAATGGTGCTGGTAACATAGTTTTCGATTTTCTTTTATACCATAATACTTGCAGAACAAATTAAAGTGATATGCGTTAAATTTCTTATTTTCACCATTAAACTTTAATGTTATTCCTAACCTGGACAAGCATGCACAAATTTCGTTTACGCAGCTGGTAGTGCTATATTTGTGTGTGTCATTCGGATTCTTTAATTCTTTGATGATTTTTACTTTTGTGTCAGAAGAATTATCTATTCAGACAAAAGAAGTTGCCTTGCCCTTATTTTTGGTTATATAATGATAATGGTCTATGCGTATGGCAAACTTGTCATTATTATTTTGAATTGTATCAGAAATATTTGCATTAATATCTAATAATTTTGTGGCTATTTCTTCAGGGTATTTTGCAATTATTTCAGATTCATCCAATGCTTTCATACTTACAGAGAGTGTGAGGAAATTTTGTGGAATAACTCTTGTCATATCAACATCGTGAGACGTCAGCATTTTCTCGTTAAAGTTGAGTACACATGCCTGGAACAAAGGGATGTATACCATTTCATATTCTTCAGTGATAAAATGTGTGCTTGAATTGCGTAGTTCAATAATTTTTTCCAGATTGATTCTTAAAGGGTCTTTATTGTTGGTAAACACTTTTTGAACACAATTTTCTAAAGGAACATATAACATCCAAACTGTACTTCAATGCCAAGTAATCTAGCCAGTTTAATGGGGCCCTGGTATTGTATTTTGCGACATATTTCACAATTCCCCAATTATATCACCTACTTTTTATATTTCTTCGGAGTGTACATTTCCTTGTTCATGATTTTTAGCCGTTTCAGGGCGATTTCTAGTTCATCTCTAAAAAGTTCCATTGCTTCTGGGGATAGTTCTTCTCCATTGTAACTTGCAGGGCCATCATTGCCTGATTGCAACTTTTCCATAATAGAATCAAGATCCTTGGCAATATCTCGATTGTCTTTTGGGGTTAAAGCAGTTTCAACATTGTCTGATTTTTCTTCTATTAAGTCAGAACGATTAATATTGAAATACTTGGCTAACATTTCTACTTTATCCATTCTTGGTAACCTTGTTCCATTGCACCATGTGGAAACAGCAGATTTGTTAAATCCCAAATCGTTTATCAAATCAGTCTGTGTTTTTCCATTTAAATACATGTAATAAGCTAAGTTTTTGGAAAAAATCTTTTGATAGGATTTTTCTGACATATGTTAATACCTCCTCTTTGTATAGTACAACAAAAAGTAGAAAAAGGCAATGCTGAATTTGAAAAAATTCTACAAAAAGTATTCATAGTTTATAAAAAGTAGAGTATAGTAAAATCCAGAAAGAGAGGTGACGTATATTGGCGGAATTTCAGATCAGCCTTGCAGCAGCAAGAGTAAATGCAAAAATGACACAGGAAGATACTGCAAGGGCTATGAAAGTAAGTAAAACAACGGTAGTGAATTGGGAAAAGGGCAAGGTTATTCCTGGAACTCCAGAAGTAGAAATGATGTCCAGGCTTTATGGAATCCCTCAGGACTATATTTTTTTACTTTGCTATTCTACTAAAAGTAGAGAGTGAAGTATTGAATCTGGACAGAAGGGAGGTGAGAGCGTGGAAGAGAAAAGATTGATGTCAGCAATTCCTGGTATATCAGGAAATGTGGACATGAATAAATTTTATAAAGAATTTGTTTGCCGCTTCATACCAAGACCCGAAGGGGAGCAGTAGTGAAGTGGTGGCAGCGCCGGTGCAATGAAATCCTGGGACACCACCAGGAGGAAGACGGGATGTATGGGAAGGTGTCCAGGAGCGAGACAATTGCCTTGCAGCAAAAGTTGGGACTTGCCGTGGATGGAGTTGCCGGGTATAATAGTATTTGGGCAGCCTTCTTGTGGCTTGGCGGAAGTTGTTTGGTCCCTTTTGGGACATGCGTTGTAAAGCAGGTATTTTGGGCGGCGCAATGAATGAGCGATTGATTATAAACTCGTCATGGAGTAGGTAAGGGGTACTTATGGTTGGCATATGGAATGATGTAAGGTATTTTTGGCGTCAAAAATGTTTTGCGGTGGGAATTCCGTTTATGATGATACTCAGTTATATCACATTGTTGGTGAATCCTACCGTGGGAATCGACGATACATCTTTTAAATTGTATTATGTGGATGGAGTATCGCCGGCAATGGGGCGGTGGTGTCTTTATCTGATGAATAAAGTGCTGCCCCTGGGATATAATCCCCACTTTGTGGAGGCAGTAGGGCTGTCAGTGTTTTGTCTGTCCATAACTTTATGGTGTGTGGTCTTTTACCGGATGTTTGGCAAACAGATTTCCCCAGGCGCGTATACCATATTTGGAATGGTCATGCTTTCAAGTCCTATTCTCAGCGAAGTGGTGATATGGTATCTTCAGGATGGAATCTATCTTGGATATGGTTTTACGGCGTTGGCGGTGCTTTTTGCGATGAATTCTTTCAGAACGGAAGGGCCCGGCAGCCGGAAGGACAGAAAATGGTACCGCAATAAGAGGCTGTGGGGATTGCTGGGAGCGTCTCTTTTGCTGGTGACGGCTCTTGGATTTTATGAAGCGTTCATGATTGTGTTCCTTATGGCCATGATGATGAATTTTATGTTAATCCGGGTTCTGGACAAAGAAGAATACAGCAGAAAGGTCCGGGACTGGCTCATAAACCTGTTGGCAATCTGTATCATAACCATGATGTTCAGGACGCTGATTGTGGGCGGAATAACCATGATGGATCACTTGGAAGAACAGGCGAAGGTATTGGAGTCAAGGGGGCTGGGGGATATTTTCGGATTGCTTGCCGGATGGTTTGACGGCACAAGGGACATCGGCGAGTTTATTTATGTACTGAAGGATTTTTTTGTGAAGTATTATCTTCATGCCATTGTTTACACACCAATTATGATATTGGTGCTGGCAGTAGGGGTGTTGGCGCTGTGGGGTATGAGGTACACAGTAAAGAAAAGGGATGCCTGGATTTTATGTTCCATTGCGGGGATTGTATTCATTCCCTGGATTATGCCTGTTTTAGAAGGATGGGCAACCTATTACCGCTCCAGTGAATATGTTCCTTTGCTCACTGCATTTGCGGTGTTGCTTATGGCCTGGGAGATTAAGGATATCAGTAGACGGAGTGTTCGAGTGGGGGCGCTTTTGGGAGTGGGAGTTCTATTGTACTGGCAGGGATATGAGATGAATCACTGGCTCTATGTGGACGCCAGGAAATATGAAAATGACAGAGTGGTTATGAACGCTATTGCTCTGGATATTCTGGAAAACTGCCAGGAGGGAAAGCCGATTTGTGTCATTGGGAGCTATGGGGCGCCGGAGAGTCTCATCAGTGATGTCTATGTCCCTGAATGGTCTAAGAAGTATGAACTGATTCGTTGGCTGGTGAGTGCGGTGGATGAGGAGATTTTTGAGAAATATAATGTGGAGGGGAAGGGATACGCCACGGCTGAGACACCTGCGCTTTCCATGATTCAATGGGGAACATATGCATATGGGATGCCGGGAAGCGAATTGATAAAGTTCTGGAAAATGCATGGTTTTTCTTTTGCGTGGGATATACAGCATCGGCAGGAAGCCCTGGAATTAATGGAAAATGGTCCGGCATGGCCGAAGAAAGGTTCCATTGTGGAAATGGAGGACTATATCATTGTGAACCTTGGAGACAGCGGCTCAAAGCAAAACCCCTGACTGGAACAAAGAGAGGAAAGGCAACAGTTCGGGAGGTGAGTTGAACTGTTGCCTTATTTTGGATTACTGTTAAATTATAAACAGTCCATGGTTTATAGGGGGAGGGAAGAGTTCTTACATGGAATTGTGCCCCAGAAGGATTAGGTCCGAAGCGCCATATAGGAATTGTGGTATTCCTGGCAGTAAGTTACATCCTTGTCAAACCAGCTGGGCGGGATGAAGGCTTCCGCCGCTTCCCTGCTGCCGAATTCCACTTCTGCCATAATCAAAGGGGCGAAGGGCGGGTCAAATACATCCAACTCTATGGTGAGGGCATAATCCGCAGGAGGCGCGGACAGGCCTTTTTCTTCCTGAAACACGGGATTGGTGAGGGGAATCAGGTAACGCTTCTTGGAGATGATGCGGCCGTCTACTTTGTCCCGCAGATGGTAATAGGCGTCGTGGTTCAGGGACAGGTTGGTTTCCTCACGGGCAAGCATGCCTTTTCCTTTGTATGTCAGGTAGTATTCGTTATCTTCTTTGCGAATACGTACCACCGGTGATTCGTTTAGATAACCTTGTTCAATGTGGTGAAAAGGGTAACTTTCCAGGTTGTCAGGAAGTTGTTTGATCGTGAATTTTCGTTCAATTTCCATAGCGTAATCTCCGATACTGTTTATTGCGGTTTTTTATAGTTACTGTATTTAAAAACATTCTGCGGTATTGACACAGGAACAGTAATTGTCACGGTTCACTGGTATTTATTATGTTGCTGTTTGCTTCATTTACAGTAGCTTTATTATATCATATTTCCCTGGAATACTAAAGCAATAATTGAAATATTTCCCATTTATGTGTATAATGTATCTTATGGTATGCTTGTCAGGGAAGATATTTGGTATTGGCAGGGAATCGGGCGGGCATAATGAGGACAAAACGAAAGGGCGGGAATCAGAATCATGAAAAAAATAGCTGTATTTTTTGCGGAAGGTTATGAAGAAATTGAAGCGTTGACTGTGGTGGACATATGCCGCAGATGTGGACTGGATGTGGAAATGGTATCCATAATGGGGGAAACTCCGGTAAAAAGTTCCCATGGTGTTGTGGTGCAGACTGATAAAACTTTTGAACAGGCGGATTTTTCAGAATATGATATGCTGGTTTTGCCGGGCGGAATGCCGGGCACAAAAAATTTGGAGGCCCATGAAGGACTGATGGCACGGATTGATGAGTTTCATGCCGCCGGGAAGCTTATTGCCGCCATTTGCGCTGCCCCGAGTATTTTTGGACACAGGGGAATACTGAAGGGCAAAAAGGCTTGCTGTTACCCGACCTTTGAGAGCCATCTGGAAGGGGCGCAAGTCACTGGTGGGCCGGTGGAAATCTCTGATAATGTGATAACGTCCTGTGGAATGGGAACGGCAATTGCCTTTGGTCTGGCGATTGTGAAAGTTTTTATTGGTGAGGAGAAAACACAGGAACTTGCCAGAACCATTGTCTATGACCAAAATTAATCTTAGGCTGTGGAAAGAAGATATGAGAAGAAAAGGAGAATGGAATGAAAAAAGCGCTTATTACAGGAATCACAGGGCAGGACGGATCTTATCTGGCGGAGCTGCTGCTGGAAAAGGGATATGAGGTGCATGGCATGATACGTCGCGCGTCCATCAGCAATACGGGGCGTATTGATCACTTAATCCGGGAGGAGAAGATTACTTTGCATGGGGGAGATATGTCCGATTCCTCCAGCATTGTACGGGTGATTGGCCTGGTGAGACCTGATGAGATTTATAATCTGGCTGCTCAGAGTCATGTTCAGGTGAGTTTTGAGGCGCCGGAGTACGCAGGAGATGTGGATGCCATAGGTGTGCTGCGCATCCTGGAAGCAGTGCGGATGCTGGGGCTGGAGAAGGTCTGCCGTATTTATCAGGCGTCCACATCGGAACTTTACGGCAGGGTGACGGAAGTGCCGCAGAAGGAAACTACCCCCTTTCATCCTTATAGTCCTTACGCAGTGGCAAAACAGTATGGTTTCTGGATTGTTAAGGAATATCGGGAAGCTTATAATATGTTTGCGGTGAATGGGATTTTGTTTAACCACGAATCCGAGAGGCGGGGAGAGAATTTTGTCACAAGGAAAATTACGCTGGCAGCGGGGCGCATTGCGTGTGGTTTGCAGGATAAACTTTATCTTGGAAATCTGGATTCCAAAAGGGATTGGGGATATGCAAGGGATTATGTGGAGTGCATGTGGATGATGCTTCAGCATGATGCCCCGGAAGACTTCGTTATTGCCACAGGGGTACAGCATACTGTGCGGGAATTCGCCACGCTGGCTTTTCATTATGTGGGAATCGAACTGGAATGGCAGGGAGAAGGTGTCGATGAAAAAGGAGTGGACAAGGCAAGCGGCAGGATATTGGTGGAAGTCAGCAAGGAATTTTACAGACCCACGGATGTGGTGAATCTCTGGGGAGATCCCACAAAGGCACGGACCGTTCTGGGGTGGAATCCACAGAAGACCAGCTATGAAGAGCTCTGTCGTCTGATGGCGGAGCATGACCTGGAACTTGCGCAGAAAGAGGCTAAAAGCATTCAGTGACAGGCAGCTTTAAGACAATGGATGGAAAGGTAGCATTGTATGATGGAAAAAGACGCGAAAATTTATGTGGCCGGACATAGAGGAATGGTTGGCAGCGCTATTTGCAGGGCATTGGAGAAGAAAGGATACACAAACCTTGTGACCAGGGGGCACGGGGAATTGAACTTGTGCAGGCAGGAGGAAGTGGAACGCTTTTTTGCGGAAGAGAAGCCGGACTATGTCTTTCTGGCAGCAGCCAAGGTGGGGGGCATTATGGCCAACAGTGAAGCTTTGGCGGATTTTATGTATGACAATATGATGTTGGAGATGAATGTGATTCATGGGGCGTGGCAAAATGGCTGTAAGAAATTGTTGTTTCTGGGAAGTAGCTGTATTTATCCCCGCATGGCGCCCCAACCCATGAAGGAGAGCTGTCTTCTGACCGGAGAGTTGGAGCAGACCAATGAGGCATATGCGCTGGCCAAAATTTCCGGGCTGAAATATTGTGAATATTTGAACAGACAATATGGAGCGGATTATATCAGTGTCATGCCAACCAATCTGTATGGGCCTAATGACAATTATCACCCCACCCACAGCCATGTGTTGCCGGCGCTCATTCGCCGTTTTCATGAGGCTAAAGTGTCCGGAGCCAAAGAAGTGGTCTGCTGGGGAACCGGGCAACCATTGCGTGAGTTCATGTATGTGGAGGATTTGGCAGATGCCTGTGTCTTTTTGATGAACAATTACAGTGGGAACGAAACAGTGAATCTGGGAACGGGAAAAGAACTGACGATAAAGGAATTGACCGAATTGGTTGCCAGGGTGGTAGGATTCAAAGGAGAAGTAAAGTGGGATGCGTCCAAACCTGATGGAACGCCCAGAAAGCTTCTGGATATAAGCAAGCTGGAAAGCCTTGGCTATCATTATACCACAGAGTTGGAAGATGGAATTCGTCTTGCGTATCAGGATTTTCTGGACAATCCCATGAGAGCGGAGCGCTGAGGTATTGTGACGATAAGGAAGGAAAAAGAAAGAAAATATAGGAAGGAAATATAAAGGAAATATAGAAAGGAAATAGAAAGAAAAAAGAGAGGGGAAGATATAAATGGATGAATACAGGAGATGCAGTGAGGAACTGCTGAAGTTTATTGAGAAGTGTCCCACAGGTTTTCATGCGGTTGCGGTGCTGAAGGAGGAACTGGAAGCGGAAGGCTTCCAGGAATTGCGGGAGACAGAACAGTGGAAGCCAGAATGCGGAAAGGGATATTTTGTTACAAGAAATGACTCTTCTCTCATTGCTTTTCGGATACCGTCACAAGAGCCGAAAGGGTTTCATATTGTGGCTTCCCATTGTGACTCCCCTGCGTTTAAAATCAAAGAAGAGCCCGAGATGACGGTGGAGAACACATATGTCAAATTAAATACGGAAAGGTACGGAGGGATGATTCTGTATTCTTGGCTGGACAGGGCGTTGTCCGTGGCTGGGCGTGTGGTGGTAAGGGATGGGGACGAACTGGAAACCAGACTGGTCAATTTGGAGGAAACCCTGGTAATTCCCAGCGTGGCGATTCATCTGAACAGAGATGGGAACAAGGGGATGGAATTCAATCCCCAAGTGGATATGCTTCCCTTATACGGGAATCGTGGCATGGAAGATTGTTGTCTCACAGAGCGTGTGGCGGAGGCTTTGGGGGTGATGGAAGAAGATATTCTCGGGCATGACTTATTCTTGTATGTCAAGGAAAAAGGTCGGTTTTATGGGGAAAATGATGTGTTCCTTTTTTCGCCCAGACTGGATGATTTACAGTGCGTATATGCTTCTTCCAAAGCTTTTATGAATTCCGTGCCTGAGAAATACATCAACGTCTGTGGGGTTTTTGACAATGAAGAAGTGGGAAGCGGTACCAAACAGGGAGCGGATTCCACTTTTTTGGAGGATGTTTTGTGGCGTGTAGGTGAGGGATTGGAGTGGGGACGGGAAGAATATCTGCGCATGATTGCGGATAGCTTTCTGATTTCCGCGGACAATGCGCATGGGGTTCACCCCAATCATCCGGAGAAGGCGGACCCAACCAACAGACCATATTTAAACAACGGAATTGTAATTAAGTTTCACGGAAGCCAGAGATATGCCACTGATGCGGTGTCGGCAGCCCGAATGAAAATGATATGTGAAAAAGCCCAAGTACCCTGGCAGACTTACGCAAATCGTTCAGATATTCAGGGAGGCTCTACTTTGGGAAATATTTCCACAGCCCATGTCTCTGTCTCCAGCGTAGATATTGGAATGCCGCAGTTAGCCATGCATTCTGCTATGGAAACGGCTGGAGCAAAGGATACAAAATATGCGGAGGACGCATTTGCCGTATTTTACAAAGAGTAAAAGCAGGGATAAAAGGAAAACGGGGTGGAGAAGCCGGACAGGAACTCCAATGGAAAGGTTTGATTTACAGAAGAAAACGCATATTGCATTGAGTCAGTATGATGGAAAGGAAAACATGAGTGTATTTAGTCAACGAATTAAAGAATTTATGTTTTTGATGAATGTGACTTTGGAACAGCTCTCGGAGAAGTGCGGTGTGTCTGTCAAACGACTGAATCGGATTCTGGAAGGTGCCATGCCCACCATTTCAGAAATAAAAGCCATTGCGAATACATATGATGTGACTATAGACTATTTTGCAGGGATGACGAAATATCCTCTTATGGTGGCGCGGTCAGAAATACAAAGCAAAATTAACGCAATGGTGGAACATTTGCCGGAGGAAGAGTGTCTGGAGTTTGTTGAAAATTTGGAAAAAGTATTGAAAAAAGAAGGTTTGCTGGATGAAAATGAGTAAACCTGGCATGCGGATATGATAAGGCAGCAAATATGAGCTGTAATGATTTCCGCGGGCAATGAACCAAGCGATGTGCCAGCATCCATTTGGGGAATGCTGCGAGGGCCACATGGGGCTGTTGCATTAAGAAATTCTACACAAGATACAGGATGTCTGGTAATCAGGCATACCTATATCCAGTGTCCATGACCCTTAATGCGACAGCCCCTGTTGACTGGTCACGAAGTTCTGCATGTGATGAAAAACTCCCATACAAGACGCAATGGTCTTGTGGTGGGAGTTTTTTATGTGTGCGCTATCACTGAAACCAACATGAGGGCATAGCATAACTGTGAGAGTGGTAATCACGGGAATGGAATCGGATGAATCAAAAATTGGAGGATTTATTACAATTGGCATTGCAGACGCCGGAAGACGTAAGAGCCAGGACGGATGAATTGAACATAGGATTTGATACTGCGACGCAGACATGGGAATTGATTGTGAAGTATCACGGCAATCTGGACAATCTGAGGATTTTGGGAGTGCGGGTGGAATATTTAATTGCGGGATACGCAATACTTACGGTACCGGAACCATTGGTGGAACGTATGGTGGAACTGGAAGAAATTGAATATGTGGAAAAGCCCAAGCGTTACTTTTACGGAGCGGAAATGCCAACATATAATTCCTGTGTGGCACAGGTGGTATTGAGAGAACCATTTCTCACGGGAAAAGGTGTTTTGGTAGCCATATTGGACAGTGGAATTGATTACAGGCTCTCGGAGTTCAGAAAGCCTGACGGAAGCACCAGAATACGTTATCTGTGGGATCAGAGCCTGCTTCCTGAAGAAGAGACGTTATCAGAAGGGGACAACAATACGATGGAGCAGGGGACGGAAGGCAGGAGGCGCAGGCGTCCGCCCGCAGGGTTTGAAAAGGGAGTGGAATTTGATTCCGGGCAGATTAACCTTGCCCTGGAGGCGGCTACCCAGCAAGAACAATTCAGTCTTCTTCCCAGCGTGGACACCAGCGGACACGGAACGGCAGTGGCTGGGATTGCTGCCGGGAATAGTTCATCGTATCAGGGGGTGGCCACGGAAGCAGAACTTCTGATTGTCAAACTTGGGACGCCGGATGTGTTGTCATTTCCAAGAACGACGGAAATTATGCGTGCTGTGACCTATACCATCAGGAAGGCAATTGAAATGAAAATGCCGGTTGTCATTAACTTAAGTTTTGGCAATACTTATGGGGCCCATGATGGCACTTCTCTTTTGGAAAGATTTCTGGATAACGCTTCTGAAGTGGGAAGAACGGTCATATGTGTGGGCGCCGGCAATGAGGGGAGTAATGGGGGGCATGTGTCAGGGAATTTATTACAGGAACCGGATCAAGGGAGTCGTGGGGGCGAAAGAGGTGATACCGAGTCAATACCGGGAGGCAGCGGCAGAGGGGTACCAAGCCGCATAGGGGATGCGGTGGCCAGACCTGTTTCCGTGGAGTTGGCGGTGGCGGGGTATGAGAGAAGTCTGAATGTTCAACTGTGGAAAAATTATTGTGATGAATACCGCATTTATCTGCGATCCCCAGGCGGGCAGGAGGCGCAGCTTCCTAAGATGGTCAACGGCGGCAAATACACATTGCGTTTGGAGCAGACGGAAATACTTGTGTATTTTGGTCAGCCGGCGCCCTATGCGGTGCCGGAAGAAATTTATTTTGAAATGCTGCCCCTGGATCGCAATTATATTAACAGCGGGGTGTGGACCATTCGACTGGAACCGGAACGAGTGGTGACAGGAAGGTATTATTTTTATCTTCCTTCCGCAGTAGTGCGCAGTAAGGGAACCGGATTTTACCGAGCCACACCGGAAGTGACATTGACGATTCCGGCCACGGCCGGGAAGGTTATCAGTGTAGGCGCCTATGACAGTACTTATGAGGCTTATGCGGATTTTTCGGGAAGAGGATATGCGGATGCCAACAGAACCATCGGAATCGTTGCGGCAGGACTGGCCAAGCCGGATTTGGCGGCGCCCGGTGTAGGGATATTGGCGCCGGATATTTATGGGGGGTACAGTCCCTTTACGGGAACATCCTTTGCCACGCCCATTGTGTCGGGAAGCGCGGCGCTTTTGATGGAATGGGGGGAGGGAGTTATAATAAGGTTACGTTAGTAAAAAGCCCGTAAATAAAGGGGATTCCGCTAATTCAGTCCTAATGAAAAACACTGATTTTATTCAGAACTTTGGTTAGGACAGGCCTGTTTACAATCATATTTTTGAGTGAAATCGCATTTTGTAGCAACTATGTAACACAAGGAGGTTTGTCTGGAGGAACGAACAGCTGCAAAATGTAAATGCAAAATTTTAGTGGGACTAAATTAGCCTTCTTTAAGTTGATGGGAAATGGCGGCAAGGTACCGATTGAATTATGTGCCAAAACAGAAAACATGATTATATGCGTGAGGGAAATATATGGAAATCTCTAAATTTATTACTGAAATGCAGAAACATACTTATTTGTATTCTCCAGTGGCCGGGGGAGGGGGTCAATTTGATACCTCCTTGAACTTTCAAGTTTAACTATAAACTAAAAAGCGGAAAAAGAAATGTTTTAAGACAGATACTCTAATATATTATCACAGGGGCTGGTGTTTATTTTCTACGGCTTGGGATATAGTTCCAGAAAACGTCTGAGTACCGTAGAGAGAAGTAATAAATCATTGTCTGACAATTTTTTAATATCTTTCATGATGTTTCCCACAAGACTTGGGTTATTGAGTGTGGGATCAAAAAATTCAGAGGGTGTTATATCAAAATAGGCACAAATGTCTAGAAATGCATCCATGGAAGGCAAATTACGGCCAGATGTAATTGATTGGATATAGCCTTGGCTGCGTCCTAATTCCAGACTGAGCTGATATTCGGATATATTCTTTTTCATGCGTAATTCATTTATGCGTTCCTGGATAAACTTTTCGTACATATTATACCTCCACTAAAATTAGTTTATACTATTTCAAATACCCATAATATATTTGAAATATTTATATTTGCAAAAATACAGAAAAAGAGCATATTTAAAATACCTAATAGGTGATTTTAGAAAGACTGGTATCAAAAATATGACAGCAGAAAGGGTTGAAATATAATCATGGAAGATGTATTATTTTGCAAAACAAATATTATGGGGAACGGTATGTATAATATAGGAATATGTGATGACGGGATGAATATTTGCGCATCATTGGAGGAAATGGTGTTGCAGTATGCGGAAAAGAGTAAACGAAAGATGGATATTCAAGTATGGTATACAGGTGAAGAATTGTGCAGGTATCTTGAACAGGGCGGTCATCTGGATATTTTATTCCTTGATATAGAGCTGATAAAGCTGACAGGAATAGAAGTGGGCGATTTTATCAGGAACAAAATGGAAAACAGGGGGATGCAGATTATATACATATCCGGGGAATCGTCCTATGCCCAGAGATTGTTCAAGACCCAGCCAATGGATTTTCTTGTAAAGCCCATTACCGTGCGGCAGATAGAGGATGCCCTCGAACTGGCCATTAAGCTGCTGGAAAAAAATGAGGAACGCTTTGAATTTCAAAATGGCAGGGATTATTTTTATATCTCATATAATGAAATTATATATTTTGAGAATAAAGGGCGGAAAATAAAGATTGTGGCAGTAGGTGCGGAAAAAGAATTTTATGGGGCGATAAGAGAGTTGGAGAAAAGGCTGCCCAAAGAGTTTTTTACCATTCATCAATCATATGTGATAAACAAGACACATGTGGTGAGGTATACTTATGAGACAGTGGAGATGGATAATAATACGATACTGTCGATTAGTAAAGCATATCGGAAACAAGTAAGGGAAAGGCTGCTAAGGGGATAGAAATGACGGATTTAATTATTTGTGTCACAACAAACTTGTTTAGAATATATCTGATCAGCAGATTTATCCACATATTTTTAGAGGATGAGGAAAAGGAAATTTGTGGCAGCCGGTTGAGGCATATGTTGGTATATGGGGGATTTTTTATAGTCAATACGGTCGCTTATCTGATTTTTCATACAGTATGGGTGAATATCGCCTGTAATTTGATGGGGATTGGACTTATTGTTCTGACATATACAAGATCAATAAAAATGATTTTGTTTGTGACTTGTTCTGTATGTATGATAAATATGGGATGTAGTACGATTTCTATTCTGCCATTTGTAAACTATAAGGACGGAGTAGGATTTAATCAAATTTATGAGGTGATTGATGTATTTCTGGTATTGGTCTGTGAGCTGATCACGGAAAAAATTGTGGATGCCCGGCGAAAGATGCAGGGTGTTAGAAATATATCTTTAGGTTTGGTGCCATTGTGTAGTATCGGGATGTTTTGTATGATGATATATACGAAAAGCGGTACCGAAACAGGGCTTGTTATAATCAGTGTAGGGTTAATCATTGTTAATTTTTTTTACCTTTTTTTTGTACAATATACTTTCTGATGCCCTTTTTCATCAATATGAGAATGAAGTGTTGCGGCTGGAGATACAGGGTTATGCAAATCAACTGGATGTAATGCTACAGAGAGAAGAAAAAGTAAAAGAGCTGCGGCATGATATGAAACATCACATGAATGAGTTAAAGATACTGGCAGCAAAAGGGGAGAATAGCGCGATTGAAAAATATATAGGAGAGATGGAGGATTTTATAACAAATCCCAATGAGATTGTGTCCTCCGGCAATCTTGAGATAGACAGTGTAATGAATTATTTGATTCGCAGGGCAAAGGAAGAGCTGCGCACGGTCAATGTAAATGTACGACTTCCAAAGTCCGTGAGCCATTCCTTTGACATTAACGTAATCTTGGGAAATCTGTTGGAAAACGGCATTGAGGCGGCAAGGCAGACGGAAAGTAAAAGGCTGGATGTTAACATTGAATTACAGCAGGGATTTCTCAGGATTCAAGTTGAAAACAGCTATAACGGGAAACTGGAAAAAAGACATCAGTGGTTGCTGACAACGAAAAAGGCAAGCGGACTCCATGGCATTGGTCTGGAGAATGTAAGGAAAATGGTGGAGAAATATGACGGGATTATGGAAGTTTGTCCGGATGAGGATATGTTCCGTGTTGTATTAATTTTATATATGTCGGAAGTAAAAAATTAAGATTATACTACATAACGCCAGAATTTACCGTATTGTTCTGGTTAAACGTATATGGCTGGCGTTATGTAGTCAGGTTATCCGGCAATTTTAATTGTTAAGCAGTATATATTACTATTGGGGCATGGCTGACAACGTAATCAGTCATGCTTTTTTGCTTTATAGCCTCGCTTTCTAATGTCTTATTTTGATAAAAATCCCAATTATTACATAAATATAGCCCAATTAATACAAGAAACGGCACAATACATTTTTTTGTGCTAATATCATCTGCGAAGGAGGTGAAAGCAAGGAACGTGCCAAAAAGGGAGTTGAGCGGGCGATTGCGGGAATTGCAAAAAAGTCTGCAAGCGTAGAGGCTAATACCACATGTTCATGCTGGGGGTCTGTTTTCAACGGTCATGCTGCTGGTATCTATTATTTGTTTTGTGCAGATAAGATGGCCGGCTGAGAACAATAGTAAGCATCTGGATCAAACAGAACAAAAGGTCTACCGGAAAGCTTGTTGTTGTAATAACAATAGATTTTTTCATTGTCAGTATATCTCTGTTGGCGGGGAAAATAAAACTACAGCTACAGGTGTATAACAGATAATTTCGGGGAAGGAGAAAACCGGCAGTGTTGCCGGGGCAGCATTGCTGGATAAGACAAAATGTATAAAAAGATAAAGATAGAATTACAGATAGTAGCGTTTATGTTATTGGTGGTTCTATTAACCGCCTGTACACAACAGGAAACTAATGAGGACTCGTATCTTTCCTTAGATACAGCAGAAAATAGCACTAATGCGGAAAAAGAGGAAAACAGTCCTAACATACAGCCTGATTTCACTGTGGATATTTCAAATAGAGATATTCTTGCTGCCTGTGCTGGAACAACAGTAGAGCGGACAATTAAAAGTTCTTCGGGAGGGACTATATCTATTGATGCGCAGATTGATGTAGACAAAATCAGTCGAGTGAGCAGTTACAGATATATACCAATGCAATTTACAGAAGAAAGCCGAAAAACATTGCTTGAAAAGATGTTTCCGGCAGAAAGTTGGGATGTGAATAAGGCGGCGATATATGACGAGAAAGAGGATGCATGGGGATTTGTGACTCCTCGTGGAGAGAGTTGGATGTATCAAATTATAGATTCTCATGGGTTCGGTGAACAAATTGTATATATTGAGCGAACAGATGTTGCGCTGAATTATACGAAAGAAAGTAAGATATGCCCTATACGGATTTCTAATGAGGAAGATATGATGCTGCTTGTAGAAGTTATAGATAATATTCCTACAGAAATAGAACGGATAGGACAGGAATACATTAATTCAGTAACGGACGCAATATATTTCTGTAATTATATCTATATTTGTGATAAGGATAGCGAATATCCTTATGCCAAGGCTGTTTTTAAACAGGTAGTTGATGGAATGCCTATAACGGTTTGGCACAATTTTAGTACAGCAACAGTGAAGGGTAGTTCTTTTCCGGTGAAAGTATGGGGGAACTGTTACTCTATGGAAGAACTTGGGTTGGAAAAACCGATATTGACGCTAATGGAAGCCGTTGCGGCTATACAGGAACAAATTGATTCTGTCCAGATGCAGGAAACACAGATATGTATTTCAAAGATTAGTTTGGAGTATCTGGCTGTGATTTCTTCGGAAGGAATACCAGAAATCGTGCCGGTTTGGAGATTTTGGCTTGGAAATGATGAGAAGGAAAGAAGTATGATGTGTGAGCAAGTTTTTGCCGTAAATGCTGTCAATGGCGAATTGATTTGGATAAATCAAGAGGCTTTTGCAGAGTAATGCGTATTTAGTGAAAGGGGTATATCTGCGCCAGTACATCTTCTGCAAAAATTGCGAGTATACCTAAAGGAACATGTTTTGCTTACTGGGTTGAGTTGACCGAATGGTATCGCGGAGTATAGGGCAATGCATTTGGCTACACTTCAAAGGATTATACAAAGCTTTGTAGTTATTGAGCCACACAAATAATTGCTTTTCGGTTATGGCATACTATTTTGGTATGCCATAATTCAAATTTATTATATATATGGAGCAGCGAGGCGAAAACATGAAAAAGGTAAAGTGTGGATTAATCATCATAGTAAATGTGTTTACACTTCTTATAACTGGGTGTGGTGTATCAGAAAATCAAATAGGACAAGAGAAAGAAACAAACAGCTTTTTGCAAGAAGATGCCATATCGTGGAAAGAAGACTATTCTCAAATGGAAGGCCAATATATGTTGGCTTTAGCGACAGATTGTAATATATATGGATGTTATGTTAAGGATGACGAGGTGTTTTTAGACAGCATAGATAAGGATAATTTTTTAGTAAATGAAACCTTTATATTATCAGATGCTTTTTTGCTATCGGGAATGGCAGCAGATCAAGAAGGAAATGTCTATATCCTGGATAGCAGGGAGGAAAGTGCGGGCATCTGGAGGGTTGATGCTGACGGAAGTTTGTTGGATTATATAAATATGAAATTAGAAAATAGCGAGGATGCTGATAATTTGTTTCTGAAAGGCATTTATCCAGATCAGAATGGATATTTTTATGTTTGGTGTGAGATGCAGATGCCAGAGAAAGAAATGGTAGAAGATACAGTAAAAGAGGTGTGGCACTATGTAGATCGTGTTTACGTTAAAGATCAACAGTTTAATACTCTTTTCTATGACGAAATTTCAAGTGTTTCAGGAATAGAAGTATTAAATTTCCAGATTGCTACAGATGGTTCGCCACTCTTTATCGTTAAAGATCAAGAAGGAGTTTATATACAAGAAATAGACGTGGCTCGGGGAGAACGAAAGGATGCAATAAGGCTGGAAAAGTCTGGAAATTTTTTTGAAACAGATTATGCAAGTACACTAGTACAGCTTTGCATTAATAATCAAGTAATGCTATACTACCAAAGGTACCCCC
>CAJUGT010000075.1 GCA_910586435.1 uncultured Acetatifactor sp. | reverse complement strand
AAAAGGGACAGCACGCCGTGATGGGCTGCCATATTCGCAAGCCTGCCCCAATCCGGAGATTGTTCGGAGATGGTACCCCATGGAATTGGCTCCCCCCGAAGCAATGCCAGCAGACATCCCCCTTCCGGCATACATTTTCCGGAAATTTCTGTCACTTTCTCTTTTTTTGCGCCGTCTGCCTTTAAGCCAAATTTCTTTCCAAATTTCTTTCTCAGAATCCCATAAGCCTTTTTTGAAAGCAGGCGAAATTCTTTTGTCCGATGATATAATAGAAAATACACCAGATTGGTAATGCCAAAGCAAACCGTCAGCCGTATACAGCCTGTCTTCCATAAGACTTCCATACTCCCCTGCGACGCCCCGCCGTCCGCCAGCCAAGTACCCTTGAAACCGGCCCCACCTGCCAGACCACTGGTCAAATGCCGGCACAGCCAGTCTTCCCCCGCCCACAGAAGAAAAGTCACACCCCCATAGAGGGCATACCGCAGGAAATACCCCTTGGGCGACATTTTGAGCCGATGCTTATACAGTATATATGGTTCCACCCACAAAGAGGTGGCAATTGTGCTTATCAATGTTCCCAGAAAGATACCTGACGTTCCCATCCTGTACCCCAGTACAATGGAAACCAGCAGATTGATTGCGGCTTCAGCCAGTGACTTGTATCTGTCATACCGGAACAGCCCCATGGAATCCCTGAATACCAAAACTGCCTGCCTCATTCCTGTGAAATAAAAATTCAGGCACAATATCAAAGTCACATCCTTCGTAAAAACATATTGCGCCCCGAAACTGATTTCCACAAAAATATCCACCAGTTCATACAGGCAGATTGTCCCAAGTCCGAACAGCCATTGCCCCATGAAAAAAGAGGACTCAAATATTTTTAAAATTCTCTCTTTTCCCTCTTCCACCCCCAGATTGCCAACACTTGCGGTAATCCCCTGAAACATCTGATTCAGCACTTGGCGCACGGAACCTATAATAAGAAAATAATTGGAATATCTGCTCACACTGACTATACCTACCAGAGATGACAGCAGGAGGTTGTCCGTATTTCCCACAATCACATTTCCGATTTTATGCATCAGCATGGCCCGAATATTCCCATAAATGGATTGTCTCTCTTCCATCGGAAGTGCCTGGACTTCTCTTTCCCTCAAATAAGGATACATCCTCTCCGCTTTTTGGGAAATACACAGATTATTGGCCAGAGTACAGAAAATCATCACGGCCGCAAAGAGAAAAAAATTCCGTGTGCATAACAGTACGCCCATCTGCAACAGATTCTGCAACAGCAAAAAGGCTGTCTGATACATTACACCAATATACCCCAGCTGGTGGGCGTCCAACAATGTCTTTTTATATATCAACAGATAGGACAAAACGGAATTCAGTAAATACATTAGATAGATAACCGTCAAATACTCCACATGGGTCTGATTTCTAATCAGTACATCCATAAAAGGAATTACCAACAGTCCGCCCCCAAGCACAATGACCGCCACAACCCTGTAAATCTGCCGATACATTCTCATCAGGGACTTCTGCTTCTCCACATCCTTCTCCGCCACCGGCTTATAGAGCGCATAAGTAATCGCCGTTCCCACCCCTAATTCCGAAAGTGCCAGGACATTGAGAATATCCGTAAACAATCCGTTGATTCCCACATACTCCTCGCTGAGTGTGTGAGTGAATATCACTCTGGTAAAATACCCCGCTAGTATGGCCGCAATCCGGGCCGCCATGGCTACGGTAGTGTTCAGCGCAGAGTATTCTGTTCTGCTTTTTTCAAGGTTATTTGTCACAGCAATCCCTCCAGCATCCCCCTTTCAGTCCCTTACAGCCCCCATATCAGCGCTCAAAGGAACAGGCGTCCGGCAATATCTGCTCAAAAGCCCCTGCCAGCCCCTCCCTGACATGCTCCAAGTCACCCTGGATGTGTCCGTCATTGACGCATATGATTCCTGCCTTCTGCCTTCTGATATCCGATTCCAGCCCGGCATTCTGTTCTGAGAGATTATAATAACGAAATCCTCTGTGAATATTTTTCGCCTGAAACTTACCCGAAAGTTTCTGCCATTCTCTGAACAGATACTGCGTCAGGTCGTTTTCACTGCGAAAACGATTCACAGACATGGCCTCCAGCGCCTGCCCCTCCTTCTCCCACACTTCCTCAAAAGTCTCCTTTAAAAAAGGAGACGGCCCATGTACCGTATACAAACCTGTAAACAGCGGAAAAGCCATTTCCAGCATGTTATAAAAAAAATACAGGGGAGGATAGCCCGGCTTAAAGTAATCCCCGGGATGTCTGCGCACATTCTCCCGTTTGTCAAAATACTTTGCCAGAACAAGGATATTGTTCAGATATAAATGGGACATGACGGGGTTGGCAGGATTGGCTACCACCGGCTGAAACGCCAGCATATCACAGGGCCTGCCTTTGACAAAAAAATATTCCGGCGCCACTGGCCGTATCAGGAATATATCATCATTAAAATACACAAAATGTTCCGGCAATCCCTCTATTTTATGCATATAAATCTCCAGGACATTGCTGTTGAATACCGGCAAATATTTCTCCGGAATATAATCCTTATGATTGACAATATGCAGCTTTGGGTGGTTTCTGTCCAACCACCGGGGAAGATGCCCCCAAGTGATAAAATGAACCTTCTCCACCCAGGGCGCAAATTTTTCCACCCCTCGGAACCAATACTTTAAAAGGCCCCAATCCCGATACCTCTCCTCATTGTCGTCTTCCAGTCCTTTTTTAGGAAGATATCCTGCCCGTTCTCTCCGCCACGCCTCATCCCCGCCATCCACCCAGGTTATCACAAAGTCAATCCGCTCCATACCAATTCCTCAGCCTTTTCCCCCAGTCCGCTCTCAAAGCCGGACGCTCCCAAGATGCACTCTTCCCTCACTGTCAGATCTGTTGGCAAAGCGAATGACTGCCCCGTCTCGTTTTCTTCTTGCCGTCAGATACAATTCACAGGCACAGACATCCACCGCCCAGGAAAACTTTCTTGCCTCACCGCTTCCCCATCCTCTCATGGGCCCCCTCTTCTCCAGACAAGACTTTACCCCATTCTCATCCAAACATTCCGGACAAAGCTCAGCCTCCTGATATAATCCTCCAAATCCCACATTTTCTATTTCAACTTCCAGAACTCCCTTTCCTCCGCCTCTGTTCCATCTCATCGAAACCTTCCTCACCAGAAACCGATAGCCAAGATGTGCCCCCACATATTCCAGCAGACTTTTATCCGCCCATACCCCCTGCTTAAGACAACTCCATTCCTTCCAGATATTCAGAATCCGTGGGTCGTAGACTCTGTTCAGATAAGTAACCCGCATTTGTCTGAGAATTTGAATCACTTTTCCCGGAGTCATCCCTTCCACAAATCCCTCCCCATAAACAGCTTCCCCTCCATTAGGGGCATATCTGCCAATCTCTTCCTCAAAAGTCAGTTCATCCTCTCTGGACCAGGGGGCATTCCAGCCGGCTTCCTCTCTCGCCTGATGACCAAAGGTCCCCAAATGGCCGGCCGAACCGAACATACCGTCATCAAAAAGGCCCATGCTGTCATACTCCCCCGCCTTCCTTCCATCCGGGCTTTCGTGCAGCATCCTCCAATACACCGGCCTTCTGACAGCCAGATACACTTTATCCCCCATGCCGGTTCTCAATACCTCCGCCATCTGCGCCGGCATATCTTCATGCAGAAAACGGGAAGTGTGCATCTCTCCCCAGTTCCCTACCAACATCCCCTGATACACAAAAACGGCTTCGGCATACTGGGACACAATACCACATATCTGCCTTAGATGGCGCAGTACCTGGGCAAAGAAAAAAGGTTCCCTCTCCATGGCTTTCCCTTCATGGTCATAGACAGCTCTCAAAATACACTCGCAGCCCCTTTGCTGAAAAAAGCACAGAATCCGTCCAATGCGCTCCAAAGTTTCTTCATCCAGATCCCTCTCTCTGAAAAAGCCTATATCAATCACCAAAAGGGCCAAAGTGTCCTTTTGATCCACACACCATTCCAGCTCCTTGAAATCCGGCTCCCTCTCAGCCAAAAAGGTGTAAATCTGATACCATCCTCTGGCCGGGTTTGAGATCTCCTCCGGAACTTCCGTCAGATTCGCGCTGTCAAAATGTCCCCCCGTCCCCCACTTACGAAACAGTTTCTTCATTGGCAGCCCCCGTATCCGCATGAAACAGTTTTATCCTGACCCATACCGCAACCATGGAAAAAAACATACGAAACATATAAAGCACGGGCTTCCACCCTGAATGCATACTGACACCCTCCACCCGGCTATGCATAATGGCCGGGACTTCCTCCACCCGATAGCCCAGAAGCATCATCTGCATAATCATATTGGCGTCCGGATATTGGTCGTCAAAATGATTATATCCGGCATAATAAGAAAATGCTCTCCTGCTCAAACCTTGCAGCCCTGTGGTGGGATCCATGATGTTCTTTCCAGTACCCAGCCGTATCAGCAGCCGAAACAACGCATAGGCGACTCTTTTCACAAAAGAGATGGGAAAGGTGACGCTTCCCTCCATAAACCTTGACCCCAATACAATATCCGGCTGACGACCGTTACCGTCCACCGCAAGCATTTTCTGATACAGCATCATAACATTACTCACATCATGCTGTCCATCCGCATCCATCTGAATTACGTAACGATATTTCTTCCTGGCCGCATATTTATATCCAACCTGCAATCCGCTCCCATACCCCAGATGATACACATGGGTCACTACCTTATGTCCCCGGGAACGCGCAATCTCTCCCGTATTGTCCCAAGAAGCGTCATCCATCACCAGAATATCGGCAATTTCCCGAATCTCTGGCTGTTCCAGCTGCTCCAGAAACGCTCCGATATTTTTCCCTTCATTATATGCAGGAATAATAATCAATAAAGATTTCCGTTCCATCTTCCCCACCCCATTTTGCCAAATCTCATATGCCCCTTCTGTGCCTAAGCCAATCCGGCCTTACAACAGAGACAATAATTTATTCAATTCCTCCTCTTCCGCCCTATGTTTACAGGCAGCGGCCTCTCCCAGACGTTTCCGCTTTCCCTCATCCCTCAGCAGCTCCCCAATCCCCGCCGCAATCCCCGCCGGAGACAGGTCACACATCATTCCATCCACATCATGTTCAACCTGTTCTCTGTTGCCGCTGCAATCCGATACCAGAATTGCCTTTCCAAGAATCTGAGCTTCCTGAATGGCAATACTTTTGCCTTCATAGCGGCTGGCATGTACATAGACATCCGCTTGCAGCATATAGGGATAAGGGTTGTCCACCGCTCCCAGCAGCAGAAAATCTTCTTCCAATCCCAATGTTCTTATTTGCTCTTCTAAAACCTTTCGCTGATCCCCCTCCCCCAGCACATACCACCTCACTCGCAATCCCTCATCTTTCAACAGTTTCATGGCCTCAACAGATATTTCAAATGCCTTCTGCTTTGTCAATCTGCCCACTGTCAGTATGCGCTGCCCCGAAAAATCATCCTCAAATCCTCCGGAATCCTTTGCCTTGACATGTATTCTCTCTCCATCTATCAGATTATGGAAAATGTCAGTCCGGGACTCACACTCCGGATATACCTCAAGAAAAGCCTCCTTCACTTCTCCCGATACCGCGAAAATTTTATCAAATTTCAGGTAACAATCCCTGTCCAGGGACCTGGTATAGCCTGCCCGCCCATAGTCCACATGAAGAAACGCCGCTTTCCTGTCCGCCTTCACATGGTTTGACACATAATATGAGGCGCCCCCTTCCAAAAAAGCCACTGCCAGATCATACCTTTTCTCCATGCGCTGTCCCCCGTCGGACATCACACGCCATAACAGCTTATCCGGCAATACTTTTCTCTCTGAAAGCATGGCGCAAAAGTTTTTTATCAGATACGGAAAACATTTTACCACCGTCAATCGGTTGAACATAGCTTTCCACACCTGTCTGCGCAATGCTTTTTGCCCCTCCAGGTCCAATACGGATATGGCCTCAAAATGTCTGTTAAGCAATCTCACATGTTTTGGAATCTCGGATACCATGTCCCCCTGATTGGCCAGCACATACAACTCTGCCCGGTACTCTTCCGGGTCCAGGCGGTTCAAAAGTTCCACCAGCGCTGTCTCGGCCCCTGCTCTGCCCAAAGTATTTATCACAAAAAGCAGCTCTTTCATTGGTCTGTGTCCTTCTGCTCCATGGCTTTCCGCAGGCGCTCAAGCTGTTCTTTCATCTCTTCACTCTCCTGCTTCATCAGAGAAAGCTCCATGGCAAGTTCCATATTCCTGCGCATAAGCTCTGATACTCTCGCACTGATAAAATAAGTGCCGAAGATGACACAAAAGCTAATGAGTCCTACCAACAGCAGGCCGGTGCCGCTGATATAACGGTTCCATTCCGTTGGCCGAAGCAAGACACCTCCCAGAACAATAATGACACTGATAAGTCCCCATGTAAGAACAAAAGGCTCCGTCATCTTCCTTTTTGCCAGAGAGGACAATGTGATAAATAACAGAAAAACTCCTGTCAAAATCACTATAAGCCGCAGCAAATCACCTGATCCCATGTGCCCATCCTTTCCCGGACATGCCGTCCATGCTATTCTTTCCCGGATTGATTCCTGTCATGCCTGACAGTCGGAATGTATTAATCTTCTACCTGGGCATTGAAGCCATAATCTATGGCAAAATTATAATAACGGTATGGATTTTGTTCTATTCTGTAACATATGAACCGGTCTGTCTCAAAATATACATCCATTTCATTTGGATACAATCTCTGAAACTCTTTAGCCCAGTAATACATACGTGACATGACAATCCATCTCTTTTCCCCCTGGTACATCCTGATGCCGTTATTGGCGGGAAGGGGTCTCGCCGCCCCCTCCTCCGAAATGGACTGACCCGACTCCGCATATTGCATGGAATAGTCCACAGGATATTTTTCTATAAAGAAATACACCTTCTCTGTTGGAATCCGAATCATGTCATCAGATTCCACCCCTTCCATCTCTTCCAGAAAAACAATGGTTTCATAATGATAACCGTGGTCAGCTCCCATCTGTGTCTCATCATTTGCTGAAACAATTGTCCATGAATAATCCTTTTCTCCCTTTATAATATTGGTCAGACACACAATATTCTCGTTCATTATCTGCGCAGGTGTATGCCCTGGCTTCTTTATCCCGTCAATCTGCCACAGATACCCAATTGTCAGTGCCAGGCACAGCAAAGACAAAATATTTATCACAGTTTTGCGCTTCACAGGCAGGCAGCAAAGAACCAATATGGCGTCGGCCAGAAAAGAAGCCACTATGGCCAGAGAATAGGCAAAATAAATACTTCCACGGTTATTGTCCATCAGAGGCGGCAGGCCAAAAGCACGCGCTGCCATCATAACACTGATAAAAAGCATATATATTCCCGCAGAAATCATCATTGCGCCATAACAGTTCTGTCTCAGCAGAAAGAATACTACCCCCAGACCAATCAGCGCAAAAAAGGAATACATAATCCAATAGGCCCGCTCTCTCTCTGAAAGCCTGAGTACCGATGCGTTGATGGCACGATATATTGCCTGCCAGCCGTTCTTCAATCTCTCCCCCATCCCCTTGACAAGGGGCTTAGATATGCTTCTCTCACTTTCGCCCGTCCCGACGGCAGCGCCCGGCGCTCCTCCCTGAGTGGCTTCTGGCTGCGCGCCCGGCACATTTCCCTCGACCATTTCTGAATGCGCACCTGGCACTCCTCCCTGGGTAGTTTCTGACTGCGCACCTGGCACAGTTCCCTCAACCGTTTCCGACTGCGCCCCTTGCGCTCCTCCCTGGGTGGCTTCTGGCTGCGCACCTGGCACAGTTCCCTCGACCGTTTCCGACTGCGCACCCGGCAGTTCTCCCTGGGTGGTTTCTGCCCCCTGGTCCGGCGCATCCTGCGCTGTGCTGCCTGCGGAATTCTCCACAGTGTTGTTATTTCCTCCTGTAATTACATTCCATCCCCATCCCAGAGAACCTTGCAGGGGAGTTCCCCCCAAAAAGGCCAGCAGCATGGGCAGCACCGCAATGCCCACACTGATTGCGCAGGTGATAACCACCTCTCGAAAATATTTCTTGCGAAAAAACAAAAATCCATATCCCAATGCCATAGCTGCGCAAAACAAGCCCGCAATCATGGTACCATAAAAATGAACCGCAAGGGTCATTGCAAAACTCATGGCGAACTCCGCCAGGTATATTCTGGACTTATATACTTTCTTTTTTCTGGCTTCTCCTGCTTCCGGCAAAGAGTTTTGTGCCTCTTCCGCCAGCTCCTCCCTTCTGGACGCAAAATATGCAAATCCAAAATATACCGCAGGCAGAATAAAGAGCATTCCAAACTCCTGGGGCAATGTGGCATCATACCGCGAATAAGTGCTTTCCACAAACACACCACCAATGGTATACAAAAAAGTTCCAATATACGCTGCGTATCTGGATTTACAACAGAGCTTCAAAAAACCTAAAAGCATCAAATGAATCATAACATTTTGCGGAAATGCAAAGACCCTTAAAATAACATAGGTATCAAATCCAAACACCTCATGAAGATAATACACCACACAATGAAAGCCATGAGGATAAACCCCCGCCACAAAAATTTGATTGTCATTCATGGCATTGATCCAGTAATTGTGTACCAGAAGGTCCGATGCCTTATAACCATACTGCTGAAAAATATTGCCGCCGTAGAGCCACACCAGCGCCGCCAGCAAGAGGAAAGTAAGCAATGTGTCAATGGTACGCCTGAACAAAAATCTCCCCGCCATTTGCCATAGCAAAGCCAGTCTTCGCTTCCCCATGGTCCAAATCCGAAGTGTCAGAGTCTTCCAGCCCATCAATCCCATGCTGACCCTACGCATAATCTTGGCCAGTTCTCTGAAATCCTCCCTCACCGGTATCTTATTCACAACAACCCACGCCCACAGCGCAGGTACAATCGTTCCCATAACAAGTGTAAAAAAATTGGATATTTTCAGAAGCTGAAGTATAAATACCAGATTCATAATATAGAAATTGCCAAGCATGAAATAAATCAGAAATCGTTCCGTCAGGCGATGCCCCTCTTTCAGCCTGCGCTCCAAAACAAAGGCCGGCAGTCCCAGAGTGACAAGAAGATAGGCGCAGAAAATCCCCGTCAGCTGCAATAGCGTAAGCATATTCATCGACATTATCAGCGCCCCCTCTCACCCCTGTAAAATAGTATCCCTGGCAAACTTTTTATGATTGCGTCTTCCTCTGCTGTCCCGCACCTTCCCTCTGAGAAAAAGGCTTTTCATACACCTTGTTGGAAGGCTTTTTCCCATGGCCCTTTTTCAGAATGCTGCCGGCACAGAAAATGTGAATATCCAACGTCTTCTCCATCACCCGCAGCCTGTAATAAGATACTCCCCACCCCACAGTAGAACCAATGACCAGCCCAATTCCATACCAGATGTCCGGAAGTTTTGTAGCCAATATACTTCCCAGCAAAGTTGCCGCAAAAAAACTCACAGAGGTCATTACCGCCCCTGTCATATCATTATAATAATATTGAAAAATAATTGCGGCATACATAATGAACAAAATAAAATACCCCGCCGCAAGACACGGATAGATTCGCATGACCATCCCGCCCAATCCAAATTGCGGCAGCAAAATAATACACACAAAAAATATGACCACAGATATGATAAACTGAATGCGAACCAGATTCATCAGCTCTTCCGCAAGCTGGCTGAACATTCTCTGCTTCGCGTTCTCAATATCTATCCCTCTCCCGCCAATCACAGCTTCCGAATAACCCTTATATCGATCATGGAAATGCATCTCCACTCTGGAAATAAAAATGACACTTGCAGTAATGTTCGTAAACACTGCAATGCAGCTGGCCATATCATAGGTTGTCATACATACAAAACTGTCTGCCACAACCATTTTCATATCCGTTGTCCAAAACACAAAATTATGAACGTACAATCCGGATGTATACAGAAGATTTGTTATAACCAGCTGCCAGTGCTTCTTGAAATATTGCAGGACCTCCCCATATTTTCCGCTGTTTTGCCTGAAATAACTCTTAATTAGGGCAAGTTCCAGACATCCTATGACAAGAAATCCCACATCCAGAGAAATGAGCATTGCATATGTGACCTCCATATGCGTCACCCAGACCAACAGAATTGACAATAAAATTGTCACACTCATTCCAATCAAAAAGAAAAAAGAGACTTTCTTATAGTCTTTACAGATATTGAGATACAACATGGAATAAAATACCAGCACCAGGGCGATAAATCCACAATAACCAAAAAACACAAAAAATAATTCTACCCCGCCGACAAAATACTCTCTGACACAAAATGGAATTCCCATCACACAGCTGAACACAATATTCAGAACCAGCCCCACATAATAGCAGGGCAAAATATCTTCATATGTCTCATTGTAAATCACATCCGAAAGATATTTGGACAATACGGCATTAAATGGAGACGCCGTAAGCATGGCAAAAATGAAAATATATAAAACCGTACAGGAATACAGTTCTCTTGGCGCATATCCAAGCTTGGAAAACCCCAGAAGCGCCTGCATCACCATAATGGCTATAATAACCAGAAACATGGGCGCAACAGTGATAACCATACTGTACCCAAACCCAAAGAGATTTGTGGTAATAGTATTTTTACTGAAAATCTTATTCAGCCTGATGCCTATCCCTGCCATATGTCCCTCCTGTCAATCTGCCGTCTCCTCCCGTTACGCCTCCCAAAGCACTGTTCACCACCTGATTGATTTTATCGTTCAGCGCATTGCTCAAGGCATTGTTCACTGCCTGATTCACCACATTGCCTATGGCATTATTCAGTGCGTTATTTACGGCATCCTGAATCATTACATTCAATGCTCCGTCAACATTATTCACGGCTTTCATTACCGCATTGTTTACCGCATCATTAATTGCCGTATTCAAAGCATTGTTGATTGCGGTATTCATTCCCGCTCCCGACGCCACATTGGTTCCCGTGAAACCGCCTGTACTGCCCTTGCCATTTCTCCCCGCATGTCGACTGAGCAGATTCTCATAATCAATCACCACACCGGAGCTGCTGTCCATAGAGCCGGGATTCGTCTCCATCCCCGCCGCTCTTCCCATGGCGGCAATATGATTGATACCATACGCATGGCTGACAGGAACACTGGCCTTCTCTTCCTGCCCTTCCTTTGTCCCCGGGCCTATGCCCTTTTCATGTGCCTTGTCCGTCTTCGTGAAACTGTCACCGGTGCCGACAACCGTTGCGTTTCCTTCAGAATCAAATTCATAATCAATATCATAACCACTTCCGGTACCCGAACCGAAATCGACCTCAATGTCATACCCATCCAAAGCAGCCGCGCCAAATCCTGTCTGGGCAGGCAGCGGCATTTTTTCGTACTTTCTGTCAGTATGCGCTTCTCCCCTGTGATAAGTTTCCGCAGGCCAAAGCTTCCCATATATCCAGCCAATCTGTTCATAAATATCTTCATAGGACTGCTTCATCTGCTGTATGCGGTATCCCTTCATCACCCTCCGGTAGCCGCTTTCCCCCATGGCAGCCCGCATCTGGCTTGAACGCGCCAACTCCAACATGGCAGAAGACAGCTCCGCAATATTCATAATATGGGTCAAAATACCCCCACTGCCGCAGTCATCACCCTCTCCGTAAATTAATTCACGGCAGTTTCCCACATCCGTGGCAATCACAGGCTTATGGGCCGCATAGCTTTCCAATATGGTCAGAGGCTGCCCTTCGCTGATGCTGGTCAGAATGGTGTAATCCATTCGCCCCAGATATTCCCTTACATCAATTCGCCCCGTAAAAATCACATCCCTGACCTGCAATGCCTCCACAAGCTCAAAGCATTCCCTGGCGTAATCCTCATCTTCATCACATGGTCCCATAATCCAGAGCTTAAGACTTTCATTTTCCTCCTTGGCAAAAGCAAAAGCCCGAATCATAGTCTTCACATCTTTAATCGGTGTCACACGCAGAACAGCCCCGATATTGATAAAACCTCTGTCTTCTTCCTTTTTGCCCGGAAGATTGGCCATTTTGTCCACATCTATGCCATTTGGTGTAATCCTGATCTTCCTCTCCGGACATCCCAGACCGATTTGCAATTCCTCTGCGTGAGAATACAAACTGGTCACAACATCCGCTCTTTCATAGGCCAGACGTGACATTTTCTTAAACTGGTCAATCCAGATATTTTTATAAATACCTGCCACCCATTCAGCCTTCAGCAGCTCTTCCTCCCGTTCCCTGGTATAAATTCCGTGTTCGGAAACAAGCAGTCCGCTCCTGTAGATATGGCTGGCCATGCTGCCCAGCACACCCGCATAACCGGTAGCCACACAATGATAGATGTCCGCCTTTGGCAGCTCCGTTTTAAGAATCAAAAACAGGGGAAGGTATATGGACCTCATGGTCCACAGAAAATCGGAGAAAACAATATGTGGGTATTTAAGGTTGTAATACTCCTTTACGATATTCAAAAAATCCGCGCCCATAAGCAAATCATCAATGGAAAAGTCCCCGTTCTGGAACATATCAAAGATAGTGTCCCAATCAACCTCCTCATTCATGATAATACTGCGCAGCGCCCGATATTCCTTCGTATCCAGCCCTGTCCGCTTGCCATGCTTTGGCTTGCGCCCCCAATCATAATCGTCCAGATATGCCTCATATACGGCAGATACATTCTCAGGAAGTTCATATACAAACTTCCCGCTCTGGGCACGGTTGGAAATAATCGTCAGCACAACAAATTCTACCTGGGGAAAGGATTTGATCATACTGTGTATCCACCCTGACACGCCTCCTACCACATAAGGGTAGCAGCCTTCGGCCACCAGACATATTTTCATGAGGACACCTCCTTCCTTCTCCCCCAACAAATCTCCCAATAATTACTGAAACACACGGATTAACTCCAATGTTTCACTGTCTATCACCACTGCGGAATGCTTCAGAGCTTCCATCACCTCAAAGAAACGCTCTTTCTGCCCACTGTTAAAGTAGAGCTTCAGCTGACAGGTATAGGTGGCCAGAGTATTGGGATACTGATATTCCGCACGGTCACACCACTTCCTGCAATTCTCATAATCTTCCACTTCCAGAAGCCTTAAACTGATTGCCTCATACTGAGCGCTTGTCATCCGATCCCTGCCTAAGTCATAAAGCACCCCGCAGACTTTATCCATGATATTCACATAACTTTCCTGCTCCATATCAGTGAAAACCTTCTGCTCCAACACCTGATTCATATAGTCAATCAATACTTCCGCATATCCTGCCCTGTCCACAGCCCCTTCTTCACCCGAGAGAACCAGTTTTGACTGCTTCTGCACCTGAAATCGGAAGTCATTTAAAGCATCCTGCAACACAGACGCCGCATAATGCGCCGTCTCTGTATCCTCACTGTCCAGAGCCAGAGCAATGGAGGCAAGGGATTTGCTGATATCTCCCCGAACCACATTCATCATAAGGTTCCGCAGTTCATCCGCGTCCGTAATCTCAATGGCTTCCTCCAAAGGCACAATATTTCGCTCCCGTTCCTCATCCGCATGTACAAATGTCCTGACACGTTCCTTGCTGAATATGACATCTTCCAAATCCACCGGTTCGGAGAGAAACAGACGAAATATAATATGAGAAACTATAAACAGAATCGGTCCCACCACCGGACACAGTATCATCACAATCGCCCGCAGCCAGACACCGTTGTGTTTATCATCCGCTCTCTTTTTCTCTTCTGATTCTCCGGCGCCTGGTTCCCTGTCTTTCTCTGAAGCCTCTGTTACACATTCATCCTTCCCCGCCCTTGGTCTCCTTATCCAGTTCCACAATAGATACAGAAGAACAAACAATGTGTTAAGCGCCAGGATTCCCACAAACATGGCCTGCTTTGCCGTCATTCGTCTCCATCCCTCACAATATGGCTTTCATAGCCAATCTCCGCAAACCGTTTCATTACAAACTGTGCGTCCTGCATACTGGTATTGGACAGCAACGCGTAAAGCCCTCCGTCCGACAACGTCCCAACATAGTCCGTCTGCCGAAGCTTTCCCATCAACTGTCTGCCCGCTTCCTTATATGTCTCCGGTTCCGCTTCCACCTTCAGCACAGTACACTCCGTCAATCCCTTGTCCTTAGCAGTCAGATATGCGTTCATCAGCGAAGTAAACGCACTGGTTTCCAATGTCTGTGTATCCTCCACATATCTCTGATCTTCCAGTGCCGACATATACCGGTTGGATCTGACCACCGCATTCTGTATCAATGCGCTGATTACCACCAGCTGATTTGCCTGACCCAAGGTCATACTTTCCCAGGGAATCCCCCATACCATCAAAATCATCTGCATTTCATCATTATCATAAATTGCGTGTGCCATCAAGGGAAAATCCTGATTCATCTCCCTGTTGATAAAAACTTTATGGTTAGCCAGAGCCTCGGACATTTTGCCCATCTCAGTGTATTTGATGGAATGCCCCAGTTCCCTGGCCTTTTTGGATGTGGAGGAAAACAGACGGGCATAGGATGCATTTGATACTGTGTATATGGCCACATCTTTGCTCTTTACAAGTTTCCCCAGCATCTCCGCCGCATAAAATAATACCTCCTCAGGGCTGTATTGATCCAAGGCGGATGTAATACTGTAAATCTTTCCCACACTGTCATATTGATTGACAATCTGAGTTTCCAAAGCATCCTTCACACGCACATTACTGCTGTTAATATCCTGCACATCACTCAGCTGTAAGGACAAATAATCCTTTTCCTCTTCGCTCTCCCTTTTCAGCTTTGCGATTTGATCCCTCATATAACCCACTACCAGCCCCAAAATAAACAATTGGGCTATCCACATGTAGGTATCCGCATCCAGCATGACTTCAAAACCGGAGCGATCATACATCTGTCGAAAGCAATACCCTGCCACGGCCAAAACCGCGGAAAAAGTAGCCTGCTGCTGTCCATATACAATGGCAAACAACAATACATACAAAAGATAAAAATCCAGTCTTCCAAAATATTCGTTCCCCACTGCCCGGTTATTTAACATAAAAAAGGGAATAAACAGGATAAAATTTTCCACAAAAGGTATCATTGCCCTGAAAAACCATCCTGCCTTCTTGAGGATACGTTCTTTCAGAGGTACCTTTGCCTCCTCACCGGTGAGAAAAACATAAGGGTTCTTCCGCATCTGCGCCGCAATTTTTTTCACTATCACAGGTATCTGACAAAAAAATGGATTGCCAAATTCACTGTCAAACAGCGTATTTGACAGGACCCGCCTCTGCGGCCCTTCCGATGCGTCCTGTTCTGTAGGCAAAGGCACATTGCGGGAAGATTCCGTTGCGTCTGCATCCTTCGCAAATCCGGAACCACCATTGTCAGCCCCCATAATTTCCCACACTGTCTCCGCCAATTCCCGCTGAGATATCACCTCTGAGGAAGAGATATGATACAAAGAATTCTTATGTTCCCTGCAAGCTGCCACTCTATAGATAAATTCTATTGCGTCCGTTTCATACAACAGAGAAAAATAACAGTCTTCATTTATTGTAATATCTTTTTTCTCCAAAACCTCCAGACACATTTTACTGCATACATCTGTCACATCTCCCCTTGTCTTTGGAATGCCATAGAGGTGATCCAGCCGCAGAGTGACAACGTCCAGCCTCCGGTTTTTCCGGTAGCTTTCACACATCTCCTCCCCCTGGGCCAGCGCCATTCCCCTAAATCCCGCAGGTGTGACAGGCTCCGACTCCAGGATATTCTCCGGATAATTTCCCGAATACACCAATTCCGAAGACAGATAGAGAAATCTCCCCCTGCCCTTCATTGCGTAACCCATCAAAATATTCATCAGGCTGGAAGAATATCTGACAGCCTCCCGCTCTTCATCCAGCCATTTGAAATTAGTATCATATGCCCCCATAAAAATGGTCAAATCCGGATTAACACTGTCAAAAATTTCCATAAGGCATGTGCAGTCATAGGTAAAATTATAACGCTCAAATACTTTCTGGTAAGGAAGCCTGGCATATCGGTTTCCCGTCAAAAGATATACCCGATGTCCCTCTTTATTTAACTTGATTATCAGGTTATCCATAAAGCTTCCGGAACCACCGATTAAGAAAACATTCATTTACTTTGCCTCCCCCAAATGGAGCCTGCCTCCCACAAGGCAGAGTATGGCATTCCATGCCCTTACAACGGCACAGAATGCTTTCCTACAGGAAATAACCGGACTTTAGAAGCATTTTCTGAAAAGCTGCCACATCCTCCAATATTATTTCCCGCTCTTCCCCATATTCCCGGCATAAACAGTCCGCGATTTCCTCCTGTTTCATACCTCTCTCCATCATTTTCCAGATAGCTGCGCCCACTTCATTGACGGAAAAGGGCTTCTTATACGGAAGCCCTTCTTGCTCCATATCCAATATCCAGTATTCTCCCGCCGCATATCGCATCTGATACCTGGACCTTCCGCCCTCTTTCCCCACATCCATTCTGATTCCTTACTCTTACAAATACCTCAGCACATTTTTAAAGTCCATATCGCTTCCGTAATAAAAACTTGTATAACATGGCTGATTATAGCAATTGTTCTGCCACGCCACCCCACATCGGTATGTGGTGTCATGCAATAATGTAAACAGCTTATGATTTGTCACCTCCACAGGGGTATAAATCCTAATGGCCCGGCTGTCGGTGGTGCGCAGCAAAATCTGTTCCCTGAAGTCTCCAAATATATTCGCCACCAGACCGGGATTTCCTTTTGTACCGTTATTGGTCGAAGTCCCTTCCGGATGAAGCATTACCCCATGGGTATGGTCTGCCACCAGACCAATATGCTTCTCATGAATATAATCCACCCCGTCAGTTATCTGTGTGGATAAATCCGCAGCCCAGCGAATGCTGGCATTGGTTCCCGGCTGTTTTACATCTTCCAGCAGTTTTCCGTTGCAGTCGTACACTCCCACTGCCCATACCTGAAGGCCTCTGACATCCGGACAGATATCCCCAATCATACACCTTCCCAAATCCCTGTTCGCTGGTTCTCCGAAAATCACCTCTCCTGTCTCTGCGTCTCTCAGCGCCCAACCGTAAGGCACACTGCTGCCTTCCTCAAAGACATTAAAGATTTCAAGCCCCGGTTTGTCGGGATTGATGTTCGCCACATGCATGGAATCCCCATGTCCCAGGTACTGCATGCTTCCGTCCGGCATCCGATCCGCGCTGGAATATAACACACTGCCGTCATGGTCAATGGTAGCAGCGCCATATATTATCTCATGACACCCATCCCCATCCACGTCCGCAACAGACAAGCTGTGATCTCCCTGTCCTACAATACAGCCATATACGGAGTCCGTGCCAAGTTCCGCGTCTTCATCAGAACGGGCAAATGGATTTCTCATGGTGACATAACCGCTGTCCACCTTAAAGTATTCCCTGTGTTTCCCTTCAAAGAAGTCATATGCGGTAATGGTGGCCCTTGTGTAATACCCCCTGCATATAATCAGATAAGGCCGCTCTCCGTCCAGATACCCCACCCCTGACAGGAATCTGTCAACACGATTGCAGGGTTCTATACGAAACCAGGAATAGTCTCCCCACATGAGACCGTCGTCCTCTCTGGGCACCGGAAACTCTATGGTCTCAAGTTCATCTCCCTCCCCGGAAAACATGGTAAGATATTCCGGTCCTCTGAAAATAAACCCTTCAAAATGACGCAGATCATTTTTTTCACTTCTGGAAGGCGCATAGACATCCAGGAAATAATCCACCAGTTTCCCCGCATCCTCCCGGGACAGAGGATACGAATATTCCTTCGGAATTCCAAAACACTCTTCCAAAGTCCCCGGCCAATGACCGTTTTTCACCTCTCTGTGATCCTGCCACCCCTGAAATAATTCCACCAAATAATTATAATAATCCTCTGCGGAACAAACATAATTGTCTTCATTTGAATATCCTGCCTTAAGATCCGCCTCCGGCATGGTGATATATCTCTCCGAAACCACATTTCCCTTTTCGTCATATTTGATCATTTTGGTTCCGGGGGCCGTCTTAACGGACATTTCCGCCTTCCCATCCCCGTCAAAGTCATAGACGATAAACTGCGTATAATGCGCTCCTGCCCGTATGTTCACTCCCATGTCCAGCCGCCATAACAGCCTTCCGTCAATCTTATAGCAATCTATATAACAATTCCCCGTATACCCCTTATGAGACACATCATGGGAATTGGATGGATCCCATTTCACAAAATATTCCAGTTCGCCGTCCCCGTCCACATCGCCGACACTCATATCGTTGGCGGAATACTCATACTCCTGTCCTGCCGGTGTGACGCCTCCCCTGGGCACCTGCATGGGAATCTCCATATAATTCGTACCTGTGCTCCATGCCTTTACCTCCTTACAGGGCGCAGACTCTTTCCCATCCCTGAAAGCACAGACATAATAGGAATCTTCCATGGTTCCCTCTTTGTCCAGATAGTTGGTGCTGTCCGTGACCACTGCCAGCTTCTTGCCGTTCCGGTAAACCACATA
Source organism: uncultured Acetatifactor sp. (assembly GCA_910586435.1). Classification (GTDB taxonomy): domain Bacteria; phylum Bacillota; class Clostridia; order Lachnospirales; family Lachnospiraceae; genus Acetatifactor. Next base: position 638 of record CAJUGT010000075.1, on the reverse strand, counting down.
ATCCGTCCCCGTCATACCGGTAGCATTATACCCGTCCACTTCCTCCAGCCACATACGCCAGCTTAAGAAAATACCATCCTTGGACTTCACCGCAATTAAGCCCCTGTCCAGCCGTTCCAGCTGTTCCCGCAGACGGTAATGAACCGGCGTACAAAGTATTTCGCTTTTTTCTAATACTTCCCCTTCCTTCCTTGCCTCCACATAGATATACTGATGAATATGTGTGGATTTATGTATGGTACATGTACTTTCTGCCGTTTCCTCCATTTTTTTGTACTGCATATTCGGCGTGTCCGCATCCGCCCAATACACAATATATTTATCGGCTCCCGGAACCTCTTCCCACTTTACTTCCACATACTGTTTATCAATATTACATACCTCAATTTTCATTTTTCCATTCCCTCCCAATCCCGTTTTTCTATTCCATTACTATATCATATTATAACAAAAAGCCCCATAAAAGTAAAGCCCCGGCGGCTTCTGCTGACATTTTTCCTTTGGTCCCCGTTACTGTTCAGACCTGATAGCGCCAAGTGGCTTGCGGGGGTGTTCTATGGCAGCGAAAGAGACGGCGGCCGGAGTGGGGGAATCGCTGCTCGGCCCGGGCAACGCCTCCGCCGGACTAACCGCCAACA
>CAJUGT010000074.1:1991-19340 GCA_910586435.1 uncultured Acetatifactor sp. | reverse complement strand
TTCAGCACACATGGAATCAGAAGTTGACACAATGCTCTTCTGTGTCAACATTATATCACAACTTCAAAGGCAGGGACAGAAATTTTTGTGATACTGCCCTTGATACTGTCAGGTCACAATACTGCCTGGGACCTGCTTCCTGGTTATAAAGGGACGGCGTCCCCTCTGGAAAAAAAGCGCCAGCAACCAGATATTATTGGAACTGTATAAAATCTAATTTTTTCTTAATACTTTGAAAACAGTTGCATTGTTTCCATTTTTCGTCTATTATAAATGTAGAAAGAAAATTATAATTGAAACATAAAACGCAGGTCATTCGTCAAATATATAAGTGTAAACTGTACAAAAAGGTATTGTAATATGCAAAATCGCACAAAAAAAATTGTCTCCTTAATACTTGCCGGCATTGCCCTGTTATGTCTTATGGCAATAGGGATTTTAGCCTTCCGCCAATTTAGCAACGATCGGCTCTGTCAGGACACTTTGGATGAACTTCGCAGTGCGGCGGAATCCAGAAAAGACAACCCTGGTTCTACTGTATCCTCCACTCCCGGCTCCACAGTTCCCACCCCGCCGGCAGTCATTCGGGAGACACCCGCTCCTGCGGCCTCAGCAGAGCCCACTCCTGTTCCTACCGCCACACCTGCCCCAACTCCTGCGCCCGTAGAGAACCCTTATAAAGACAGTTTTCTTGCCAACAGTGATATGGCGGCCTGGATTCAGGTTCCTGGAACCCCCATAGATTATCCTGTCATGTGGACACTCAGAGACGAGGAATACTACCTTTACCGGGATTTCAACGGCAAAGACAACAGCAATGGATGCCTGATTTTAGATACCGACAGCTGCACCAACCCCTTAACGACTAATCTGATTATTCATGGGCATAATATGAAATCAGGGGCCATGTTCGGCAGTTTGAAGAATTATGAAAATGCCGATTACTACGAAGATCATAAAAATATAACTCTGTATACAGCTGATGTGGAACGAAATTATGTAGTCATTGCCGTATTCCGTTCCCAAGTATACAAAAAGAGCGACCAGGTCTTTAAATATTACAAATTTTTCCAGGCGGAAACGGAGGAAGAATTCAATGACTTTTATCAAAATATTAAAGCCCTGTCCGTGTATGACACAAATGTGACAGCCGAATTTGGGGATCATTTCCTGACCCTGTCAACCTGTGCCTACCATGTAGAGCAGGGAAGACTGGTGGTCGTGGCAAAAGAGGTGGAAAGCGGCGACCATTATCTGCCCATTGTTGAATAGGCTGTGAGGATAAGAATCCTTGAAAGGACTGCGGCATCATCAGCAAAATCAAAATCAGATTGGAGGAATGAACATGAAAAAAAGGAAAACAATGATTACTCTGTTGGCAGCCGCCACACTGTTTCTCTCAGGTATCGGCGGCTCCTTAAAGGTATCGGCAGCCGAACCTGTCACTTATTCCGTAAAATATATGGCGGAAGAACAGGATTGGGAATACAGGGCCGATACTGCTGAATTTGAAGACCCTAACTTTTACAGATCCATTTACTACATGATGGAGACATTAAAGGACGGAGATCTGGTAGCGGTATACTATGATGGTTCCGCTCCCCAGGATCCCATTCTGAATCTGGGCGATGTGCGTCTCAGCAACCTCACCGTTGCGCAAAGCGACGGCTTCTCCGTTATTTATGCCGGCCACATTAATGAATGTTTCCTTTTAGAAGGAACTTCCTGTGCCATAAACAGTGATATTAATATCGCAAACGCTTATGACGCCGTAACCTGTAATTTTAACAAAAATGTCAATGAACTGCGTCTTAATTTTAACGATGACAATGATATTCACTCCACAATCGGATGCAGCGGCACCGTGGGACATTTTTTGACGATTTCAACAAATTACGCTCCTTATGACCTGTACAACTTCCAGCCGGATTCCTTTTACCTTGTAAATGGCCTTTTGCAGACTCCGGAAGATAAATACAGCAAGACTCCCACTCAGCAGTCTGCCCCTCAGCAGCCCTCAGCCCCTCAGACTACTCCGACGCAGCCTTCGGGTTCCACTTCACAGCCTTCTTCGGAATATGATTCCGTACCGAAGACCGGTGATTCTTCCCCCATACTCTGGCTGTTTTGTATTGTTTTGTTCTGTGGCGCCGGGTTCTGTGTATTAAATAAATCAAAAACAAGTTTTTGATTTTGTCCGCCAATGCTTCAAGTCAACAACCCCGCTGCAAGCAGCGTGGTTGTTGACCCTTGCGGCATTCGCCAAATAGATGCTGGCACATCCGCTTGGCTCATTGCCCGCAGGAATCAATAGTTGCATTTGTCAATAACGGAGATTATGAAATCAACAAAGGGGCTGTCTCAACAGCCCCTTTTGTCAGCCTTCCATTGACTGTCAAACTGCGCATTCCTTAAATTAATCAGGGAGCATCCCTTCCCCTGCGCAGCCTGTGCGCCGCGTCAGCGGCATACTTCCGCAAGAACCGCCAAATCAGTTGGCATACATTATCTGATTAGAGGGCGACATACGCCGCAATCAGTTCCCATACTTCCGTATTTCCATATCCCAGTCTCCAAACAGCAACACCTCCCAGATTCTTTGAACTCATCACATTCAGCTTCACCCTGATGGATTCTGTGTCTTCCACCCAAATCTGATATGTTGTGTTCCCGCTTTTCCACTCGGCGTAGTTCTGACATGTCGCCTCATCCCATGTTGGTTCCACATTTACTCTTTGAAGAAAATCAGCCACATTATTCAGCCTGATATACTCATCCGTCACCTTATTTCCTTCCGTTTTCCACAGAATTGTATAAAACGGAAGCGCATTCACCACTTTTTCTGCCGGAACCTGTGCTAAAGTCCTGTCCAATCCGTTTGATACATAATCGATACTTGCCACACTTCCGGGATCACCGCTTCCCCTCCAATGTTCATCATACCCCATGATAATCACATAATCAGCAATTTGCCCCTGAATATCCAGCCTGTAATAATTATTAAAATTGAAAGGCACATAATTGTCTATGGAAAGTATCAGCCCCTTTTCCCTGCACAAAACCGATAATTCTTTCAGAAACTGTATATAATGAACGCCGCATTCCTCCGTGAGACTCTCAAAATCAATGTTGACACCATCCAGCCCCAAGTCCGTGGCGGTATTCACAATGCTCTCTGACAGCCTCTGACGTTTTGTAGTAGAAGACAATATCTCATAGCTATTGACGTCCGCTCCCGTTTCATTTTTATAATTAAAATTGTCCCATACGCCCCAGACCTGCAATCCACTGCCATGCGCCTTCTCCACGTATTCTTTTGAGGCATAGGAGCGGATACTTCCTTCATTATCGGTAATGCTGAACCAGGTGGGCGCAATCACGTTTAATCCCCTTGCTTCAGCCAGCATATCTCCCAGGGTGCTGTTGCCGGCCACACCTCCCACCGCATGCCATCCCAGGCTTACTTTCCCAGGCATGGAAAGCGAAGTATACTCTTTCGGCACATAATCCTCAATTGGCATTTCCGTTATGGTATTGAAATTACCAAGCCTTTTATTTTCCACGTATCCAATCACGGAATCGGAAGTCTTGACTTTACTCCAAGTCTCCATTTCTTCTAATAGCTCAACGGTTTCTCCCTTTTCCAGTTCCTTAAGTATCAGGCTCTTAATCCCTCCTCTGACACGCAGCTGAGTGTCTTTTGTAATCTCCATTGTCTGCTTCTGTCCCCATTGGGTATCCACCTGTAGATGCCTGTCAAATCTTTCATACGCATAGTTGGTATACAATAATACATATTCCGCCGCCACGTAAACAGTCTCACCCTGGCAGTAACATGCTTCATACTCCAGAGAATGGCTTCCCGCTTTGTCGGAATAACCCTTTTCACCAAACAATACCGTCTTTGTGTCATCAGCAGTTGTATATAGAAGTTTATTCTCATTTCTATCCACATAAAAACCTTCGTTGAGAATTTCCCTCACGGTATCATAATCGAAATAAACATAATCATCCTTTATCACCGCTTTATGGGAGGTAATATCATTTTGCAGGAGGATTGCCAGTTCTCCCTCTTCTACTCCAAAATATTCGTCCAAATCCGCCCATTCTTTGCCATAGGTATACTTATCCAGTATTTTACCGCCAAAACCTATGATTGCAACCAAAATAATCAGTACCAATGCCACAATAATCGGTATTATTTTTTTCTTCATCCTGTGCCTCTACCTCTCTTCATGATGTACACAAAGATTATACCATGGAATTGTAACGGCGTCATTACCCAATTTGGTACAAGTTGCTATATTTCCATATAGATCATATAAATTCAATCCGATATTACCACCCGCATCGTTAGCACTGTACAGCTGAGAGGCAATCCCAAAAACAGCGGGCGGCAATACCAAATTGCAATACTGCTTAAAACCACAGCTTAAAATGTACTCCTGTCTTCAACAAGACGTTGCCATTCACCACCGAATTATATTACTTGTTCTGTTGTAATAATACACACCGTCTACCAGCGCGTCACTTTATCAAAACGAACCTGCTCAATGGTGCCGGCAGCGTCCAGGACATAATCCGCCATATAAGGGCTATTTTCTCTTACCGCCTTGGATACAGCTTCGTCCGGAAGCACTTCTTTGCCATCTACAAAAAGTTCAACTCCGCTTTCTCTCAGTTGTTCCAGTCTGGTCAACATCTGTTTTCTGATAACTTCCATGTTTCTGGCTGCTTCCGTGCTCCGGGTATTCTTTATGCCTTCCGTTTTATTTATTTCAGTTCTCTTATCATACAAATAAACTCCTCCCTTACCGTTGGCTCCCTACCAAAAGTTTTTATGATTACTGTGATGAATCATTTGGGAACCTTCCTATATTAAGATAAATGCCCTCAGCAGTACCAGTTGACAAATGGTAAAAAATACCACGACCAATAAAGACTAAAATGAATTATAATTGTGAAAATATTAGTTGATATGTTATGACCAAGCATAGCGCACTCCAGCACAATAACTTGTAAGACATCCTCAGACTATGCCAGTTTTCCCTCTCCGGCATATAATGTGATAAGCCACTAAGAATACTCAAGGATGAAACGGAACGACTTGTTCCAAAAAATAATCAACTTGAATTTAGACTGCTGCCCTCCTTCCCTGTACAGAGTACCGAAGGCATTTACACATTTATTATAACTCAGCCATATTGTTTTTGCAAGTAAAAACTTAAAAAAATTTTAAACTCAAGATTCTTCTATTGACGAAAGGAATCTGAAAGTATATTATGACATAACAAGGCAATCATTAGACTATCAGGACATTATCCGCCTTAGCGTATCGACAGACATTTGGTTTGTTGTCATTATGCCCCTGTGATTTTGTCCCTGGTGAGTGTGAACGGAATAATTGCCATTCTACTCCACAATCCGGCTCCGCTAAGCAGCAGAAATGCATCGTGGCCGTCGAAAAAGGTAAACATAGCAAACAACTCCTGTACTGCTGGCAGGATTGTCGCACAATGCTATACCATGCAGAAAGGAAAGGTTATACCATGAAATTAGTAAAAATCAATGAAAATCAAATCCGCTGTACTCTTACCAGAGAGGATCTGGCAAGCCGCGAACTGAAAATAAACGAACTGGCTTACGGAACGGAAAAAACAAAAACTCTGTTTCGCGATATGATGAGACAGGCAAATTATGAATTTGGCTTTGAGGCAGAAGACATCCCTCTTATGATCGAAGCCATACCGCTAAACGCTGAATGTATTGTACTAATCATTACAAAGGTGGAAAACCCGGAGGAGCTGGATACACGTTTTTCCAGGTTTGCTCCTTCTGTTACAGACGAGTTTGAGGAAGAGAATTTTTCAGAAATTGCTTCCAATGAGATGTTGGATCTGTTCCGGCAGATAGAAACAGAACAAAATGATAATTCCCTTCAGAATGGAAACGCAGAAGGCACAGGCTCCGCGGATAATCGACAGCGCACCCGCATTTTCCTGATGCATTCTCTTCAGCAGGTAATAGATGTGGCGGGGGTTATCGCAGGAAACTATCACGGCTTCAGCACTTTGTACAAAAATGAGGCGTTCATTGTTGGCGCCAAGGAACCCGGAGGGTATCTGTTGCTGTTGACACAGGGGGATGAGAGCAACGAATCCTTTGACAGAACATGTAATATTGTGTCAGAATATGGATTGCTGCAGCGTTCTCACTCTGCCGGAAGCGCTTATCTTGCGGAGCATTACGAGGCTCTGATCAAAGACAACGCCATTCAGGCGCTGGGAAGCTGAGTGCCTGCGCACACTAAAAGGGGCTGTCACATTAAGAAATTCTACACAAGATACAGGATGCCCGGTAATCAGGCATACCTATATCCAGTGTCCATGGCTCTTAATGCAACAGCCCCTTATTCAGATTACATCCAAATCAGCTTCTCTTAGTCAGGATTTCACGACAGTACTGCCACAATCCCTTCCGAAATTTTACAGTTCCTCAATTGCCTTCATGAGTTCATCAATATCAATTCCGTGTACTTCGGCTGCTTCCTCCAGAGATTCCCCCTGAGCGGAAGGACATCCCAGACAATGCATCCCTGCCTCCATCAGAACAGGAGCCACATCCGGACACGTTCTAAGGATTTCTCCAATTGTCATTTCTTTTGTTATGCCAGTCATTCTCTTCTCCTTTCCAGTATCAATTCTCTGCCGCTCGCCACATGGCGCTCGTATTACCAGTATATATCTTTCCCCAAAATATGACAAGTAATTCTATTTATTAAATTCTTCCAAAAAAATAAATAAACCTTTGTAAAACCTTGTAAATATCGGCTATTGTACCGAAAAAAGTACACTCTTCCACCTTGATTTTTTACGGTATTTTTCATATAATATTCTCAAGCAATAAAAGCCAATTCAAACTTTACAGGAGGTTATTACGAAATGAGACCAGAATGGACAGATTTTGTAGCAGGCAAATGGGATAAAGAAGTCAATGTCCGCGACTTTATCCAGAGGAACTATCATCCCTATGACGGCGATGAAGCTTTCCTTGCCGGACCTACACAGAACACAAAGGATCTGTGGGCACAGGTACTTGACCTGCAGAAGAAGGAGAGAGAAGCAGGCGGCGTTCTTGATATGGACACCAAAGTTGTTTCCACCATTACCTCCCATGGCCCCGGTTACCTTGACAAGAGTAAGGAGACCATCGTAGGCTTCCAGACCGACAAGCCTTTCAAGAGATCCCTGCAGCCCTACGGCGGCATCCGCATGGCGGAGAAGGCCTGCTCCGACAACGGCTATGAGGTGGATCCCGAGATTTCCGAGTTCTTCTCCACCCACAGAAAGACACACAACGCTGGCTGCTTCGACGCCTACAACCAGGAGATGAGAGCATGCCGTTCCTCCCATATCATCACCGGACTTCCTGATGCCTATGGCCGCGGCCGTATCATCGGCGACTACAGGCGTGTAGCCCTGTACGGCATTGACAGGCTGATCGAGGACAAGCAGGCTCAGAAGGATTCCACCGGCCGCGTCATGACCGATGACATCATCCGCCTGCGCGAGGAGATTTCCGAGCAGATGGTTGCCCTGAAGATGATGAAGGAGATGGCTGCTTCCTACGGCTGCGATATCTCCAGACCCGCCGCCAATGTCCAGGAAGCAATCCAGGCAGTATACTTCGGCTATCTGTGCGCAGTTAAGGAGCAGAACGGTGCAGCAATGAGCCTTGGCCGTACCTCTACTTTCCTTGATATCTATGCAGAGAGAGACTTAAAGAACGGTACTTTCACCGAGGAGCAGATCCAGGAGTTTGTTGACCACTTCATCATGAAGCTGCGCTGCATCAAGTTTGCCCGTACTCCCGAATATAACCAGATTTTCGCAGGCGACCCTGTATGGGTAACCGAATCTCTGGCAGGTGTGGGTGTAGACGGCAGACACATGGTTACCAGGATGAGCTTCCGTTACCTGAACACGCTCACCAATCTGGGACCTTCTCCCGAGCCGAACCTGACGGTTCTCTGGTCCACCAGACTTCCGGCAGCCTGGAAGAGATACTGCGCGAAGATGTCCATCCAGACTTCTTCCATCCAGTATGAGAACGATGATCTGATGAGAATCGACCACGGCGATGACTACGGTATCGCATGCTGCGTATCCTCCATGGTAATCGGTAAGGAAATGCAGTTCTTCGGAGCCCGTGCGAACCTTGCAAAATGTCTGCTTTACGCTCTCAACGGCGGTGTTGACGAAGTTACCAAGAAGCAGGTTGGTCCTAAGTACCGTCCTGTAACAGGCGACGTTCTTGATTTCGATGATGTTTACAGCAAATTCATTGATATGATGGAATGGCAGGCTGACGTATATGTGAATACTTTGAATGTTATTCACTATATGCATGACAAATACTGCTATGAAAGAGCAGAGATGGCTCTTCATGACAGAGATGTAAAGCGTTATTTCGCAACAGGTGTGGCAGGTTTGTCCATCGTGGCAGACTCCCTTTCCGCTATCAAATACGCAAAGGTTGAAGCCATCCGTGACGAAGACGGCATTATTGTAGACTTTAAGACAACCGGAGAATTCCCTAAATACGGTAATGATGATGATCGTGTAGACGAGATTGCTCAGGAAGTGGTTCATAAGTTCATGACCGCTATCAGAAGGCATCACACCTATAGAAATGGTGTGCCCACCACTTCTATCCTGACCATTACCTCCAATGTGACCTACGGCAAGGCTACCGGCAACACTCCTGACGGACGTAAGAAAGGCCAGCCTTTCGCACCCGGAGCAAACCCTATGCATGGCCGTGATACACATGGTGCTGTAGCATCCCTGGCTTCCGTATCCAAACTTCCTTTCAATGACGCACAGGATGGTATCTCCAATACCTTCACAATCATTCCTGGCGCACTGGGGAAGGAAGACAAAGTGTTCTCTGGTGATATCGAGCTTGACTTGAAATAAGAATTACGAACACTTCGTGTTCTCTGGCGATATCGAGCTTGACTTGAAATAAGGGTTACGAACACTTCGTATTTTCCGGTGATTGTATGAAATATGTTCTGACAGACAAGGAGGCACAATGGACGAGAAAAAAATGATTGATGACCTGGTGAAAATGCTGGATTCCGGAATGGCGGACGGTGTGGGTCATGTTAATGTGGATTGTGACCAGCAGGTTGAACAGTCAAAAAGCGTTCAGACAATGGGCTGTACGGATTGTTCCAGGACACCGTTGGCCTGTAGTGTACCCACTCTTGAACAGGGGTTAGATGATTTCAAATAAACTGGTTCTCATTTTTTCAGGAAATGGCATAAACTCATAAGAGAAGCTTTTAAAACAGATATTTTGTAATGTATTGTTATGAATAGGAGGAAAATATTATGGCAACAAATTCCGCACAGGTTGATAACCTTGTAAACTTACTTGATGGATATGCTACCAAAGGCGGCCACCATCTCAATGTAAATGTGTTAAACAGAGATACCTTATTGGACGCACAGAAGCATCCCGAGAATTATCCTCAGTTGACCATCCGTGTATCCGGTTATGCCGTAAACTTTATCAAGCTGACTCCGGAACAGCAGGCTGATGTTATTTCCCGTACTTTCCATGAGGCAATCTGACAACAGCATTTTTACTTTTTATCCGGATTTAAGCATAAAAGGCTTATGATGCGGAGATGAGCATAAATGATCAGACAGCTTCAGGATTGTTTCAGGATTTCTGAACACAATTGTGAGCGTAACCAAGAGATAAAACCCGGGAAGCGGTAGAAAGCTTCTTCCCGGGTTTTTCAGTAAATATCGGCATATATAAGGTATTGTATATACAATATAGAAAGTGATGGTGCATCTTATGCAGGGAAGAATACACTCTTTGGAAAGCTTCGGTACCGTTGACGGCCCTGGAACACGTTTTGTTGTGTTTGTTCAGGGCTGCCCAATGCGCTGTGCTTACTGCCATAATCCCGACACCTGGGGAATGGACGGCGGCACAATGATGGAGCCAAGTGAAATTATAGAGCAATACGAAAAAAATCGCCCTTTTTACGCAAATGGCGGGGGCCTGACAGTTACAGGGGGAGAACCCCTGATGCAGCCGGATTTTTTAATTGAACTATTCTCCCTTGCAAAAGAGAAAAATATACACACCTGTATAGACAGTTCCGGCATTGCCTTTCATCCTCAAAACGAGGCTTTTATGGCCAAGATGGATAAGCTGATGTCTATCACAGATTTGGTTATGCTTGATATTAAGCATATTGATCCTGAAAAACATAAAGAACTTACACAACAACCAAACGAAAATATACTAAAGTTTGCCGCTTATCTTGACGATAAACATGTTGACATGTGGATACGCCATGTAGTGGTTCCCGGTATAACCGATGATGATAAATATCTTTTTGATCTTGGATATTTCATTGGACAGTTTGGTAATCTGAAAGCGCTGGACGTACTTCCTTATCATACCATGGGAGAAAAGAAATACGAAAGTCTGGGTATGGAATATAAACTAAAGGGCGTTCCTCCCATGGATCAGAATACGCTTTTAGAAAAAAAGAAAGTCATACTGGATGGCCTCAAACAAAGGCGTTCCGAAAAAAATATATAATATAAAGGAGACTAAATATTATGGCATATGCAATTGGCGATTCCTGCGTATCCTGTGGTGCATGTGAGGCACAGTGCCCTGTAAACGCAATCAGCGCAGGAGATGGAAAATTTGAGATTGATGCGGACAAATGTATTGATTGCGGTTCCTGCGCAAATCAGTGCCCTGTAGGCGCTATAGAGCAGGCGTAAAATATTTGCCCCAGCCACTCCCGAAAATGTACACACCTGTTATTTTCGGGAGTTTTTTCTACATATTTTTGCTTCAAAAAAGACTATGTTTCTCAAGTGTTTGCTTCAATTGAGTCTTTCCTTCACAAGTGTTTGCTTCAGATAAGTCTTTCTTTCACAAGTGTTTGCTTTCAAATGAATCTTTGTTTTACAAGTATTTGCTTTCAAATGAATCTTTGTTTTACAAGTATATTCCTTTAGAAAAATTTTTTCTTCTTTTCTTCCAAATCAGCCTCCTCTTCTTCAGCGCTTTTCAGAAGCTCTTCCCCATTCTTCCTATCCCTGGAGCGCTCATTTATATTTCTGCCAAACTTTATCTTTCGATTTTTTTTCTCCTCTCTGCCATTCCTTTTTGCGCCACTCTCATGCTTTCGTCCTTCCCATTCCACATTTTCCTGTCCATTGGCGCCCCAGGCAGTGTCCTGCACACTTTTGTTCCATTCATCCTGTTCATTTCCCCAGTCATACTCTGCTTGTCCACCTTTATCCCATTGTCCGCTTTCTGATGGTTCCCTGTTTTTCTGTTCCTTGTTTTGCTGCTCCTTTTTTCCCCATGCCCTGCTTTTTCTTCCGTCTTCATGTTCTTGCCCACCAGACGCCCATGCCTTCTCTTCTTTCTCCTGTTTCATTTTTCTCAGCCTTCGACTTTTTTTGCGAATCAGCTCGTCCATTCTTTTAAAATGTTCTTCCTGGCGCTGCTCCATCATTCTGTCCCTGGTTTCTTCCCGCTCCTCCTGCATCCGAAACTGATAATCAAGTTCTTTGACCACACTGTCTCTGATTTCACGACAAAGCTCTACATTATTCTCCTGTAAGGTTTGGCGAATCAACTGTTGAAGAAGCCATTGAAGCCTTCTGGATTTATCCTCTCTTGATTCCTGTACCGTGGGTTCTTTTTCTTTTGTGGAAATAATATCTATTGCCAGGCCCCCTGAAGCTTCTGTTGCCCTGGTTTCACGATACTTTTTTCCCACACCGGATTGCTGTCCCTGGCCGGTTCCCCTTCCCGGCTGCGGCATTCTTCCACCGGACTGCATTGCCGCAGCCATTTCTCTTCTGGTAAGTTCCGTCTTGGACAACTCAGATTGCGCAAATCCCTCTTCAGGCATATCGGCTTGCTGCCGGGCAAACCCTGTGGTCTGCCCTCCCACATTCATCCCCGCAGCCTGGTCTTCACCTCCTGCCTGATTCAGTCTCATAGCCCCGTTCGTCCCTGTTTCCTCCGTAGACAGCACATCCAGTTTCCCGTCTTTCAGAATCATTTTAATAGCTTTCAACTGTAATCCCCTTTCTTTCATACTTTTGATTTGCTTAAACCTCTCCACATCCTCTTCCGTATAATAGCGGTGCCCAAGCTCATTCCGCTTAATGGGCAAATGAAGCTCCTCTTCCCAATAGCGCAATACATGACTCTCCACCTTTACTTCCTTTGCGGCATCCGAAATAAACAAATAATTACTCATATTTTCTCCTCTCTCAAGTGAGTAAATTGATGTGTGCAATCGAGCAGAAACTCTTTTCTTCCCTCTTTCCCTACTCGCCTGTACGGCCCATGTGCATAAAAAAAGAGAATAAGTATTCCACTCACTCTCTTTCGTAAATTACTTCATTTTTCCTAAATATCACTCTGTGCGCCGGTCAGGTTCCAAATTGGCAAATTTCGTATATTCTGGCAGCCATGCTAATTCTACCGTACCTATAGGGCCATTCCTCTGTTTGGCAATTATAATTTCAGAAATACCCTTTCTGTCCGTGTCATGGTTATAATAATCATCCCGATAGATAAACATTACCACATCCGCATCCTGCTCTATGGCTCCTGATTCACGCAAATCAGAAAGCATTGGCCTGTGATCGGGTCTCTGTTCCACCGCACGGGAAAGCTGAGATAACGCAAGCACCGGCACCCCCAACTCTCTGGCCACGGATTTTAGCGAACGGGAAATATCGGAAATTTCCTGTTGTCTGGAATCTCCTTTTCCGCTCCCTGTCATCAACTGTAGATAGTCAATCATTATCATGGATAAATTATGTTCCAGTTTATATTTACGGCATTTGGACCTCAACTCCGCAATGCTGATACCCGGCGTGTCATCAATGATCAAATTTGACTTTCCAATGACTCCTGCGCTTTCTATTAAGCGCTCCCATTCCTGGTCATTCAGCTGCCCCGTCCGAAGCTTCTGGGCATCCACATTGGACTCCAGTGAAAACATTCGGTTGACCAATTGTTCCTTACTCATTTCCAGGCTGAAAATTGCCACCGTATAATTCTTCTTAAATGCCACATATTGAGCTATATTCAACGCAAACGCCGTCTTCCCCATGGAAGGCCTTGCGGCAATCAATACCAGGTCAGAAGGCTGCATTCCCGCCGTGCGATAGTCCAAATCCAGAAACCCTGTGGGAATACCTGTTACGCTCCCTCTGTTTTTGGCAGCGGCCTCAATTCTGTCCATGGCATTCATTACCACCTGCCGAATGGGTACATAGTCATCCGTACTGCGCTTCTGAACCAGCTGAAAGACACGTTTTTCCGTGTCTTCCAATATGTATTCCAGACTTTCGTTTCCTGCGTAGCAGGTATTGGCTATCTCTTCATTCAGACGAATGAGCTTTCGGAGCACGGATTTCTCGGCCACTATATTTGCATAGTATTTTATATTCGCAGAAGTGGGCACCGCAGTTATTAGTTCCCTTACAAACTCCAGACTGCTGACCTCAGGGGGCACGTCCTTCTCTCTGAGACGGTTCTGCAATGTAACCAGGTCCACAGGACTTCCCTCATTGTTGAGTTCACACATGGTTTCAAACAAGATTCCGTATTGTTTATTATAGAAATCCTCCTGTAGCAGCAATTCAGAAGCCACCACAATGGCTTCCCTGTCAATGATCATGGAGCCAATCACAGACTGCTCCGCCTCCAAACTATGTGGCAATATCCTTTTGAGCACATTTTCTTCCATAACGCCCCCATACCCATCAGAGCACTATTCCAACAGCTTAAAAGCCAATAAAATATCTCTGAAATCAAATGCCGGCATATCAAGCTTCTATGACTTTCACTGTAAGCTTTCCTGTCACCTGAGGATGGAGCTTGACAGAAACCTCATATGCGCCAAAACTTTTGATGTTTTCAGGTAACTGTATCTTTTTCTTATCTATATCAATCCCATACTGATCCCGGCAGGCCACGGCTATTTCTTTACTTGACACAGATCCAAAGGCTTTTCCGCCTTCTCCCGCCTTCATTCTAATCAGAATCTGCTTTGGCTCCAACTCTGCCGCCAATTTTTTGGCTGCATCCAATTGTTCCTTGGCAACCTTGTCTTCATGGGCCTTGCGAAGTTTTAAATCATTCATATTTTTTGCATTGGCTTCAATACCAATCTTCTGGGGTAAAATATAGTTTCTTGCGTACCCTTCGCTGACTTCTACCGTGTCGCCCTTTTTTCCTAACTTTTTATCATCCTTCAGCAATATTATTTTCATATTTCCACCTTCCTTTTAATTTAGTTCCGCAACTTGCCTCCCAAGCCCCCTGAATCTGGGAGTATTTCCTGCCGCAGGTGCGTCAGTAAATCCTCCCGGGGCTTGTCCGGTCCGTTGCTGTTTTTTCATACCCCATTTGACACTACCTAATTTAGTTCCGCAACTTGCCTCCCAAGCCCTGTCCGGTCCGTTGCTATTTTTTCATATCCCATTTGACATTACTTGATTAACCTGCCAACAGCCAGAAATCTTAAGTTATATTTCATGGTTCTCCAGCATACTATCTATTGTCCGCTTCAACACGCCCATGGCCTCTATAATACCCACACCTTCCATCTGACATGCCGCAGTGCTCAGATGCCCGCCGCCACCCATACGCTCCATGATAATCTGCACATTTACTTCATCTATGGAACGCGCACTGATATAAATTTTGCCCTGATAATCGGTGAGCACAAAACTGGCTTTCACCCCTCTGATGTTCAGCAGCTCATTGGCAGCCTGTGCCCCGATGATGGTAGGACTTGGCAAATCATCCGCCGTACAGATGGATATTGCGAAACATTGCTTGTAAATCTCCGCCTGACTGACTGCATCCGCCTTGGCCTTGTACTCCATGGCATCTTCCCGGAACAGCTTCCGCACACGAGTCACATCCGCGCCATTGCGTCTCAGAAACGCAGCCGCTTCAAACGTACGTACACCGGTCTTGACCATAAAATTATTGGTGTCAATCATAATGCCGGAATACAGACAATCCGCTTCTTCCGTCCGCATTTTGATGTTGTCATAGGTATATTGCAATACCTCCGAAACCATTTCACAGGCTGAGGACGCATATGGTTCCACATAAGAAAGTGTTGCGTTTTCAACCGTTTCCGTTCCCTGTCTATGATGATCCAAGACCACAACGGACTTGCAGAACCGAAGCAAATCCGGACATTCCGTAATGGATGGTTTGTTTACATCCACCACCACAAGAACAGTGTTATTGCCGGCTATTTCTATCGCCTGTTGGCTGCCGATAATCATATCATCCTCATACTCAGGATTGTTCTTAAACAGTTCTACCATGGGCAAAATCGCAGGGATAGCATCATTCAGCACGATATGCGCTTTGCGCCCCAATGTAAGCGCAATCCGATAAATTCCTACCGCAGCGCCAAAACTGTCCGCATCGGGCATCCTGTGCCCCATGACCAGCACATGGTCTTTTCCTGTAATTATTTCCCGCAGCGCATGGGCTTTCACACGAGCCTTTACACGGGTATTTTTTTCTACCTGCTGGCTCTTACCTCCATAGTAAGTAATGCTCTCGGGAGTCTTAATCACCGCCTGGTCGCCACCTCTTCCCAATGCCAAGTCTATGGCATTTCTGGAGAATTCATAGTTCTGCGCATAGGACAATCCGTCCAGCCCCACTCCAATACTGATGGTAACAGCCATTTCGTTGCCGATATTTACTGTCTTAACCTCTTCCAAAAGATCAAATCTTGATTCCTGAAGCTGCGCAACGGCACGTTTGCGCATAATCACCAGATATTTATCCTTTTCCAGTTTCTTACATATACCATCAAAGGCCGATATATATTTATTCACCTTTCTGTCAATCAAAGCGATTAACAGGGAACGGCGAACTTCTTCCACTCCCTCCAGGGCTTCATCATAGTTATCAAGGTATACCATGCCCACAGCAAGACTTTGATCATCCACCTCCTGTAAGGCAATATGCAGAGCAGTCTCATCATAAAGATATACCGCAATCAAATACCCCTCATATCCATCCGAGTCAATCATTTCACTGCGTTCGGCCATTTCCTTCAGGGAAATTTTCTTGAATTTGGCCACAAATTCATTCCCTTCATACTCCAACTCATACTGTGCCTCATCCACACCGCTTTCATCCGGCAGTCTGTCCCTGGTGATGGTTGGAAAGAGACCAGTAATGGATTTCTTATATCCCTTGGGCTGATGAATAAGCGTTTCAAACGCTATATTTGTCCATATTACTTTGCCCCCGTCGTCCAGCAAAGCATAGGGTAAATCCATATCCCTCAACAGTTTTCTCTGAATCTGTCCATACTCTGTGGCAAAACTTATCAATTCGTTCATAATAAGAGGTTTATTATAAAAATACAAGGACAAGGTAATCGCAAAATAAATAACGGTATATGCTGTCAAAAAAACTCCTGCCCGCAGGTCGATCAGAAACATTGCCACATCCACCGCACAGAGAAGCACACCCAAATAAATGCAAAACTGTATGTAAGTCTTGATTCGACCCTTCAGCTTTATTCTTTTTTTCATATGGATACCTCACATGCCAGATCTTCTCGCATGAATATTACAGAACATCCTCAATCTATTAACACTATGTTATATTCTACCATATTTTTATTCACTATGCTACAATTTAATTTGTCAAATAGAAAATTGTTCTGTCGAAAGAGAAAAATCTTCTTGGCTGAATTGTCACAAAAAGCCAACCATCCTCTCAGACAGTTGGCCTTTCAGCGCATCATATTTAGTCCTGTACATAAGGCATGAGCGCAACATGACGTGCTCTCTTAATCGCTGCCGTCAATGCCCTCTGGTGCTTTGCGCAATTGCCGGTAATACGCCGGGGAAGAATTTTTCCTCTCTCGGAAACATATCTCTTCAGCTTATTGGAGTCTTTGTAATCAATTACATTGTCCTTGCCGCAAAATACACAAACTTTTTTTCTTCTGCGTACACCGCCCTTTTTCCTGACCGGGGCATCGGATGATTTGTCTGTTTTATTATAAGCCATTTCATTGCCTCCTATTTTAAGTTCCGCATCACCCCAAAAACACCCCTCTTCGCAAATAAATTCCTGTTCGCTTCGCTCTCACTCATTTATTTGGGCGTTTTTGGGGCCGATGCTGTTTTAAGTTCCGCATCACCCCGAAAACACCCCTTTTCGCAAATAAATTCCTGTTCGCTTCGCTCTCACTCATTTATTTGGGCGTTTTTG
>CAJUGT010000074.1:0-1891 GCA_910586435.1 uncultured Acetatifactor sp. | reverse complement strand
GGGCCGATGCTGTTTTAAGTTCCGCATCACCCCAAAAAACACTCCACTCATTTATTTGGGTGTTTTTCGGGTTGATGCTGTTATCACACTCAATTAAACGGTAATTCTTCGTCTATGCCATCAGGAATGTTCATGAAGCCTTCCCCTGCTCCGGAAGCCGCAGGCGCATTGTATCCGCCTCCATTATAACCTCCGCCATTGTTAAAGCTTCCTCCGTTATTATAACTGTCGCCGCCTCCGGACGATGCGTTTTTACTCTCGGCAAATTCGATTTCATCCACCATAACACGGACACTGTATACCATTTGTCCATCTTTGTTGGTGTAATTATCATTCTGGATTCTGCCACACAATACAATTTTAGTACCCTTGTGCAGATACCTCTCAATAAACTCTGCCTGTTTTCCAAATGCCGTGCAATTGAAAAAGTCCGCATCAGGTTCTCCCTCACGCTTAAATCTTCTATCAACCGCAACAGAAAAACGTGCCACCGCCGTCTGGCTGGCTCCCTGTGAATATCTTATTTCCGGATCCCTGGTCAAACGTCCCATAAGAATTACTTTGTTCATATCATACTCTCGCTTTCTTAATTAAGCCTTGTCCTGTCTGACAATCAAGTATCTGATGACGTTGTCCATAATGCTTACACGGCTTTCAATCTCTTCCGGCGCAGTCGCCTCAGCGTCAAACTTAATGAAATAGTAGAAAGCTTCTTTCATCTTCTGGATTTCGTAAGCAAGTCTCTTCTTACCCCAATCATCCACTTCTGTGATGGCGCCGCCGAATCTTTCGATTAAAGCCTTGCACTGCTCAACAACTGCATTTCTTTCTTCATCTTCAATCTTAGCGGACACAACTACGGCTAATTCATACTTGTTCATGCTTGTTACCTCCTTTTGGTCTCTGGCCCACATTTTATGTGAGCAAGGAATTTGATTCATCACAAGGAAATATGATAACATATTTTACATAATATTTCAAGAGGTCAATCAAAGTTTTTCTCAAACACAATTTAAGAAAATCATTCAACCTATGCGGATTTTAACTTATATCAGACGGAATCTTTATCCTTCTTCAACACTTGCTGGGATGAATCCCACAGCACAGCGCTGCCTAACCCACTCCACTAAATAACCGGCCACCTCTTTGGGCTCCATTTCCGTAATGTCAATTTTTTCGTACTCCAAATCTCCAATCCTGTCATGCTCCATAAAATATCTGTTATAATCACAGGAACTGTTAATCCAGTTCTCATTTGTTATTTTTCTCCCTTCCTGCATACGCTTCCTTAATGCCTCATTCTCACACACCAAGGCCAAACAATAAATTTGACTGAAATAGCTGCTGCCGGAGGCTTTCGGAAAACGGTCAAGACATCCGGCCATGGTCCACAAGACCGGCTTACCGGACTGCATAATATCCCTGGATATATTTACCATTGTTTCAACCCAATCATTGCAGGACTTTTCATTTTCCCAATCTACAAAACATGAAAATATGTCGGCATCCAATACAACAAAATCAACCTTTTTCCTCATAATTTCAATGGCCGTAGTCGTCTTGCCCACACCACTGCAACCTGTCAGAATAAACAGTGGCATTGAACGAAACTCCCATTCCGCGCCACATTTCGGACAACGAATCTTATTCCCTATCATTTCTTTCTTCCCTTTTTGATTTCCGCAATGAATACATATCTCAATCATTGAATACCTCCATTCTATCCGTCTGCTGTTTCCCTATATTATATCACAAAACAGTCTTTTTTCATAGTTCAAATACATCTCAAACTGGGAACAAGGCTAAGGAAGAGCCGAATCAAAGACCCCGCTGCAAACAACGGGGTATCAAGCTTGCAACGCCCCAAGGGGCGGGGTATTTGACCCTCGCG
>CAJUGT010000073.1:16018-19561 GCA_910586435.1 uncultured Acetatifactor sp. | reverse complement strand
CATTTTACCAGTTTTATGCTGTCCACGCCAAATATCAAATCAAAATTTCCGCCCTTACTTTCCACTTCTCCGTACAAATCCACCTGTTCCATGCATTCCAGCACCATGTCCATCTGCGCCCCAAGGCATACCGACATGATATTCCGAATTACCGGGGACAGAGTATGGTTCAGATACGCGCATTTTGACAGGAAACTTATCCTATTACGATTTACTCTTCCCCAGGGGACACAGGAAAGTTTCAGAATATTCCTGTCCACCTCATCCTGTTCCACTGCCCTTACAATTTTCTGTATTTTATCCTCTGACAGTTGGTTTTCATATATCAGCGGAAGCAGTTCCAACAGGGAACGTTCGTACATCTCCAAAAGAGGGATATCCTGTTCCATAACCTGACTGTTGGAAGTCCTGGACTCATATAACTTTCCCATTCCGGCTGGAATGTTTCCAAATGGTTTGTTTCCAGCCGGCATGTTTCCGCTTGGATTGTCTGCCCCCGCACCCTGCCCCTTGGGATACGCCATGGCAAAATACGCTGTCTGAAGCAAACACACAGAATCAGCAATCGCCCCTTCATACTCCATAGCCCTGACAAGGTTCTTCGGATTCTGTTTTGCCATGCGCATGATTTCCCTGAAGGTTTCCTTATTTACGGCAAGTCTGCCCATGGCCATTTCCATGGCAAAGACAGCCGCTTTTTGAGAAGGCTCCCTCCATAGTCCTTCTATCTCACAGGAAAATATATCCGTGGGATAGAATGCGTAAGCTGATGCCTGTCCCAAGGCAAAGAAAAGCTTCCCCAGCCTGATCGCCAATTCGTCAGTCCCTCCGGCAATCACTTCCTGATAATGGCCGCATATTTTGGACCTGCCAGAAATATGGGCTAAGTTCCGATAACGAAACCCCTCCAGCACCTCATCCCCCAAATCCCCACATAAATACTTTTCCATAACTGACAATTCTTCTCCGGCAAACAGTCCGGATTGCGTCAGCAACTCCAAAATTTCCATGATATTCTCCTTTAGCCTTTTATAATTCTTTGGAGGTTCCTGGCTGTCTTCCATCTAACGAAATACCCATGCGTACCGCAGGACTGCCCGCAATACGCATGGGATACCATTACCGCAAAAGCCATGTCCAAAGACACCGAACTTTCCGGCGGAATTCTGATTTTCTGATAAATTACTTCTCAGACCATATCCGATTCATCATCAGATTCGGTCTCCTCCTCCCACCCTGTTTCCAGATAATAGTGTTTCCCCAAATCATAAACCACCTTCTGTCTGCTTAAGTACAGATATTCATTTAAGTCCGTATAGAGCTTCGCCACCAGTCCCTTTTTCTCCGCCATGTTGTGCAGTTCCTGGGTTTGATGCCGTCCTGCGGACAGTTCTTCTGTCATCCGCCGAAGCAGCTCTGACAAGTACATCATGCCATATTGCCCCGCAAGCTCCATGACTTTCTCCAAATCCCGCAAAGTACTGTCATGCACTGTATCAAAACCGCTTTGATACAAATCTTCCATCAATTTCAGGACTTCATCCAGTATTCCTTCTATGGCTTCATATTTTGACTCGTTTCCGCTCATCCTGCCTCTTCCTCCCCTGCTTATCCCATATAAATATCTGTCTTTCTCCCTTAACCGAGAAGTTCCATAACCCCCTGGTTCGTCTGATTGGCCTGCGACAGCATTGACATGCCTGCCTGTTGCAGTATATGCAGTGAAGATTGTCTTACCATCTCCTTTGCCATATCCGTGTCTCTTATGGCAGACTCCGCGCTTTGCAGATTCTCAGACGTATTTCTGTTATTGTTAATGGAATGCTCCAAACGATTCTGTGTACTTCCGAAAATACTGCGCAAAGTGGATACTTTCTCCAATGCCCCTGCCAGACGATCCACTGCTTTGGTGGCATACTTTATCTTTGTAATGCACAGGGAATTGATGCCTATCAGAGAGGTACTGAATTCGCTTCTCATCAGCCCGATATAATCCGGATTTTCATCACTGAGCTGAATGCGCCGGTCCGTCTCCTCGAAATCTCCCGACTCCACAAAGAAAAGCTCGTCTTTCGCGCTTCCCGATACCCAGCTGATCTCATGCGCATCGGGCATTTTATGAGAAATCTTAATACGTCCTGTATCAATATCCACATATGCCGCTATGGGCGCATGAACCCCTTTGAACCTCTCATTCATGGCATCAATAATTTCATCTGCCGTATAGGGACCCTCTTCCAGTTCTATGGAATATACCTTCCCATCCACGCATACGGACAATTCCGTCTCTCCAGGTTTCACCGTGACACCATTTGTCACATCTTTTGTCCCCATGATATACGCAGGCACCATCTTACCGTCCGTCTGGTAAAATACGTCAAACGCTGCGCTTCCGCTGATACCGTCAATGATAAAATCCCCGCTTCCGGGAGAAGGAATATCCGCCGCAAGACTAAAATTCAATGCCTTCTGGTCATTGCCGCCTGCAACGCCACTGCTGATGCCGCCGACTCCTACCTGAATCAGCCCCGCATTCATGCCCATGCTAACCAATTCCTTGTCAATTTTCTCCTGCAAATGCGCTTTCAGCATATCGCTGTTATATCTGCCCTGGTCAATGGTTACACGTATTGTATGGACATTTCCATCCCAGGTCAGGTCAAGAGACAATTCGTCGTTGACGCCCTTGTTAATTTCAGTGATCTGACTTTTGATATCCTTTCTTCCAACGATATAGGGTTTATCCACCGTCTGATAACCGTCTGCGTCCGCTACAATATTCTGTTGGCTTTTTTTCTCCGTACACTGGCACATGACATTTTGATAAAAGTCCCCAGACAAATTGCCGAATTTGTATTCGCTGCCATACTTTGTCGCAGACAATACCACACCATTCCCATTCACTTCAACCTGAACCTTGCCGCTGCCCAGCTTGGCGTCAATCTTATCCTGAAGAGCCTTTTTTAAACTGTCATATGTATAAGTATTGTCGTCCAAAGTGATTGGTACGTCGGTGGCAATTCCGTTTTCGGTATAAGTAAATTTCAGCTCATTATTCCACTGGTCAATGACAATGGGCGTTCCCAGGTTCACTCCGTCCACCGCACTGTATATCCTGGAATGATATCCGCTCTCAGCCCGGGTAGCTATGGGATCTACCTCCACCGTGGGAGGCTGCAATCCACCGCTGCTGGCAGATGATACAGATACTACCTTATTCATGGGATTCCCATAAATGTCCACTGCGGTTAGCTTCAGCTGATTATTCACCCATTCGGCCTTCACCCCCGGAATCATTGTGGTAGTGGTTCCATAGATTGCCTTCATACTGCTGCCGCCCGCACTGTATTCCATCATAATACTTTCGCCGGAACCCTTGGCCAATGTGCGGAATCCCAGCCTGTCGCCTGACAGATACGCCTCCGCCCCCACAGTGCCCAGCTTACCGTTGAGCATAGCCAGGAAATCCTCACGGGTATTGTAAGTCCCAGCATCCAGTGTCACAGTTTGTTTTATGCCATTGACCGTTATACTGAAATCCTG
>CAJUGT010000073.1:0-16008 GCA_910586435.1 uncultured Acetatifactor sp. | reverse complement strand
CTTCAATGGTAATGGGCTGCTGAATATTGCGATTCACCACAATATTCGCCGGATATTCCCCTGTCAAATCCCCATACAGAGCACTTATGGCACTGCCCGCCGTTTTGGTATGATATTCTATGGCAACACCGTTTCCCTTGGCTGATGAAGTAAGCGTCAGCTGCCCATTTGGCGACAGAGACGCCTGAATTCCCGTGCCTGTCTTATTCAGCTGCTGCTGTATCTGAGTCACAATGGTAGAAGGGGTATAAGTTCCCGGCGCAAGAGTCAATTGCACGTTTTGCGTTCTTCCATTTTCTGTATATTGAAAAGTGAATTTATCACTGCCCGGCTTAATCACGATGGAAGGAGCCAAAGCCAGATTACTGGTACATACCGCAGGATTTTCCGTCGTATTCAAATGACTCAGGAAATTGCTGGTATTGGTGCCGCAGGATATGGAGGTATCCTTCCCGTCTTCTCCGGCAGGCAGCCTGGAAGTCAATGTCAGGACGTTTCCGCTCCGGCTTACAACAGCCCCTCCCATACCTGTGCCAAATGCCTCATCTATCTTTTTTTGCAGTTCGGCCGCCAATGACTGCGGACTGTAAGAACCGTTGGAAAGTTTCAAAACCTTTGTGGTACCATTCAAAGTCAAAGTCAGTTCATTGTTGCCGGCACCTACAACCATAGGGTCCTTTAACTCCACACCCAGCTTCAAAACGGCCGGATTATTATATTCAAACCCTACCATGCCCTCAATTTTTTTGGAGCTTCCAACTGCGGAATCATTCCATTGTTTTATGGTAGCGCTGCCCTGGTTATAGGCATTAAAATTCCTGTCATTGCTTGAGCCAGTGCCGGATACCGTGTTAAAGGTATTATTAGTGGTCACTTCATGGGCTTTAATGGTACTTTCTATGGCGTTTTTAATCTGATCCTGCGTAGGATTCGTCACAGGAAAATGCACTGTATAAGAGGTGCCGTCCACTGTTACCACCATGGAATTGGAATTGATGGAACCTCCCAATATGATGGAACCTGTACCTGAGTTCACATTATCCGTAATGGTGGTGCGATACCCCTGAAACAAGCTGTCAAATCCTTTGTTGACCGTACCCGAGGCATCGGTGAACGCCCCTACCGCAATACTGTCAATGTCCTGTCCCGCCGCTCCGCTGATACGTATCATACCGTTGTCAATTCTTGCGGTGAGCTTTCCATTTAAGGTACTGTTGGCGGCAATCTGATTGTTCAGCTCCGTGATCAAATCGGATATGCTGGTATATTTCTTATTTGTCAGCCGAAGGGTCACTGTGGTCTGCGCGCTGCCGGTTTCTTTCATAGTAATCTGAAAAGAATCATTGCCGGGTCCTAAGGTAATCGGCGCATTCAGCTGTCTGCTTCCCATGTACCAGGCATCTTTATTTTTTGTGGACTCATTGGTAATGGTAGCTTTGCTTCCATATTCATTATAATTTCTGTCCACAAACAAAGTATGATACGCGCTGGAAGTCTTATCAATGTTCACCATACTCTCCGGGCCCGCAATGGTGGAAGTAATCTTCAACCCCTTAAATTGAACAGATTTATCTCCCACATGCACGGAAGCGGTTGTGATTTCCGCTTTCAGCCCCAGGGCATTCTGGTTAAAAAGGAGATTTAATTTATCCGCCATCTCATCCATGGTATAGCTCCCCTTGTCAATCACAAGGTCAATGGGAGTATCCCTGCCATTTGGCTGTAATGTGAGTACATTATTGGTATCAGTTATCTCAAGCTTTTTATGTTCTTCATCACGGGCATCCGTGTTAAGAACATATCCTCCCTGAAATACCGCAGAATATTGATGCACACTGCCGTAATGCACATTGTCATAAAATACCGAAGTATAATCCGCTCCGTCAATTCGGAACATATTCCCCTTAAACCCTGTGACAATCCCATCCGTGGCGGCCAGCTTAATGCCGGTGCCATATGCGGACGCTCCCACGGAGGACCCCGCCAGCTGGGCATTGATTTGCTGAATCAGCTGCTCCCTGGTATATTTGCCCGCCGGTATTTGAAGGGCTTTCTGTTCCGCTCTGCCGTCATAATGTTCCACCATAAAAGTCATGGAATCATTCTTGCCTGCAAAAATCTCCAATTTGGCCGTTTCGTCCGGGAAGATCGTCGTACCAATCAAAGCGCCCATATGCCCGCCCTTATACATATCATACATCAGATAGGAGAGTCCTCCGGAGATTGTCTCGATGATTGTCCCACCCTCCAGGGTTGTGTTTATGTAACCGTCCTTGTTATACTGCATAAACAGCCTTGTGCTGTTCCCCATGGAGAAAGAAAGCGCACTGTCAATTTCATCCATCAATTCCAAAGTGCTGTACTCCCCCGGCGGCACTGTGATGGACATTGTCCGCAAAGGTCCCTCATCCGAGTCCCGATACGTGAATGTGAGGTCATTTTGCCCTGCCGTCACCACATGCATCTGATTCGGTTCCCATTTTACGGCACCGTCACACTGATACCAGAGCGGCTTATGCTCTGAGAAAATATCCAACTCGTTAAACTTCGTGGTAGTGCCAATGCGATCCAACTCCACCTTCAGCTGCTCAAACTCCGACTGCATGGCAGCCCGGTCACTGCTTGAATTGGTTCCGTTCAATGATTTGATGGTCAGCTCCGACATCCTCTTAATCATTTCCTGCGCTTCTTCCAGCGCCCCGTCCCCTGTCTGTACCCAGGAGACTCCATCCTGTGCGTTGTGCGTGCCCTGATCCAGCCCACGGATCATTTTCCGCATTTTCTCGGAAATTGCCAATCCTGCCGCATCATCGGCAGCACGGTTAATTCTGTAGCCCGAAGAAAGCTTTTCGGTGCTTTTTGCTTTTTGGGCCGCATTAAATCCTAACATTCTGTCCGCGTTCAGCGCCAGAAGGTTATTCTGTAATGTGATACCTGCCATATTGAATTCCCCCGGTTTCCAAGACACAATTCCCCTTGTATCTTTTATATAATTGGTGTAAATAACTGCATTGCCATAAATCGCAGTCTCGGTTGCGATTTGTCTGGCCTCCGATAAAAATCAGACAGCAATTGCGGCACAGTATATCCACGCATTTGACTACTATGCGCTTTTACATCATTATTATATATGAAACCTCCTGAAACGGCAAGTATTTTTCTTCTTGAATTTTTCTTATAAAATTTTTAAGTAAACGCCTTTCACATCGCGTCAAGCCAGGTACCTGTTGTAAGACTTGCAGAAATACAGGCGGCGTCAGAACCTTTTCAGCACCATCACCGGATACATTCTTATCCTCCCATCCCGAAGATATATCTTGCCCAGAAAACAGGAAGGTTCCTTCTCCGATATTTTCTCCAGATAGCGAATGGCGGCGGAGTCCCGTTTGGAGTATGGCAGTTCTATCACAATCTCCCTGCCCGATTTGTCATATATGGGCATGGCGAGTTTCTGCTGTGTCCGTGAGAAATCGGCCTTTACGCAGAATGCAGGCTGTACAAATATAAGATCCACCCCTTTTTGCAGTTCATCCTGCCCATACAGCCACTGTTCCCGGGGTTTCTCTATGCGTTCCGAAAAAAGCTTCTCAAAGTCTTCATAATACCAGTTCTCTATATCGGATTTCTCCAGCCCTCTCTCCCCCATAATTTCACCTTTGGTTTCCTGACTGGAAGAGAGCCGTTTTCTGGTGTCGCACCTGGCTCCTTTTAATTTAATCCTTACCTTTGACAAATCTTCTATGGCAACGTTTACCCCCCAGGGTGCCGGACTTTTCTCCATATGTCTCCTGCTGCGCCCTTCATAAAACATGGGTCTTGCGTTGGTATATGTATACCACTGTTTTGTATTCTCTTCCAGGAAATAGATTGTCTCTCCCTCATAACCTGTCTGGGTCTGAAACTCTTCCATGGTAATGCCTATCAAGTCCAGATTGCCCACCGGAATGTAATCCGCTCTGAATTCTCCCGCATGTTTCAGCACTTCTTTGTTATCCCCGGCCCGAATCGCATCCTCCAACAGCCTTACACGCTTATACAGCCTGGTAATCTGCTCCATAAGCTCATCTGTGCGAAATTGCGCCTTTCTCTTGAAATAGCCGCCGTAAGCATCCGCAAGAGAACGAAAATAACCTTCAAATTTCGCAAGTCCTCCGTTATGGCTGATGACGGCCAGTCGTTCCAGATAGTCCGGCACATCAGGAGAAGTCCGGGACAGCCCCGTACAGAGAAGCTCCTCCAGAAACTCTTTCATCTGCCCTGCGGCTTCTTCGGCCTTATCCATGCGGAACGCAGTGGTCTCCGCCGCCTCCAGCGCAAGGTCTTCTTTCTGAACGGTTCCGGCCACCAATTGGCACCAAAGTATGGCCGATGCCTTATGAGTACACATCTCCTTTTTATGGCAGGTGCAGGAGGAATACTCCAGGGGAGATAAAAGTTTTACCGTCATCCCCTGCTCCGGAAGCTGTACCGTTACAATGGAGGAATATTGTATCTTGGGGCGCACCTGGGAAAGGTACTGATTATGAAGAATTTGAAGCTGACGGTTTCCAAGTATTTTCTTCAGCTGCGCCAGGGGAAATTGTTCTATTTCCTGACATACTTTTGTTGTATTGGAAGAGGTGTCAGTTTCGTCACTCCTCTCCGCCGTCTTCTGAACTTCCCCCTCCGGCGCGGCGCTTTGTCCATCATTTTGCGCTCCTGCATCCTGCCCCTGTGTATTTGAGGCGCCGTCTGTTTTTTCTTCCTCCGCAGCATTACCTTGCTCACCGTCTCCCTGACAGCAGCTTTCTTTGAATACCAGAATTGCCTGCACCACATGCCGGCAAATGCTTCTGGAAGGGCAGGTACATTTGCTCTCACCCAAAGGAAAACAGATGGTTACTGTCTCTTCCCCAACCTTTACGGAGGCTTCCTCTCCCACCCCCTCCACCACTGCGGTTATCTCTTCTTTATCCTTATACGCGCGTTTGAGAATGCCCTTGTTGCTGATACCAATGAGGTAATCATCATCCACACCCGCCAACCGCTCTTTCCATTGTTCCATACCAACCTCCATGCCGCTCTTTTGCGCCCCATTCCCGAATGCCCCCTCTGCGGCATCTTCTTACGAAATTACTCTCCCAATCCACTCCGATAATTCTTCCGGTGTCATGGCTCCTACAAATGCCCCCATACCCGCCAAAACTGCCGCAGCGTTTTTGTCGTAATTGGGTGTGGCCTCCATGTCCAGCGCCGTCAGTACCACCATCTTGGCACCGCTTTCTATAATGCCCTTGGAAACACTGTAGAGATTGTGATACCCACCCCCTTCATAGAGATCCGTCACCAATACCACCATGGTGCGGAAGGGAAAGTCAATCAGGCCTTCACAATACCCCAATGCCCTTGCGATATTGGTGCCTCCGCCCAGTTGCACACTCATCAGCGTCTCCACCGGGTCCTCCACATAACCGCTTAGATCCACCACATTGGTATCAAATATCACAAGTTTCGTATCCAGCATGGGAAGTTTCGCGAATATGCCCGCCATAATGGCGCTGTAAATCACGGAATCCAACATGGAACCGCTTTCGTCCACACAGATAATCACCCGCCACTGGTTAAATTTTTTCATGCGTGAATTAAAGTACACATTCTTCAATATGAGCTGCCCGTCATCCCCGCTGTTCTTGTCATAATTCTTCAGATTCATCCGAATGGTTTTTTTGATGTCCAGATTTCTGGCAGACTTTATGGGGCTGCTGGCATTGCGGTTAATCTGCCCGAAAAAAGACGCTCTGACTTCTCTCTCCAGCTTCCTGGTGATTTCATCCGCCACTTTCTTTACAATCTCCCTGGCCAGATTCAGCACTTCTCCCTTCATCATATGCTTCAGTTCCAATATGGTCTTTAACAGTTCCTTATTGGGTTCCAGCTTCCGCAATACTTCCGGGTCCGTCAAAAGCTCCGTCATTCCGTATTTCTCCAATGCGTGGCGTTCCATAATTTCCACCGTCCGTTTGGGGAATAACTTCTTCATCTGGCGAAGCCAGCTGGGGATGGTAAGCTTTGAACCCTCACTGCCGCCCCTCCTGTCCTCCCGCAGCTCCTGTTCCTCGCCATATTCTCTGGAATACAGATAGTCCAGCACATTCTCCATATCCATATATTGAATCTCCCCTTCCGAGGAAAAAGAAATCTGATCACTGGCATATTTTCCCAGTACCAGTCTCCAACGATTCAAAATCTCCTGCTCATCACTCATCCTGCTTCCACCTCTCAAAACTCCCGCGCCGCTGCCCTTTCCTTCACATACGCATCCATTTCCCTGCCATAAGAATACCAATCCGGAAGAATCACTTCCCTTGAAAGAATATCCTCTTTTCCTCCATGTAAAGCCCCTGCGCCCGCCGCAATCTTGTTGATTTCTCTGGGTGTAAAATACGCAAACGCCATGCGCAGTTCCGGGAGCAATTCCATAAACTCATCCTCAGACACAGTTCCGAAGAATTCATCCAGCATTTTGAGGAATTGGTCTCCGATAAACACCAGATCCCTGGCCGTAAAAAACAATCCCCTGAAAAACTGTGCCGTATGGGCCAGCTGTTCACCGGTTCCTGTCAGATACCCACGGCAAACGGCTTCTACCTCCTCCGCAGTCTCCTTCCCGCTGCCATAAAGGATTCCATGAATACACCCATTCAGCCCCGCATGAATCTCCCCATCCTGAATCATTCTGCCAAGGGCGTCATAATAATTCTCTCTCTCCTGTGTCAGCCTGCTGTCCGCATCACGCCCCGTAAGCTGGTACAAAAGCTTCAAAGCCTTCATGCACTCATCCAGAGACTCATCCTTTATCCTGCTCATGGACGGCAGTATGGTAATCAGCTTGCGGCAGCCCAAATGAATCAAGGTGTCGAACTCCATTTCAGACTCATAAAGACTTGAAAGCTCATCC
This sequence comes from uncultured Acetatifactor sp., assembly GCA_910586435.1. Lineage (GTDB taxonomy): Bacteria > Bacillota > Clostridia > Lachnospirales > Lachnospiraceae > Acetatifactor. Next base: position 9,071 of record CAJUGT010000073.1, on the reverse strand, counting down.
ATCATCATCAATGATCTCAGCGCATCCGCAATGGAATAGAAGTCTGAGTCAGAAAGCATAAGTTCATGCACCCTGTCATAGACAGCCTGAAGCTGTTCCCTCAGCCCCATTTCAAATACTCTGGTCAGGAGAATTGCGCTTTCTTTTGCCCCCAGATCTTTTTTCAGTTCTTCTTTTACAAGCCCTGCTGACGCTTCCGCTATGGTACCTCCATAGACAGAGACGTCGATTAAAGCGGAATTCACCTGTGCGCTCCATTTGTACTTCCACGTTTCACGGAGCAGGTTTCTGTCCTTTTTCAACTGCAAGTTGGGTCCCTTAATCTTCCTTGCGAAAAATGTATTCAAAAAACACATACGGTTAAAAAACATACTAATCTGCCGATGCTTCTGACTGGAAAAAATGGTCAGAGTCACTTCCGTCTCCAGGGTGGAGCCAGGCTTCAGGCCATACCTTCTGCACTCCTCCTGAAAGTCATAAATAATCGGCGGCACATCCGCGCCGGCACAGAGCTCTCCCACACCATTGCCGGTCATCTGTTTTCGCAGGATGCGCATGGGAGTATCGGTGGCCAAATTGCACTCCCCCTTAATATAGGAAGAAAGCACCGCATCCATAAGCTCATATGCCCCCGGTTCCTGTTTTCCACGCAGTCCCGCAAGCCCTCTGGCCATGGTACATGCGCAGATTTCGTCATAAGTGGACAAATAGCCTTCCTTTTTTCTGGTTTCCTTTCCGGAAGACACAAGCAAATCCAGCACTGCGCTTTCATAAGGGGTCTCCGTCTCTGAGGAATATTCCCATATTTTCTGATAGAATCCAGGAAAAGGCATTCCGCTGGAATAACCGTTGAGAGCGTCTGCCGCCTCCATGGAATAGGGCATTAAATAGACACCCTGGTCTTTTTCCGGCACTTTCCGTCTCTCTTCTTTCGCAGTCACTTCTTCGGAAACCGCTGTCTTGGTCTGTTTGCTTTTGCTTTTTGCCGTTTTCTTCTTAGGAGTCTCTGGCAATACATCCGTCTGCTGCTCCTTCAGAAGCTTCATCAGGCCGGGCGTGTGAAATCCGCCTGTAATAACCAACACCGGATTGTCCGAAGCCGCCTCCCTGGATGCGTATTCCCGTATCTGCCCCGCCATATACCTTTCCCGGGCAAGACACCCATCTTCCCCCATAGCTTCTTCGGGGGTATTATCCCTGGCCAGGGTACAATAGGTCAGGAGATTGGAAAACCATTTTTCACTCTCCTCCCTGAGACCATTCAATTCAAAATATTTCTCCCAGAATTCATCAAAATTTCTCAGCCCGGTTTTCTCACACAGCTGCCCCAAATATTCATTTCTGGTCAAGAGATAATCGTCATTGTAATTATTCTTTTCCTCTTCCCTTTTCAGCAGCCCCTTTCCCTCCTGGGATGCCGCCAGAATATCTCCGTAGGGCAGGTCAATAAACGCCGTAGGAATCTCCAGGCGCTTTCCTGTCCGCAGCGCCGCCAGCTCCGGTGAATAATCCAGAAAGGGATAATAGCACCTGTAATGCTCTTTCTCCTCAGAAATAATGCCTGCGCTGTCATGATAGGAATAGTAAATGGCAAAGGGCGCTTTCGTATCCTCATGCACCATGACCGTTATCAGAGCGTTCGCATTGTCCGGCCCTTCCACCAGAATGACACTGGGATGCAGCCGCTCGATCATCCTGCTCACATGCAGGGCACAGGCGGGACTGTGATGCCGCACGGGCAACAGTATTATTTCAGCCATTTCCTTGCTTCGTAATATTCTTTCCATAATCCACCTTCTCTGCTGCTCTTGTCCCTGATGACCGTATTAAAATACCCCTTTACTTTCTCCAGATCGTCCTTATTTTCCTTGGAAACCGCTCCCACAAGATTCTGTACCAGGGCCTCCATGCTCATCTGCCCATTGTCATAATAATACCCCGTTATCATGGCCTGGTAATAAACTGACACCGCCTCCGCCGTACTCATAACCGCGGATGGTTTGTCAATCCTGTGCCCGTAGGCCGAGACTCCCTCCCGCAGTTCATGATAAGTTGACGCCAGAATCTCCGCCACATCCTCATCAGCCTGCATGTCAATATTAGCCTCTTCCGCCAGTTTATTTACCTCATTCATAATAATCTTCTTTTCCATCGCCGCTTCCCGAACGGGCATAACGGTTTCAAAGTTAAACCTTCTCTTCAGAGCGCTGCTCATCTCATTGACACCCTTGTCTCTGGTGTTGGCCGTTCCGATGACATTAAATCCCTGTTTCGCAAACAGAAATCCGTCGTCTCCAAGCTCCGGAACATTCAGAACTTTATCACTGAGCACACTGATTAAACTGTCTTGAATCTCTGCCGGGGTTCTGGTAATCTCCTCAAATCTGGTCAGAATCCCCCGCTCCATTCCCACGTACAGAGGCGCCGGTACAAGCGCTTCCCTGCTGGGTCCCTTTGCCAGTAACAATGCGTAATTCCAGGAATACTTAATCATATCCTCGGTTGTCCCGGCCGTCCCCTGGATAGTATTGGTGCTTACGCCGCTGATTGCCGCAGACAACAGTTCAGACAACATGGTCTTGGCCGTGCCCGGCTCTCCCACCAGCATCAGACCTCTGTTTCCTGCCAGGGTGACAATACACCGCTCCACCAGCGCATCGTTTCCCAGATACTTTTTCTCAATCAGATACTCCTTATCCTTATACACAATGGGTTTTGGACTTCCCAAGATAAATGTCCTGACAGCCTTGGGCGACATCTGCCAATTCTCCGGCTTACATCCCGTATCCGTCTCTCTCAGTGCCTCCAACTCATCCTTGTACCTTACCTCCACAGGAGGTTTAATAAATTCCTGTTCCATGGCATTCCCTCTCCATTTCTATGATTTGTCCCAAAGCCTCCGGCCCCGCCGGAGGTTTTTCCTGCGGCATTCCGCACAGTTTCATCATTTCCTCATCTTCCTCAGAATCCCCCACCGCAACGGCTTCCCTGGCTGAAATATCAAGCCATTGGCAAAGTGTTCTGACACCCGCCGCTTTATCCGCCCCCCGGCGAACAATCTGCAAGCAGTTTCCTTCCCTGTAATATCGAACCAACTTCTCATGTGCCGGCAGACCTCGAAACAGTTCCTCCGCCTCCTGCTCCTCCCATGGCCTGTGTGACGAACGAAGCAAAGTCAGTTTATAAACTTTATTCCCCGCTTTATACACAAGAAGCCGAAAGCGATATGTTCCCGCAAGAGATGTGACGTAGGAAAGTACCGTCTCATCCATTTCCATAAAACATTCTCGAAGTCCTTCATCTCCCCAGCCCTCCTGAGAAATCTTACCACCTTCCCCATGTTTCCAGGCCGCTTCCAGCCTAAGATGGGCCCCGCCGGAGAAGATGCCGCCCCGAAACAGATGCCGGATCTTGCGGCAGCGTTTCACTGCTTCCTCATAGGGCAGGGTGGTTGCGAAGAAAAGCCAGGTTCCATCCCTCACAAGCGCTTCCAGTCCTGCCAGAACCATGTGGGATATGCCTTTGCCTGCCCCCTTCCCCTGCGCCGTTTCTCCCGGCGCCCCGGCAGCTCTGCTCCCTGCGGCCCTTTGCTTCTCTGTGTTAAGCAGCGTTCCTTCAATATCAAAAAACACGGCCCCTGGCCGCCTTGGAATCCGAAATAAGGGGTATTTTCCAAACAAAACCCTGTTCATAAAATCCGTCCGCCCACCATAGGCAAGATAACAGGAACAGATTTTACGATTACACACAGGAGACGGCAGCCCCTTCTCCCAATTATGCTCTATCACTTTGCTGATGTTGCAAGTGTGGACTTTCCCATTTCCTTCCACCAAAAGCCGTCCTTCACACATTGCCGCGTCTTTGGGGACTGGAGTGAGTTCTCTGATAAAATAAGGGTCTATTTCCAGAAACCCTTCCCTTTCCTCCCTGGTATAGGGCCGGTCAAGCCCATCCATTTTATTCACCCAAAGGTACACCCCCTTCGGCAGACTTTCCTTCAGTTTCCGCAGAATTTCCAGGTTCTCCGGCACCCCCACGCTTCCGGCGCATATGGAAATTCCCTTTTCCGCCAGCTGCCCGCAGCGGGAGGCAAATTCGGATACCGATGTCATCTGGGGATGAAACGTTGCCCAAAGTCTTACTTTCTCCCTTATCCCTCCCCTTTCCTCAAAAGTTTTAAGGCTTGATTCTATGGAAAAACTTAAGTTCGTCTGTGCCCCTGCTGCCTCCGTCTCCGGCAGTGATGTAATGCGGGCAAGCCCTTCCCAATACCAGGGATGAATCAGCGCTTCCCCATAAGGCACTATCATGAGAGCATGGATTCCCAGTGCCCCTGCCCGCTTTTCATACTGTTCCACAAAAGAAAACCATTGCGCCCGGTCTTTCGCAAGCTCCTGCGCTGACATGGAATGTTTGGAAAAAGGGCAATAGGAACATTGATAATTGCAGCTTTTTAAGCTTCCCCGATATAAAAGCATATGCCCTATCCCTCCCATTCTTCCATGGCTTTTTGGACCTTTGGGGAAATCAGCTCCGGTCCCAGATAATCAGAAAGCCCCAGTCCCTCCCGGGTCAAGGTCAGGAATTCCTCCCGGCCCACGCTCCGGGTTTCCACATATTTATGTTCCATCCAGTCCCGCAGCAGAGGAAAGTCTTCCAGGGCATTCCTTCCAAAATGTCCTTCATAAGAACCCAGCGCAAGCCCCGGCCGTATGAATAGATGCCGAATCACATAACGGCGTTTCAATTCCTCCTCCGTCAGAAGGATTCCATGGGTAATCTGTGTATAATCCTCGGTATTCTCATATTCTTCCAGCTGCTTTAGACACCTCTCCCTGTCCACGGCATAGGGTGTACAGAAATGAAGCCTGCCAAGATAGCTCCTTCCCCCACAGCCCAGAGCCAGGGACGTACCAAAGCCGCATTCGGAAAACTCCCGTCCGCCTTCCCTCCTTACAAACCGGCGCATGGAATCCTGTCGAAATCCCTCCCCCCGCAGATATGCTCCCGCTGTCAGATATTGCTTATAAGCCATCTCCGGATTCGTCACCACCCCTTCCCGTTCCAGGAATACCCCATGCTTTACATACAGGGGATATAAAAAGAGTTCCTCCGGCTCAAACTCCAAGGCTTCCTTCAGAGAAGCCAGCAAACTATCCTCCGTCTGCCCCGGAATACCATATATAAAATCAACATTCACACAGGGAAAGTCAAATGTCTTCAAAAGCGCCAATGCCTCCCGTGCCTTCGCCGCCGTATGCCGCCGCCTCAGTGCCAGAAGTTCCTCATCCGCAAAACTCTGTATTCCCATGCTGACTCTGGTAACACCCGCCTCCTTGAGCAGGGCAAGTTTCTCCCGGGTTGTCTGATTGGGCGCTGTCTCAATCACTGTCTCCCGCCCGGGGGTAAAATGAAAATATTTCTCTGTCAAGTCAAAAATCCGTTCCAACTGTCTTTCTGACAAAGACAGCGGGGTTCCTCCGCCAATGACCAAATCAGAAAATTTACAATCAATATTCCCCATCAATTCCGCGTACTGCCCGGCCTGCCGTTCCACTGCGTCCAGATATCTGTCCACCGCCTCTTGCCCCTGGCCCGTCACCGAGAATAAATTACAGTAACCACACTTTGCCTGGCAAAAAGGAATATGTAAATACAGGCCATTTCCAACGCCCTTCAGCAGAGGGATGTACTCCCCAAGAGAGACGCCTTTCATGGGACCATATGCCGTCTTGTGAGGATAGCTATACATATACTGTCTGTATGGATTCATATCGGAATTTCCTCAAATATATTTCCTTATATAAAAAAGTGTTTATAGGGAATGGTATTTACCACCGGATGGTTGATGCCATGGAATTGGCACCCGTCCTCCCCATAGCAGGTTCCATGATCCGAACAGCATATGACAAATGTACTGCCGCCCCTTTTCTCCTTCCATCCCTCAAACAATCTCCCAAGCTCCCCGTCCACATATCGCAATGCGGCGGCATGGCTTAACACGCTGTCACCGGAGGCCCCTTCCAGATAGAAATAATTAGGATAATGAATGGCATCCACATTTAGATATAGAAAGATTGGGGACTGCCGCTCTTCCCTGGTTATCCTGTTCAGAATAAAGTCCACCTGATTCTTTGTACTCTCCTTCACCGGGCAGCCAAAAGAGGGGTTCCACCAGCTTTTCTGAAAATATCCCGGAAATACCTTTCCTATGTCCGAGCGCTTATCAAAAAAAGCCACGCCCCCCACACACCAGGTTTCGTATCCCTCTTTTTCCAATCCTTCCATGATTGTGCTTCCCGTAAACCCGTAAGCTCCCTCCGGCGGATTCTTCCCCAGGCCAATGGATTGGGGGAAAAATAAAAGCTCTCTGTCCGCCACATTTTTCGCGTCATAACGGCAGGGCAAAAATCCCGCAAACATGGCATGATGGGAAGGATATGTAAAATTCCCCGGCGCCTGGCACTTTTCCCATGGACCATATTGGTTCAACACCGGAGTCGTCCCTGCCTCTTCTTCCTGAACCGCCACGTCATAGCGCAGGGTATCAAGACATATAAACAAAATATCTGAAGTTCCTACTACCTGTTTCATATCCACCGTGGGCTTGTGTTTTTCCCCAGAGGATATAAAAGAACGCAAAGGCACTTCTTCCTGTACTGTTCTTTCCATAATATTTTTATTTTATTCCCGTTCCGTCTCTGCACTTCAGCCCCCTTATTGGGGAAGGGTTATTCAGCCGCTTTTGCGTCTGAAAACCCTTCCGGGGGCTTCCGTTCCGAGACTGTTTTTTTATTCCAGTTCCCACTCCTGGGAACTTGTTCCCGCTTGTGGGAACTTATTCCGGTCTCTGCGGTACCTTTCTTTCAGCATCCGTCCAACAGCCATTTTTTCATCATTTGGGTCTGACGGCCATAGATTTTGTTCTCATGGTAGATGTCCTGATAAATCAAATCGCCCTGGGCATTCATTTCAATGATTCTGGGTTTCATGCTGCCCTTTTCCAGCAACACATCCAGGCCTGCGCTCCTGAGTCCCGGATAGCATTTCATACTTTTCCGGCACAGTTCCACAACGGAATCTAACAGGGTTTGGGACAGTCCCAGCTCTTTCACTTCCAGGGGGTGATTGTTCAAATGCAGGTTGGTAATGGGGCCTTTTGAAAGACGTGCCAGGATAAAATCCGGCTCTCCATCCTGCATCACCACTCTCAGGTCATAAGAAAATCCCTGGTATTCTCCCTTGGCGTACCATCTCTCCACAATGCAGCCCAGGGCCAATATGTGGTTTAAGAGTGGGATAATCTCCTCTGCATCCAAAAATTTCCTGAGACGCTTTGTGTTTATCAATCCCAATTCCGATGTATGCAGCGCACAGGTGTACAATGCCATCCGATTTCGGTCCGGCTGCCAGCGAAAAGCCGAAACGCCTGCGGCGCCGGAGCCTCTCAGGGGTTTGATAAATACCTGATTCATCTGTTGGCGGCGCATCCCGTCCAGCAATTCTTCCGCAGACAAAGGACTTCTCTCTGACAATGGTTCTGTCACGGACAATCCTTCCGCAAGCAATCTGTCCTTACAGGCTCTTTTGTCCAGCAACGCCCCTATGACTTCCGGACTGTTTAAAAATTCCGTATTGGGCGCCTGAAATGGCAATTCCTCCAGACACTTTAAATACCCCGCAGTGAGATGGTCCAGTTCGTTTAAGGAACAGCTCTCCCACAAAGGCGGGTCAATTTTCAGAAAAAACTCCGAGTCCGTAAATCCTTTTTGCCAAACTTCCCGGTCTTTCCAGTCAAGCATCCGAAAAGTGATTCCCTCTCGCAAAGCGGCCCGTTCCAGATACACGGTCCGCTTCGTCCCCGGAGTTCCTATCAACACTGCCTGTCTCATTCTGTCAGCATGGCATTCATATAAATCTCACCATGGTACTCATTCGCCTCTTCACTCTCGGAAGCGTCAATTTCTATGGGCAGACTTTCCAGCTTTTCCACCATCTCCTCTGACAGATAATTATAATGGACATCCAGCTTCTTTATATTGGGAAACTGGGGCAATTTCTCCAGAAGCATTTGGCCTCCCTTGTCGGTCAATGTACCGCAGGACAAATCTAATGTGGTAATCTGTTTCATAAACTTGCTCTCCAACACTACTTCTGTCAATTCGTCCTGTATCTCACTGTCCGCTATGCCCAGATACGTAAGCTTCGGAAACTCGGCATTTTCCAACAGTTTTCTAATAGTATCCTCATCTCCGTCAAATCCATAATCTTCCACACCAATATAGAGAAGTAATTTTTTCAGTTTCGGCAGCCTGGCTTTCTGTATGGCCTCAATGACGTCCTGCGGGAGTCCTCCACAGATGATAGTCAGTGATTCCAGGTTCTCATGTACAATCTCTCCCAGTTCCAAATCCATACTTCCCTTGATTGTCAACTCTTTCAGCCCTGGCAAAGCCCCCCAGAGTTGGCTGTAATCTCCCTGCATAATCCAGGACACTTCACATTCTTCAAACCCCATATCCCCCACAAAAAGCCTTTCAATGTGAGCGAAACGGTCCGCGTTTTCCACAATGCCATCTATGAGTTCCTGACAGTCTTCCTCCCATGCGCCTCCCCAGTTTCCTATTATAATTTCCTTCAAACCGGGCAAATCCGGATCTGCCAGAATCTCCTCCACCATGGCCTTTGTCCCTTTTCCCTCATCCTCATACTGCTCATAATCGTACTCGTATGTCTTTGTGATTGTTACCATTACACCTTCATTTTCCATTTTCTTCGTCCTTTCTATTCTATTCCAGTTTATTTCAGTCCCCGTGGGCAGGAACTTATTTCGCAGTGTACTTCAAGGTACTTTCCTCTGCCAGTCCCAAACTTATTATACTTGATTCGGGAGCAGAAATCAACATAACCAAAATCTTTCATTCGGCTTTTATGCCGGTGGGCGGCTGTTAATCCCCGGTAGTGCCAAGGAGCTTGCGGGTTTCTTTCAGGGGGGCAAAGTGGACTGGCAAAGGGGACGGCGTCCGGGGCATGGGGGGTTACGTTCGGCTCGGGCAACGCCTCCGATGAAC
>CAJUGT010000072.1 GCA_910586435.1 uncultured Acetatifactor sp. | reverse complement strand
TTGGGGCTATACCGCCTAATCTGAAATTACTTCCCTCTAACCGTAAACATTTGAATTTACTGGGGTTGAGCTGATTTTGGGTATATGAAGTTGACACTACCGAACTAAATTGGGAGGCATCCTTTAGGAAACTGAAAAAACTTGTCAATGAAATTTTGTCAGCGGCGAAATAATTGTATAGAATTGAAAAAGTATCGCAATTGGAAACTTTTGTTAGAAAACTATCTTGTACTTCCATTGAAATGGGGAAAGATATATTGTAAATTATAGGTATACTCAATTTAAGGTATTGCAGATAAGGTATTACAGATAAGATACTGTAGATTTGAGTGTGGGAACTTTGAACCGTCCGATGTTGATGGAATCGTCCCATGTTGATGGAACCGTTTGATGTTGAAATACAAGTTTCCGAAAGTGGGACAGAATTTGAATGGTCCGGTTTGGGTTGTGGACGGTGTAATGGAAAAGAATGCGGCTTGTGGCACTTTACAGAGCCGTTACTGGAATAGGAGAAGTGCTATGTTGGAAATCAGAAATATGACCAAGGTGTATAAGGGAGCAAAGGCAGCGGTGTCCAATTTGTCCATTACAGTGCGTGGAGGGGATATCTATGGTTTTATTGGACATAACGGAGCAGGAAAGACTACAACCATCAAGGCTGTTGTAGGAATTCATGACTTTGATCAGGGGGAAATACTGGTGGATGGAAGAGATATACGAAAGGAACCTCTGGCCTGTAAAAAGGTTATGGCGTACATTCCTGACAACCCGGATTTGTATGAATATCTGACGGGAATTCAATACCTGAATTTTATTGCGGATCTCTATGAAGTATCTGTGAAGGAACGGGAGGAAAGAATACAAAAAGAGGCCCAGGATCTGGGGATATATCGGTCTCTTGGGGATCTGGTGTCCACTTATTCCCATGGTATGAAACAGAAGCTGGCTATAACGGGAGCATTGATTCATGAACCAAAACTATTGATATTGGATGAACCCTTTGTGGGGCTGGATCCGGAAGCGTCTATGATATTGCGTAAGAAGATGCATGTTCTCTGTGAAAAAGGAAGCGCAATCTTTTTTTCCACGCATGTACTGGAAGTGGCAGAGAAGCTTTGCAGCCGTATTGGAATTATTTCCGAGGGAAAAATGATGGTTGAGGGCGACACGAAAGATTTGACAAAAGACAAGTCCCTGGAAGATATCTTCATGGAGGTGGCAAGACATGGAAGAGAAGAGTGATATTTGGGGACATCTGTTTTTGTGGAACAAATGTCAGAAGGCAGGGTGAAGGGAGGCGGCTGCGTATGGGAAGGCAGATTGGATTGCTGGTCAGGGTTTCCCTGTGTAATTTATTGGGAATCAATGAATACCGATATACAAAGGATTCAGGTAAGAAGGTCAGATACCGTTGGATGGCAGTGCTTTGGGTAGTGTTGCTTTTGATGATGGCAGGGTATGTGGGAGCCTTGAGTTATGGGCTGATATATATGGGAATGGGATTCTATGTGCCTGCGGTTCTTTCCATGTGCGTGTCCATGGTGGTATTTATTTTTACTGTGTTAAAGACGGGGGCGGTGCTTTTTGACAGAAGCGCTTACGAGAAACAGATTGCCTTGCCGGTATCTGTCAGGGCAATCATTGTCAGCAGGTTTCTGAGTATGTATCTCACCAATATGCTTCTTGGGATGCTGGTGATGTTTCCTGGTATGGCGGTGTATGGAATCATGGAGAGACCCAAAGTGACATTTTACCTGTATGGAATTTTGGGGAGTGTGTTTCTTCCGTTGCTGCCGCTTACGCTTGCCTCTGTGGTGGGGGCAGTGATTTCCGGCATCAGCAGCAGATGGAGAAGGAAAAATCTGGTGGCGATTGTTCTCACATTGATTTTCATCTGTGTCATTATGGTGGGAAGTTTTGGAATGGCGGAGATGGAAGAAGAACTTTTGGATATGATACATCAGCTGGCGCCGTTGATGGAAGAGCAGATACGCAGAATCTATCCGCCGGGAATCTGGCTCTCTGAGGCAATGGTGGGGGGCAAATTTATAATGCTTCTCTGTTTTCTGGCGCTGTCGTTGGGGTGTTTTGTTCTGTTTCTGGAAATATTGCGGCCGTTTTACGCAGCCATTTGCAGTCTGCTTGGCGCACATGGGGCAAAAGGCAATTATCAAATGAAGGAAATGAAATCCAGATCTGTTTTTCGCAGCATGGTGGAAAGAGAACTGAGGCGTTATTTTTCTTCAGTGATATATGTTTCTAATACAATTGTGGGAAATCTGCTGATGGTACTTGTGGCAGTTGGGGTTTTGATTGCGGGAAAAGATTACCTGGAGGGAATGCTGGGGATTGAGGGTGTTGTAGACAGGGGGCTTCCTGTTTTGCTGGGAATGATGGCGGGGCTAATGCCCATGAGTTCCTGTTCCATATCCATGGAAGGGAAGCAGTGGTGGATGATGCAGACATTTCCCATTACGGGGAAAAATCTCATCAGAAGTAAAGTATGGGCGGATGTGCTGGTGGCTGTGCCGTTTTATCTTGTGACAGAGGTGCTTTTGCTGATTGCGCTGCGGCCGGATTTCCTGACGCTGGTCAGCCTCTTGGTGATGCCTGCGGTATACATTGTATATTCCGCAGTGGTGGGAATCACGGTAAACTGCAAATTTCCTCTTTTAGAGTGGGAGAATGAAACCAGAGTGGTAAAACAGAGTGCATCAACCATGATTACAATGCTTATATGCATGTTCACGGGAATTGTTCCGCTGGTGATTGTGGTGATTGGGGGAGGGCTTCCGATCTTTGCCGTCAACATGGTTCTGGCAGCAGTTCTCATAGGAGTCATAGTGATGTTGGATTACATGGTGATTAGGAAGGGAAAAAATGCCCCAAAGTGTGATTGAAAATTGCTTTCTGACAGCTGTGCGTCACAATTTGCGGCAGATTGGACCAGAATGAGGGAGGCGTAGTGGGCTGCGTTGACCGAATGAGGGCCAAATATACCGCAAAGTGGGGCGTGCAGATGGCGGGAATGAATTTTCAAACACGCTCTAAAGCACTGTGAGTCTGACATGGAAAAGGTAGAACGAAATCACCGGAAATGAATCGCAAAGTATGAAAAAAGGATTGTATCCGGCCCCACGGCCGGAATACAATCCTTTTGTAATGTAAGCAATGGCTCAACGATAAAATTCCACAGGGGTGTAGCGTTCCACATCCTGCACCTGGGAAGAATCATAGAATCTCTGGAAAATTTCCATGCATTCATCTTCGGAGCAGGTCTTTTCCACAAGTCTGGTGTGTTCTCCCTCTTCTATGCCAAGCTGCACGGTGATGCCCTCTGCTATCTGTGCTGCCTGTATAAATCGGATATGATAACGGGCATCGCCCACAGTCAGGACAACAAATTCGTCCGCGTCTTCAAACATGTCCCAGAGACATTCTTCTACCATGTGCCAGGAAGGGGCTGTTTTCTCGATTTCCTGTGTCCGTACAGTATGTTTTGCGTTACAGATTACTTTTCCGAAAGTAACGTCGGTGGTGGTTTCTTTTGCTGTTTCTTTTTCTGTTTTTCTGATCATAAGGTTCTCCTGTTATGGTGTCTCCACGCCGCTGTGTCTGAAAGTCCGGTGGAAGGTTCATAAGACACACTTTTATTCCTGCGGGCAATGAGCCAAGCGGCCGTGCTTGCACGGACAGTTGGCGAATGCCGCGAGGGTCAAATACCCCGCCCCTTGGGGCGTTACAAGCTTGATACCCCGTTGCTTGCAGCGGGGTCTTTGATTGGGAGACTGTGATAAGTTTGGGTTTATATGGGACCTGGCGAGGCAGGCAGTCTGCTGTGGGTTTGAGAGCCGAAAATATCAAAGCGCCTTTTTCTTCCACTTTCCTACCCGGTAAAAGACAAAGGTAATCAAAGCGCCAAGTACCCAGGAACATAACAGGGAAATCCACAAGCTTTCATAGCGGCCTTGGGGCAAATCCGGCGTTTTGGTAAGGTAGGTCAGTCCATAGGCCAGAGGAACCCGGACGGCCACAGTGGTAAGCATGGAAATCCACATGGGCGTTACGGTATCGCCGGCGCCCCGCATGACACCGGACAGGCTTTGAGTTACCGCCATGGCAATATAACCCACAGCCAAAATCTTCATCATGTTGGCGCTCAACTGGGCCAGTTCCGCAGTATTGGTAAAGATTCCCATAAGAATCGGGCCGAAGAGCAGAATCAAACCTGTGATTACGGCGGAAGTTCCTGCGGCAATCAAGGTGCCCTGTTTTGCGCCTTGTTTGACTCTTTCAAACTCTTTTGCGCCCACGTTTTGTCCGGCGTAAGTGGTCATTGCGGTGCCGAAAGAGAAATTGGGCATCATGGCGAATCCATCCACTCTCATAATAATCACGTTTGCCGCTATAATCATTTCTCCAAAGCTATTGGTCAGGGACTGGACAACTACCATGGCAAGGGAGAAGATAGCCTGCGTGAGACCTGAGGGGAGGCCAAGGCGGATGACCGTCATAATATTTTCTCTGTCCGGCTTTAGGTATTGTAATTTCATATCAAAGTAATCTGTCATCCTGCGAAGCTTCAGGACACATAGTATAGCGGAGATTAGCTGCGCAATCACCGTGGCCAGGGCCACGCCGGACACACCCATGTGGAATCCGGCCACAAACCACACATCCAGCCCAATGTTGATTACTGTGGCAATCAGAAGGTATACCAGCGCCGATAAGGAATCCCCGAGCCCCCTCAGGATTCCGCACAGAATGTTATAGTAGGCCAGCCCGGCGATGCCCCACAGAAGAATCATCAAATAGGATGTACACCAATCCAGGATGCTTTCCGGGGTATCCAATAATATGAGCACAGGACGGATGGCCAGGGACCCCACTATCATCAGCAGGGCAGAAGCAATGGCGGTCAATGTGATGGTACTCCCAATGGTTTTGGACAGGTTTTCCCTGTCGTGGGAGCCGTAATATTGGGAAACCATAATGCCCGCCCCCATGGATATGCCCACGAATAATACCAGCAGAAGATTGAAAATGGGGCTGGCGCTTCCCACGGCTGCCAGGGCGTTATCGCCCACATATTTCCCCACCACAATACTGTCCACTGTATTATATAACTGCTGGGCGATATTGCCAATGAGCATGGGGATGGTGAAAACCACAATTTTTTCCCAGGGACGTCCCTGGGTCATATCTACCGGCCCGAACAGGCGGGTCACTTTTTCTAACATAGCTGCACCTCTTCTATATGTAATAAATTTATTTTAGAGGATTTGAGCCAAATATACAAGTCTTTTCCGCATTTATATGCAGTCTGTTTCCTGTTTCATGTATTTCAGACCTCATATGCCTTATCTGAGGCAAAGCATATTGCGTTTTATGCGGAAAATCATTAGAATGGAATTGGATGGGGGATTCGGATGGGAGGATTCCAGGAGAGGAGGCAGGGATGCTGAGAGTAGCAATCTGTGATGATGACGAGAACACTTTGCGCAGGACAGAAACTATGCTGCAAAAATATCCGAAAGCGGAGATAACAACAGATGCTTATGTAAGCGGGGAGGCACTTCTGGCATCAGGCAAACGGTATGATATTCTGCTGTTGGATATTGATATGGGGGAGCTGAATGGAATTGAAACGGCCCGCCGGGTCCGTGAAGCGGACAAGGAGGTGAAGCTGATATATGTGACCAATTACAGTGACTACACAATTTTTGCTTTTGCGGTACATGCTTTTGCGTATTTGCTGAAACCATTAAATGAGGAGGAGCTGTATGCGCAGTTGGATGAAGCGCTGAGTTACGGGCTTCCTAAAAGGGAATGGACGCTGGAATTTCAGGCCAAAGAAGGGATTGTACGGGTGGTCTCTTCCAGGATTCTGTACTTTGAATACCTTGAGCGTCAGGTAGTGCTTCACACGGTGGAGGGGCAATGGCATTTAAAACGAAGGATTACCGAAGTGGCCCAGGAAATGGAAAAATATGGTTTTGCTATGCCCCATAAGAGTTTTTCAGTCAATTTATACGCGGTGGTAAGCATTCGTAATTACGAAATATTGTTGACGGATGGCACTTTGATTCCATTGTCTCAGAAAAAGTCGGTAGAGTTTCGCAGGGCGCTGAATGAATTTCTTGCGTTGGAAAGGGGGAGGGGGGAGTGAGTGTAATCATCTATGGAGTCATCCCTTTTTTGAGCAGTGTGCTTTTGATAACTTCCATGTTCTATGGAGCGTACCGGATTGCGGAGAACTCCGGCCGGCGCAAAAAGAGAAGGATTCATTGGTGGGGAATCGTATTGTATGTTCTGGTGAATGTAGTTTTTTCCACTCTGGGAAACATATGGATAAATCTCTTTTTGATGCTGCTCTTTCCCTTTGTGGCAGGGTGGAGCTTTGGCACAGCCAGAATGTTTCTTATTCCGGATTTTATCTTGTGCGCAGCCGTATTTCTGACGGATGCTGCGGTGGTAACAGGGTATCAGTTTTTCTGGATGATGGGGATTCTGTATTTGAATTCTCAGGATCTGGCATATATTCTGCTGGTGATAGTGAGCCGTATGCTGGAATTTATGGTAATTCTGCTTGTTACCATGGCCACAGGGAAAAGGGCGGGAAGGCGTGTTACGGTCAGGCAGGTGGTATTGTCCATTTTTCTGCCAGGGTTTTCTGTTTTTAACATGTTTTGTACGGTCTATATGATGCAGGTCTATCTGGCAACGGAAACGGTAATTCTTTTCATGATTAATCTGATTTTGCTGGTTGGATTAAATGTTTATTTCTGTGTGTTGATAGATATTATGGGGGAAAACAGAAGACTTGAGATGGAAAGAAATCTCTATCGGCAGCAGGCATTGCTGCAATATCAATATTATGAGCGGGAAGAGGAAAAATATGAAGAATCCAGAAAAATGATACATGACATCCGCAATCACATTCAGGCCATGGAGGCGCTTTACTTAAGTGACGGGGCGGAGGACGCACTGCGGTATGGGGGAAATATTCACCATATGCTGAATCGCTTTCAGCAGAAATACTATACATCGGAAAAGCTGCTGAATATTATCTTGAACGATAAGTCCGCCTGTATGCAGCGGGCTGGCATCCGGGAGGATATTAAGGTGGGAGAGCTGTCCCTGAATTTTATGAAAGATACGGATGTGACTGCTTTATTCGCGAATCTGCTTGACAATGCGGTGACTGCGGCATCCGAAAGCGCAGGGGGATTTATCAGACTGCGGATAAATAAAGTCAGGCAATTCCTGTCCATTGTCATGGAAAACAGCTGCCCAAAGGAGCCTGTGAAGGAGGGCGGAAGATTTCTCTCCCGAAAAAGCGGCCATTGCGGTTTGGGCCTTGCGAATGTACAACGGATTGTGGAACAGTATGGAGGTGATGTGCGCTTTGAATGGAAGGAGGGAGTGTTTATTACTAAGGCAGTGTTGATGTGCGATATGGGGGAGGAAACGGGAAAATGTTGATAACAGGTTTGATATTTTGTGTGATTGTGTGTTTTGTGGTGCCTCTTGGGGGACTGGTATTGTGTGCCAGAAGGAAAAAGGGGGCCGGGAAAGCTTTTTTTGTTGGGGCAGCAGCTTTTGTCGTCAGCCAGATTTGCGTCAGAATTCCGATTTTACAATTGGTATTGCCCCAATACGCATGGTTTGCCATTATGCAGTTGAATCCCTGGAAATATGGATTGTTTCTGGGGCTGTCCGCAGGAATTTTTGAAGAGGTGGCCAGATGGGTTTGTATTCGTTTTCTTATGAAGGAGCAGAGGACTTTGGCCCATGGACTGGCCTTTGGGATGGGGCATGGAGGAATAGAGGCCATGATTTTTGTTGGAATAAATGTTGTGGTCTGTCTGGGGATGCTTCTGGGAGGCCAGGGCGCATTGCTGCCGCTTGGCCCCTGGGACGCATTTCTGGCAGGGGGTGAGAGACTGTACGCAATAGGGTTCCATGTGGGAGCGACGCTTCTGGTATTAAAGGGAATTCGGGCAGGAAAAGCGCTCAGGTATCTCATAAGCGCCATTATACTTCATGGGCTTTTAGATGCTGCCATTGTGATTCTCCCCGGGGTTTACGGTGTGGGGCAGATGGGTGTCTGGCTATATGGGGCTTTGGCAGGAGTGTTGACTTTGGCGGCAGGGCTGATATGTATTAGAAAAACAGAATGTCAAAAAAAGTAAGAATTATAAAAAACAATAAAAGCAGTAAAAATGGTAAAAACAGTCTTAAAGTCTATGTGGAACAGACTGTTTTGGAAAAATAGAAAGGTTGGTAAAAGGATATGAAAATAAAAGGATTTTTGGCAGCGGCGGTTTTGGTTTTTGTGTTGTTTGGATGCGGCAATACCAAGTTGGCGGATGTCTTCGATGAGGACACGGTGAAAGAATCAGCCAGGGAGGCAGTGGGATTTCTGATTGAGGGAGAATATGACAAGGCAGTTGAAATGATGGATTCTGTCATGAAAGAAGCATTGACATCCGAGACACTTGGGGCCAACATGGAGGCAATGAATGCCCAGACAGGCGCCTTTCAGGAATATAAAAGCATAGCGGCAGTTGGGCAGAAGGATGCGCAGGGAAAGGATATGGCAGTGGTAGTGATTGTGGCGGCCTTTGAAAAACGCAATGTGACATACACCATAAGTTTTAACACGGAGATGGAACTGGCAGGGCTTTGGATGAAATAGGATAGTGAATGATAGAAAAGTACTGGCAGGAGAGCATATCTTTTGTCGGTATTTTCGATAATTTTAAGAAAAAAACTACGAAACTTGCGATCGAAAAAAGTGGAAAAATGTAAAAAGTATGTTATACTGATATTGTTACCGCCCCGATACTGGTGACAGGGAGGGGGTGTGGCATGTGGAAGTGCTGTTATCTTTTGTTCTCTCCGTTTTGGCCAGTGTCGTAGCCTTTTACCTGTGCAAATGGCTTGATGGGGATGAATAGTTGTCAATCAGGCAGAATGGTTGACATTTCCGCAAAAGAAGAAGCCCCGAAAGTATTGGCCGTACTTTCGAGGCTTCGTTCTTTTGTGTGTCATGTGAAAACTGTTATCTTTTTGCCTATTGGCATTATAGCATATGTGAACTCCATTTTCAATATACTTTTTGTTTCACTTTTTCTACGAAATATGAGATCAGGGCTTTTGGCAGATGTCGAAATATGTCATTAAAACCTGTTGTTTGGCGCAGTCAGCCCGGGCTTATTGACAGAATGGAGGAGTGTTGATAGTATTTGATTGAGATAGTATAATAGAGAAATGGAAGAAAACAGCAATTTATATCAACGAGTTTGTCAGTTCCTATGCTATAGTTATATTGAGGAATTTGAGTATGAAATATGAGGAATCGCTTCAAATTGTCCTGGATTACATCGAAGAAAACTTATACGAGGATATGGATTTAAACAGGCTGGCATCTGTTGCGGGATATTCCAAATATCATTTTTTGCGTGTTTTCAAGGAAGCGTTTCATATGACGCCGTCTGAATATGTGCGCAGGCGAAGGATTACGGAAAGTGCCTGTGATATTGCGGATACGGAGGAGCCAATCTCTCAGATAGGTTATAGGCATGGGTTTAATTCCAAGGAGAATTTTACAAGGGCATTTAAACTGGAGCATAGGATACTTCCGTCGGATTACAGGCTTGTTGATAACAGTCTGAAATTGCTTCACAGGAACAAAGCGGAAAGTGGTGTTTTTGTATTAGTGCCCAGGATAATAGAATTAAAACCATTTTGCGCAATGGTATATAAATGTGATGAAGAGGAACCTGCGAAGTTTTGGAACAAATATAATTGCGGGGGATTATCCGGTAAATTGTCCGGTGGGGACGCTCAGCTGGATTATGGATTTTCTGTATGGAACTATGAAAAAAACAAGCTCGATTATTATATAGGAATTTTGTCCCGGTATGCCAGGGGGGATATATCAGGAGCCATGGAGTTAAATGTGGAAGGGGGATTGTATGCGGTATTTGACACGCCCAAAGCGAATAAGTATACCTTTGTAAATACCATACACAGGACCTGGAATTACATAAACAGAGAATGGAGTTCCCAAAGTGAGTTTGTAAGGCTTGGGGATTGTGATTTTGAAACATATAGGGAAAACAGCAGGGAATTCTCGGAACAGATATATATCCATATTAAATGGAAATAACATACAAAGGCAAAAGGAGAAGAACTATGGCAGAAATTATCAAGGTATTTAAGGAAGAAGTTCCGGCTATGAGGTTTATTGGAAAGAAATATCACGATTACAGCGGCTGGGGAGAATGGTTTGCTAACGGCTGGTTTGATATCATAGAAAACAGCATGGGAGGAACGGATAAGATTCTGGCCATCTGGGAAAACGGGGCAGCGTATGTGGGTCTGGAATGCCGCAAAAGCGGTCAGCTTGCGGAATACTGGATTGGAATGTTTACACCCCAAAATACGGAAGTTCCGGAAGGATTTGAGTGTATTGATTTTCCGGAATCAAATTTGGGTACCTGTTGGATTTATGGCAGGGAAGAGGAAGTGCATGGTTTTGCGTGCAATTGCTGGAAGGAGCTCAAAAAGGCAGGAATTGAGATAAATGCCGATGAAAATGGAGTTGAAATGTCCTTTGAGAACTGCCTCTGTCCCCGCTTTACAACGCCGGATGAGAAGGGAAATGTCATATTGGATTACTGTTATTTTGTGAAATAATAATGTCTGTGACTGATAAGAAAAAGCCGTGAAAGAAGGAATTATTTGAATGACAGAAGTAAAGTTCTATGATACCATAGAGGATGAACTGCTTGAATTTGCCGTAATACTGTCAAAAAACCAGGATAAATATGTCTTCTGCAAACATAGGGAGAGAGACACCTGGGAGACACCCGGAGGGCATCGGGAGGATGGGGAAGATATCAATGAGACGGCAAAAAGGGAATTGTACGAAGAAACAGGGGCTTTGGAGTTCTCTCTGGAGCCCGTCTGTGTATACTCCGTTACGGCGCATGACAAACCGGGAGCGGAAGAATCTTTTGGAATGCTGTATTTTGCCCGTATCACACGTTTTGAGGGGGAGCTGCACAGAGAGATTGAACAAATTATAATAACGGACGAAATGCCGAAGAAATGGACCTATCCCGATATTCAGCCCAAATTGATGGAAGAAGCAATGAGGAGAGGGTATCTATAAGGAGGCAGCATATGTTTACAAATCAGGACATGTTAGAAATCGCCATGAAGCAGTCGGCGTTAGACATCAATTGCCGGGCAGAGGACTTCTTAAAAGCAGAAAATGTGATTGTCCCATCAAAAATCGGGCCATTGGCAAGAAAGTACTATAAGGAACCGGTAGCATGCAATCTGGTTTCTTATGGGAGCAACATAGTGGCATCTGTCAGAGAGGAGTACAGGGAGATTGTCAAAGAGTATCTGGACAAGTTTGCGTTCTATCATTGTTTTGAGACGCCCAATCTGCATTGGCTTGATGGCAGAATGAGTGAATACGGACAGAAGATTTGCTTGATGGCAGAATATTTTTTGCCCCAGAAGGAAAGGCTTCAGCGTTTCACCTGTGAGTATGAGCTTAGAGTTTTGACACAGGAAGATTTTGTGGATTTATATTTGCCTGAATGGAGCAATGCTCTGTGTGAAAAGCGAAAAGAATTAGATGTTCTTGGAATAGGGGCTTATGAGGGGGGCAGACTCATTGGGCTGGCAGGTTGTTCGGCCGATTGTGAGGATATGTGGCAAATAGGTGTGGATGTATTGCCCATGTACCGCAGAAGAGGAATTGCCGCCTCACTGACAAGTAATTTGGCCATGGAAATTCTGGAAAGGAACAAAGTACCGTTTTATTGCTGCGCATGGTCCAATGTTCGCTCGGCCAGAAACGCAATTAAAAGCGGATTTGTGCCTGCCTGGGTGGAAATGACTCTGAAACCCAAAGAGATAGTCGAAGAGATGAACCAATAAGACACGGAAGTGAAGCGGGTAACAAATTCTGGAGTATGGAGTTTCCATAGGATAGGTTCATTATGCTGTATTATATTCAGAAAATATGTATTATCATTCTGGCAGTGACACCATTTTACCTGATCATACGAAAACCATGGAGAAGAAAGGCGGAGGGATGGGCGGGAATCAAGAGAGAAGTATTCCTGGCAGCTTTTGTATTGTTCCACGCAGGCCTTCTGGTTTTGGCCCTCTGGGGTGAATATGATACCCCTGCGCATATGGCGCAAAGGGCGGCGGAGAGAATGGAATCAGGAGAGAAAATCAATCTTGTGCCATTCAGGACAATGAGCGGTTTTTCCATGCGTAAGGATATGGATGCCTTTATGGTTAATATTGTGGGGAATATTGTGATGTTTATGCCCTGGGGATTTGGCAATGTACTGTTGTGGAAGAGGAGACGGAACGTATGGGCTGTGATTTGCTGTTCTTCACTTCTTCCGCTCCTCATTGAAGTCAGCCAGCTATTTATTGAACGAAGTGTGGATGTGGATGATTTTATTCTAAATTTTACAGGGAGCTGCCTTGGGGCGGTTCTCTTTTTCCTGTTGAAAAAGCGCTTTTGGCGGGAGTGACAGTGACTACCCCTTGTTACTGTTCACTCCGCTCACAGCAACTGATGCACACAAAACGCCAAGGTGGTAAACCGCCTTTGGACAGGCGCTTTGGCGCACAGCAACCTCGGGTTTGTCATGCAAAAGACGCATGAAAACGCCTTGCGGTGACACCGAGTGAACAGTGACTACCCCTTCGCCCGGTGCCGCAAGATGTGAAAAAAGGTATTGACAAAGGTTCTTATATCTTTTATAATACTTACAATTTCATATTCAAGTGATTGATGAAGAAAAGCAATGACAAGAAGAAGTAACACATGGTGGAGCATACAGAAAGCAGCCGTTTGATGAGAGGCGCATGGGAAGCTTTGTGTGAATACATCTTTGAGCTTCGCACCAAATGTCTGTGAAGATTAGTAGGCTGCGACGGTTCCCGCACCCGTTATCGTGCTAGAGTATCATCCGGAGGAACAGGAAGTCTCGTGGGCAGGAGGTTTGACGGACGTACTTGAAGAGGCGGACAATGTGAATTGTCTGTAAACATTAGGTGGTATCACGGGAGTAAGCTCTCGTCCTTTTGGCAGGACGGGAGTTTTTTAGTGGAAATTTTTCCTGCTCAGGGGAATTGGGAAGGCAAAGTATTGCGAAAGCGAACTTTGGAACTGGAAGAAAGGAGCAACGAATATAATTATGGAGGCAGACATGAGAACAGAGACAAAACCGGAAGAAAAAAACACAGAATCTGTGGCGCAGCAGATTCGGCATCAAATGCGGGTAATTAAGCAGGGCGCAGTGGATCTGATTGGGGAGGAGGAGCTGGAACAAAAGATTGAGCGAAGCATCCAAACCGGTAAACCATTGAACATTAAATTTGGTATGGACCCCAGTGCGCCCGACATTCATCTGGGCCATGCGGTGGCGTTGAGAAAATTAAAGCAGATGCAGGATTTGGGGCATAATGTCATTATTGTGATTGGGGATTTTACAGGTAAAATCGGAGATCCCACCGGTAAGAGCAAGGGGAGAAAGGCAATGACGGACAGTGAGGTGGCCGCCAATGCCCAGACTTATCAGGAGCAGATATTCCATATCCTGGACAGGGACAAGACGCAGGTGCGCTATAACGGGGAGTGGCTGGAATTACTGAATTTAGAGGAAGTATTGAATCTGGCATCCACGATTACGGTTGCCAGAATGTTGGAAAGAGATGATTTTCACAGGAGGTTTCACACAGGAGTTCCCATAGGTTTGCATGAATTCTTCTATCCTTTGATGCAGGCATATGATTCCGTGGAACTGAAAGCGGATTTGGAATTGGGCGGATCGGATCAGACTTTTAATGTCCTCATGGGCAGAAGCCTGCAAAAAGAGAGAGGACAGGAACCGCAGGCAGCGCTGTTTATGCCTCTTTTGGAAGGCATAGACGGAAACGAGAAGATGAGTAAGAGTCTGAATAACTATATTGGCATCTACGAAGATGCCCGTACCATGTTTACCAAGGTGATGCGTATACCTGATAAGCTGATACTCAAATACTTTGAATTGGCCACGGATATTATGCCTGAGGAACTGGATTTGATAAAAGAGAAGATGGCGGATGGCTGTAATCCCCGTGACTGCAAGATATTGCTGGCCAAAGAAATCACATCCCTTTATCACAGTGCCGAAGATGCGGAAATGGCAGAGAGATTCTTTATAGAAGCCTTTACCAACAAGGAGGTGCCGGAGCAGGCGGAAAAGTTATGCGTGGTGTTGGAGCATGGCACGTTATTTGACTGTGTCAGGCCCCTGGTAAACGCAGGTCTTGTAGGAAGCGGGGCGGAATTCAGGCGATTGCTTGCTCAGGGAGGCGTAAAAAAGAATGGGGTAAAAATAGATAACCTGGAAGAAGCGGTGAAGTCAGGAGATGTCCTGCAGGTGGGTAAGAGAAAATTTGTACGGGTGGAAACAGGCTGAGACCTGGGCTTTATGATAAAAGGAAAAACCACCCTGCGGTGAAAGGGGGCAGGGTGGTTTTTTGCATGATAAGGCGTTACGGAAGAATATCGCTGAACATTAACAACTGTGAAGATACTTTTTCCTTTTGTGTCAGTGGCCGGAAGACTTTCTCGTAAAGTATATCCATTACCATAATTGCCACTGGGGAGTTGATAAAGTTGTCTACGCTCCAACTGATTACGAAATCCTGCATTTGGGGAGGATATGCTTTAGCTTCTTCTACAGCGGCCTCAAAAGCGTAATCTGCGTATTTTCTCTTAAACTGTTCTGGCAAGGAAGGAATTTTCGCAAAAAATTCTTTATCAGATCCTTTTACCAACATGATATTTATCTGATTATCTTCAGTAAGATATTCGCGTTCTCTGAGACGTTTATATTTTTCGGCATTTGCTGCGTTGTCCGCAAGGGTGCCGATGATGAATTCATATAGATACTCGTAATCGGAAGTAAGGTTATTGCCCCAAAAGCCCTGTCGGGAACAGTATTTGGTATCTATGGACCAGCTGGATACTTCAGGATACTTCTCCGACCAACGATGCATGTTGCCGCAGAACCAATAGGAGGAGAAGTTCATGGCAGCTTCATAGTCAGGGTCAGAACACGTTGCGTCCAGATTAACACATGCAATGTAATTTCCGCCGGAGGTAGGTTTAATATAGTATTTTGACAAATCACGGCGGGCGCTGAGACGGGACTTATTCACGATGCCATAGAAAATAGCCGCGGCATCTAAGAGTTCCCGATTGCCTCCTGGAATATATATGTCCGTTACTTCCGCTATGGCTTTCCGAACAGAGGGGACATATTCCTCCACAAGCTGTTGGGCGATTTCCAACTGGATTTTCAGGCGTTGGTCCTTCTGCTCACGGGAGTAGGTTCTGGGAGAAAAATTTACATAAGTAGTAAAGCGATTGCCTGTGGTTCTGACCAGAAAACCGTTATCTTCCAGGAAATGTACCTTATCTTCGATAAATACGGGGGTAATTCCAAGTTCCATGGCGATTTCTTCCAGGGTTCTGGGGGTAAAATAAACACTGTACACAATGTTAAGATTCAGTTTATCTTTCAGATAAACTTCTGTAGAGCCGTTGCCCGGATCTCCGTCGTGACCGAATGATGATGCGACAATGGGATTGATTCCCAAAGTGCCAACTGTTCTTTCCATGGTAAAACCCTCCTTTAATTCTTTTCTTGCTTTGTTTAAGTGCCACTTTACAGTACCTTCCGGCATATGGGTTTGGGATGATATTTCCGAAATGGTTAAATTCTGGTAATAAAATAAATAAACAATTTCCCGTCTCTGCTGTGTCAGGAAAGCGATTTCCCGCCGCAGTCGGCTCAGCTCTTCCGCAGTGTCATCCAATAAAGAGTCATAGTCGTCAAAGTAAGGGATTTCCAACTGGGACGAAAACAGTTCACTGTCTATGGAGATACCCATCCGCTTCTTTTTGGAGGAGACAAATTTGGAATAAGTGTGTTCACTGATACGCCAGATATAGCCTTCCAGGTTGATAATTTCATCTGCTTTCAGCAGGGAAAGATATACTTCCTGTAGGATATCTGAGCACAGATCTTCCGCCTCATCATAAGAAAAAGATTTCTTTATGGCAAAGCCGTAGATCTTATGGAAATATTCGGTTATAATGGAATCTGCTTTTTGCTTATTCATTTTATTTTCCCGGGAATTCTTTGGAGCTGTTTATATTGCTTATGGTACTGACATCTATATAGTGGAGGCACATGGAAAAAGGTTGGCGTTTTCTGTAAATTTTTAGGGCTGAGGGTTAATTTCCCTCAGCCATTTTTAATTGGGCCGTTACCAGGCCATAGTATATACCTTTTTTCTCCAACAATTCATTATGGGTGCCGATTTCCGCAATGCCATGTTTGTCAATCACCACAAGTCTGTCAGCGTTTCGCAAGGTGGATAACCTGTGGGCAATGGCAAAGGTAGTTCTGCCTTTCACCAGCCGGTCAAGGGCCTGCTGTATCAGAAATTCGCTTTCGGTATCCAGCGCGGAGGTGGCTTCATCCAGTATAAGCAGTCTTGGATTGTTCAAAATTGCTCTGGCGATGGCAATTCGCTGCCGCTCACCGCCGGATAGATTATATCCATGTTCTCCTACATAGGTATTATAGCCATCAGGAGTCTTACAGATGAAATCATGGGCGTTGGCGGCTTTGGCTGCCTGAATCACCTCCGAGAGGGAAGCGTTTTGTCTGGCAAAACGGATATTGGCCAGGATACTTCCGGAGAACAGGAATGTTTCCTGAAGTACTACGCCAATCTGGGAGTGAAGGCTCTCTGTGCTGACTTTTCGCAAATCTGTGCCGTCCAGGGTGATTTTCCCCTGATCTACATCATAGAGACGCATGATGAGGTTGATCAAGGTGGATTTACCCGTACCGGAAGCGCCTACCAGTCCGATCATTTCCCCGGGTTTTACGTCAAAAGTGATATTTTCCAACACTGGTTCATAGGTGTGGTATCCGAAGGACACATCTTCAAAAGTAAAAGCGCCTTCAATGGGGAAGGATTTGCTGTCTTCTCCATCAGCAATCAGAGGCTGTTCATCCAATACATCGTAAATTCGATTCAGACTGGTAATCATCTGCATTACGGCTCGGGGAAGGTGGGTCATCCAGCTTAAGGGGCCGAAAAGATAGCCGCAGTAAGTAATGAACTGTACCAGCTGGCCCAGCGTCATTTGGCCGTTTAACACATCTATACCGCCGAAAAACACCGCAATATAAGTGCCTGCGCCCAACAGAAAGGTCATGATGGGGAAGAAGACAGCCCAAAAGGTTTCATTCTTCTTGTTGATGGCGGCGAATTCCTCCGTTTTCTTCTTAAAACGCACGGATTCCCGTTCTTCTTTTCCGAAGGATTTCACCACACGCATACCGGAGATAATATCCTGCAAACTGCTGGCCAAATCATCTGACTTCAGCCATTGTTTGTGATAAATAGTGTGGATGTGGTGCCAGAAAGACTTGATGGTCACAAACACAATCACAATGAAAACCATGGATAACAGGGTCATTTTCCAACTGATGACAAGCATCATCACCAGGGAGACAATCATGGTAAGCAGAGTGGAAAACATGCCTCCGAAGACTTCCTCCATAAAAACCCGTATCTGGTTGGTATCTCTGGAAACACGGTTCATCAGTTCCCCCGGCTTCCTGTTGTTGATAAAGGAAAGGGACAGGGACTGTATTTTGTAATAAAGCTTGCTCCGCATGGTCATGCTTAAGGCGGAACCCAGGGACACGCATTGCCAGTAACAGTATACTTCCAATAGAATGCGGGCTACCAGCAGGAACAAAGTCGCTCCCACAAAGAGCCACAATTCAGTCCAGTTTCCGGTACCGGAGGCAAGTGTGTTATGAATAAAAGAACGCTGGATCATGGGACTTACCAAGTTCATGGCGGCAATGAGCGTCATCAGCAGGGAGATAAGCAAAAGTCTTCCCACATATTCTCCGCAGAGAGCCATAAACTTTTTTAAAATATCCGCTTTTCCCTCACAATAAGGGCATTTACTGGTACCCGGAAGGGCACGGCCGCATTTCTCACAGTATTTCTCATATTCCAGGCTGTTGACAGTCTCGGCATCCTGGGCCTGCCTGCCTCTTTGTATGGCGGTGATAATGGCCTGGGCGCCTCGAACCACATAGGATACTCTAACAATGTGCTTCATGGAAAATCGTGCCACACATATATTCTCGCCAATGGCTTCCGTGTTGGTGTTATCCTGTGCCGGGAGAGCTTTGTCCGGTTTTTTTATGACGGTGACAATGCCGCTGTTTACCTGATGCTCACATTTGATTTTTTCACAGTCTTCCAGAAGGAAAGCCGCAGTGATATGGGCTTCGTTCAATACCAGAAAACGTGTTGTCGTCACTGCGAGCCAGACATTCTCCGTATAGGATTCTCTGACTTGTTTTGTGCTGTTGTCATACAGCAGATCTATGGGCACACAGTACCGAAGGGTTTCTCCTTCCTTCAGAGAAAGAGCACTGGTCTGTGCTTCGTTTAATTTATATAATAATTTCATAAATACCTCACAGGCTTTCTGAATATTTGGAAATTTATTGTAAAGTCCTATCTGCCAATCCCCCGAACTTTTGTACCAAAATGAGCTTGCCTCGCTTATTTTGTATGCATTCACCAAACACCCTGATTTTTTGTCATGGCGGTGAAGTCCGGTTGCGAGGGAGTTTCGTTAGATAAACAAATCCAGCTTTTTGCGTTCCATGACGCCAAGCTGATAGAAATCGGGAATCTCATAGCGGTTTCCGTCAATATCTGTCACCAGCAACCTGGAATCGCTGAGGTGAATTACGGCATCCCCGCTCATCTGGGTGGTAAAGCGGCAGCTTCCAAAGGTAGTCACCACATTCCAGTAAGCATAGCCATATTCGTCTTTTATATCCAGTACTTTGGTGATGACGGGCATAAAATAGCGCAGTTTGATTTGCTCTTGCAGCATTTCCTGCTGTTCCCTGGGCAAGGCCGAAAGCTTTTCTATCATGCCGATTTCTTTTGCCTTTTCGTCCGCTTCCCGGATGGAAATAAATTCTTCCGGGTTGGTCAGAGGAAAAGTCAGATATATGCCTACTCTTGCGTATTCTTTGGATGGAGCTCCCGGAGCGCCTTTGACGGTCAGGGACACAAAGCCGCCTTCCGTTCTGCGAAATTCCGCGTTATCTCCGGTCAGAAACCGTATTTCCAGCAATTCCGCAGATTCCGCTTTTAATGCTTCCTCATCAAATTCTTCTAAATTTAACAAATCTTGTGTCATATTGTTCTCCTAATTAAGTCGCTGCGCGTCTGCACTAAAGAGTAAAGTCTTCCTGGCGCATATGCAACGAGAGCATCTTTCATCCGAAGTTCGTGCATGAAAGATGCTCTCATGCGCCTTCGAGACTTTACTATATGTCTGTAACTTTTTTTATTTTATTTGGTTCTCTGCATTTCAGCGTCCTTCTATGTGTCTGAAAGATGCGTTGTGCTTCCATTCCGGGATTGTTTTTATTCCCGCGGGCAATGAGCCAAGCGGCCGTGCTTGCACGGACAGTTGGC
>CAJUGT010000071.1 GCA_910586435.1 uncultured Acetatifactor sp. | reverse complement strand
ACAAACTTTCCAGGCTAATAGCGAAGCTGATGGAACATGAGCGGTCACAGGATATTATCAGAGTGACCCAGGATAAGGCGTACAGAAATCAACTGTACAAAGAGTATCTGATTGGCAAATAGCTATGCCAAGAGGAAACAGGTGGTGCCTGCTTGGCACATTCACAGGCTGTCCCATGGTCCATATATTCCCAAAAGCATTCGGTATCTTAACTGAAAGCCAATATCAGGCGCAACCGTCAGGCAGACCAAATCCAACAACATTATCAAAATATTTTCATCTACAAAAAATTTCAGTAAATCACCTGTTATGTGTTTTGTATAGATGCTTTGGGCGAACTCCTACACTATGCTACATAGGAAAATCTTGTCTTTATTTTATGACAAATAAAGGATTATAAGATTTTTAAAACTGCTTCATTGCACCCATACTGTTTTTGTATTATTCTTAACGCAGGAGGTGAAAATCATGGCAAATGAGGATAAAAAAGATTTTAATGCTATGTTAAATGACAGTAAAAACATGCCGGAAATTAAGATGATTACAGATGAGAAGAGCATTAAAAAGTATGGCGGAAACAGAATGTATCTTGCGCCGCCCAGGGAGTATGACAGAGTAATGAGGCTTGTGCCGCCTGGAAAACTGATTACGGTAGGAACCATCAGGGAATATTTTGCGAAAGAAAGCGGCGCGGATTTTACGGAGCCAATCACAGCGGGAATATTTGTATCCATTGCCGCCTGGGCCAGCTTTCAGAGAGAAGACGATAAGACACCTTATTGGCGTACTTTGAAAGCCAATGGGGAATTAAACGAGAAGTATCCGGGGGGAATTGAAGCGCAAAAGGAAATGCTTGAGAAAGAAGGACATACCATTATTCAAAAGGGCAGAACCAATATCAGATACTATGTCAAAGAATATGAAAAGGTGTTGTTTGCCCTTTCATAAGGGAATTCACTGCCTTCGCAAATAAAGGCAGCGGGGCAGTGACACTGTTTGGGAAAACATTATAAATCAATCGGGGGGAGTCACCTAGTGGCGTGGTATGATTCAAATTGTCACAGGTTCATGACATCCCCCCATACTTTTTCTTTTAAATTTCGTATGATGGTTTCTTTATAGGTGGAATTCAGTTTCTCCGCAGTCTGAATCAATTCTTCAATCCGGGAATTCTCACCCTTGGCAAGCCAGTAATCTGCCAATTGGTAGTAAGTACGGCTCACATCGGTCTCTATGCTGACAGCGAACTCCATAAGGGGTATGGCTTCTTCCACACAGCCTGATTCCATCAGCTTATCCGCCCATTGTTGCAGTGTTCGTACCAGGACCATATAATTTTGGTCGTACTCAGAGAGGGGCGCAAGATTTGCGGTGCCATATTCCAGTTTTAAGTCAGTGTTGGACAGACCTGTCAGGTTGACAATCTTTTGGGTGGAAAGTGCCTTAATAATATCTACACATTCCCGAATGTCAGAATCTTCAGATAACATCTCCGTGGGAAATTGTTCCAGAGGGATATGAATATACTTTAAACCGTCCAAAGATTTGCGCCGTACATTGTTGGCCGCAGACTCTCTGGCCCAGAAATTGCGCTCTTTTTCGTGGTCTGCTTTTGCAGACTTTTTGGAAAGAACAGAAATAATAATTCCGACACCGATAAAACTTGCCAAAAGTCCTATAATCATATATAATCCTTTCATGAGACAATGTAGTGAACTGTGGTATATGCTGTGCTGCCGGTTGCAGTGGGAACAGTAACGACCATGGATCAAACCATAGATTTATTAAGGAAAGGAGTCAGTCATGTTTCATCTGAACAATAAAAAAACAACACAACGTATCTCGACAGTTATTATTGTACTGTTAATACTTGCCATAATTATACCAACTGTATCATATTTATTCTTTTAATTCAAGTATAGAGGGAGATTGTTATGAAAAATAAAGGGAGATGGGCTGCTGATCACAGAGTGAAAGGTAGCGTGAAGTGGCTGTTCTGGGGGTGGATGCTGCTTGCCTTTGTGTTGATACCCGGTGCGGAGGTGAAGGCCCAGGGGGGCGACAGGATTAAAAACGGAATATATGCCGAAGAGATTGACTTGTCCGGCATGAGTGCCGCAGAGGCGGAACAGGCCATTCAGTCATATGTAAACGGGCTGCGCAGCACCGAGATTACATTGTTGGCTGCCATGGATAAGGAAGTGGTGGTAACGGCCGGAGAGCTGGGCATTGCCTGGGGAAATCCGGAACTGGTGACGGATGCTCTGGCTGTGGGGATTCGAGGCAATGTGATTGAGAGATATAAGAAATTAAAAGATCTGGAAAGGGAGAATCTGATTTATCCCATTGAGCTTACGTTTGATTTGCAGGCAATCGGGGATGTTCTGATTCAAAAATGCGCGCCATATGATGTAAAGGCGGTGGCCTTTGGGCTGGTTCGGGAAAATGATAATTTCCGGATTGTGGAAGGGCGTACAGGCTATGCTCTTGATGTGGAAACTTCCATTGATAAGGTCAGCCAATATCTGACAGAGGAATGGGAGCGTACAGGTTGCAGCATCCGGCTGAATGTGGAACAGGAAGCGCCCAAAGGGAGCGTGGAGGAGTTGTCCAAGGTGAAGGATATTCTGGGAACTTTTACCACATCTTATACCACATCCAATTATAACAGATGCGCCAATGTGGACAATGGATGCAAGCTCATTAACGGGGCGCTGGTGTATCCGGGGGAGGAATTTTCCATGCATGCCCTTGTGACGCCGTTCACTGCGGCCAACGGCTATTATATGGCAGGTTCCTATATGAACGGACAGGTGGTAGACAGCCTGGGGGGCGGTATCTGCCAGGTGTCCACGACACTTTATAATGCCTTGCTTTTGGCGGAACTGGAGATAACGGAGCGATACAATCATTCCATGATTGTCACATATGTAGATCCTTCCGCAGACGCCGCTATTTCGGAAAGTTCCAACAAAGATTTTAAATTTGTAAACAATCTGGAATATCCTGTTTATATAGAAGGATATACGGAGAACAAACATATTACGTTTAACATTTACGGGTGTGAGACAAGGAATCCCAATCGTGAAGTGCGGTATGAAAGTAAGGTATTGGAGGCAATTTATCCTCCTGCGGATAACATTTACGCAGATGCCTCCAGGCCTTTGGGATATGTGAGTGACAGCGGTGCTCCCCACATAGGGTACAAAGCGCAGCTTTGGAAGGTTGTGCTGGAGAACGGCAGGGAGGTCAGTCGTACACAGGTGAACAGCAGCAGTTACAAAATGGTGCCCAGAAGCGCTACCGTGGGAACAGCTACGGAGGATCCTGTGGCATATGAAGAGATTATGGCGGCAATCGGTACAGGGAATGTTGGTCATGTGAGGGATGTGCTGGCAATTCTGCTTGCGCCTCCGGAAGAAGACACCTATGATGACGATGATGACGAATAAAATAATTGTCGGTCGAGGGACAGTATGGATATTGGAAAAGTGTCGGGGAATGTCTTGAAACGTTCCGTTTTAGGACAGATGAATACAAAAAGAGAAGAAATGGTCAATGGCGCAGGAATGGGGGTGGACTGCGCCATTTTCTCGTGTGGTCACGAAGAAGGGGGTACAGCCTGTATGCAGGAGGCGCCGGTTTGTCTGGGAACGGAACTGCCGGCGAAACAGGAAGTCTGTATGACACTGACACATTTGATTCAGAAATGTGCCAATAATCTGGCTGCCGGCGGTTCTGCGCCGTATGCTCTGATGCTGACATTGCTTTTGCCGGAAGGAACAGAGGAATCGGAACTGAGAGAGTTTATGTGGGAGGCGGCGCAGGCCAGCGGCCAATTGTCCATGGAACTTATAGGCGGGCAGACCCGAATTAGTGCTGAAGTGAAGGTGCCGTTCGCAATTACGGCGGGATATGGAAAGCTAAGGGCTGGCTGTGAGGCAAAAGTCCCGTCGCCGGGACAGGATATTGTCATCAGCAAATGGATTGGACTTCAGGGAACAGCGCTTTTGGCAAAGCGATATGGGAAAGGATTGGGGGAGAGATACCCTTCTTATCTGATAGAGGAAGCCAGGGGATTTGACAGGTATTTGTCTGTGATTCCGGAGGCGGAGGCAGCGGTGAAGTCCGGCGTTTGCGCCATGCATGATGTTTCGGAGGGCGGCATATTCGCGGCTCTCTGGGAACTGGCGGAAGGCGCAGGGGTCGGACTGAATATAGATATGAGAAAATTGCCCCTTCGTCAGGAGACGGTGGAGGTATGTGAGTTCTGTAATGTGAATCCATATGAACTGCTGTCAGGCGGATGCCTGATTATGACTACAAATGATGGTCAGGGATTGGTGGATGCGCTTGGGGCGGAACATATTCCGGCGGTCATTGTGGGCAGGGTGACGGAAGGAAGGAAGAGGATTCTGCGCAATGGAGAGGAAATCCGCTATCTGGACAGACCACGGCAAGATCAGATTTATAAAGCGTTACATAATATTGGCGAGTAGGAGGAATAGAGAATGAGACAGGAGTTGTTGAAAGTGATAGAAAAAAACAGCAGGATTGACCTGAAGGAACTGGCGGTCATTCTTGGCGTTCAGGAGGCGGAAGTGGTGGAGGAGCTGGCGGCTCTGGAATCCGAAGGGATCATCTGTGGGTATCATACCCTGATTAACTGGGAGAAGACTTCCGAAGAAAAAGTTACCGCCTTGATTGAGGTGCGTGTGACGCCTCAGAGAGGCCAGGGGTTTGACAGTATCGCGGAGCGGATATACAATTATCCGGAGGTTCGCAGCGTGTATCTGATTTCCGGCGGATATGATCTTATGGTAATTTTGGAGGGAAAATCTCTGCGTGAAGTGTCCGCTTTTGTCTCGGATAAACTTTCCACGCTGGAAACCGTACTGAGCACGGCGACACATTTTATCCTGAAAAAGTATAAGGATCATGGTACGGTAATATCTTCAAAAAAACAAGATGAAAGGGAGATGATTACCCCATGAGAAATCCATTGGCAGATAAAGTGGTGGGCATTAAGCCATCGGGAATTCGTAAGTTTTTTGACATAGCAAGTGAGATGAAAGACGCGATTTCATTGGGGGTGGGGGAGCCGGATTTCGACACTCCCTGGCATATTCGTGACGAGGGAATTTATTCTCTGGAACAGGGGCGTACCATATATACTTCCAATGCGGGCTTGAAGGAGCTGCGGCAGGAAATCAGCAATTATATTCACAGAAAGCAGGGCGTATGGTATGATCCGGGGAAGGAAGTGCTGGTTACGGTGGGCGGTTCAGAAGCCATTGATATAGGGATTCGCGCCATGATAAACCCCGGCGAGGAAGTGCTGATTCCGCAGCCCAGCTTTGTTTCCTATGAACCCTGCGCAGTGTTGGCCGGCGCGGTTCCTGTGGTCATCAATCTGAAAGAGGAGAATCAATTTCGGCTCACGGCGGAAGAATTGGAAGAGGCCATTACGGACAGGACCAAGCTTCTGGTATTGCCCTTTCCCAACAACCCTACAGGGGCTATAATGGAGAAAGCGGATTTGGAAGCCATAGCGGAAGTGATTGTGAAACATGATATTTTTGTGATGTCGGATGAAATATACTCCGAATTAACGTATACGGATAAACATGTGTCTATTATAGAAATACCGGGTATGAGAGAGCGGACTATATTGATTAACGGTTTTTCCAAGGCATATGCTATGACGGGATGGCGTCTGGGATATGCCTGCGGGCCTGCGGAAATCATTGAGCAAATGACCAAAATTCATCAGTTTGCCATTATGTGTGCCCCTTCCACCAGCCAGTACGCGGCAATTGAGGCATTGAAAAATGGTGATGAGGACGTGGTGGAAATGCGCACCGCATATAATCAGAGGAGAAGGTATCTGCTGAATGCCTTTCAGGAGATGGGACTTTCCTGCTTTGAACCCTATGGAGCGTTTTATATGTTTCCCTGCATTAAAGAATTTGGCATGAGCAGCGACGATTTTGCCACCAGATTTCTGCGGGAAGAGAAAGTGGCTGTTGTTCCGGGAAATGCGTTTGGAGATTGCGGCGAAGGCTATCTGAGAATTTCCTATGCTTACTCCCTGGATCATTTAAAGATTGCCATGGGCAGGATGAAGAAATTTATTACACGGCTCAGAACTGAGAACTGAAATCCAAACAGTCTTGTAACGGGGGTGCAATGTGTCTTTCAGACACAGGGAAGTGTTTACAAACGAAAAAGCGGCTGAATAACCCTTCCCCCATAGGGGCACCGAAGCGCAGAGACCGGCACAAGTTCCCGCAAGCGGCACAAGTTCCCGCAAGCGGCACAAGTTCCCGCAAGCGGGAACTGGAATAGGAGAACTATATAATGCATATTATTTTGCATCAACCGGAAATACCGGGCAATACCGGGAATATCGGGCGTACCTGTGTGGCTGCGGGTACGCCCCTGCATTTGATAGAACCATTGGGATTTCGGCTGGACGAAAAATCCATTAAACGTGCGGGAATGGATTACTGGAAGCAGCTTGAGGTACACAGGTATGTGAATTTTGAGGAATTTCAGGCGGCGCACCCGGGTGTTACCATATGGATGGCGACCACCAAGGCCAGGCATCTATATACGGAGGTGGCTTATGGACCTGACGATTATATCATGTTTGGCAAAGAAAGCGCCGGAATTCCGGAAGAATACCTGGTGGAAAATGAGGAGCATTGTATCCGCATTCCCATGCTTCCCGCCATACGCTCTCTGAACTTGTCCAATGCGGTGTCCATTGTTCTTTATGAAGCCCTGCGGCAGAATGGATTTACGCAAATGCAGTGCCAGGGAGAGCTGCATCGGCTTCAATGGCATTCAGAAGGAGAGACGCCCATCATGTCATCCCGGGAGGAAGCTTCAGGACTTTCAGGAGGCGCAAAATATTACGTTGCCCCAGGGGCAGTGGTGGTGGGGAATGTATTGTTGGGAGAGTCAGCCAGTGTATGGTACCACGCCATTGTCCGGGGAGATCGGGCAGGTATCCGCATCGGAAGGGGAAGCAATATACAGGACAACTGTGTGGTGCATGTGGATGAGGGATTCCCGGTGGAAATCGGGGAAAACGTCACAGTGGGACATGGCGCCATCCTTCATGGCTGCGCCATAGGGGACAACAGCCTGATAGGAATGGGGACAATTCTTATGAATGGATGCCGAATCGGGAAAAATTGTGTCATCGGA
Source organism: uncultured Acetatifactor sp. (assembly GCA_910586435.1). Classification (GTDB taxonomy): domain Bacteria; phylum Bacillota; class Clostridia; order Lachnospirales; family Lachnospiraceae; genus Acetatifactor. The sequence continues at coordinate 12,657 of CAJUGT010000071.1, read as the reverse complement.
GCAGGTACATTGATAACCCAGGGGACAATTATTCCCGATAATTCCCTGGCAGTGGGCAACCCTGGCAGGGTAAAAAGGACAGTGACGGCTGAAGAGATAGAGCATAACCTGAAAAATGCCAGGGAATATGCCAAAGAATGCAAAGCGCTGATTTAAGGGGAAGGGGCGACGACTATTTCCGCATATTCCGGGTGTTCATTCAAAAATTGCGTGACAATTTCCGGCTGTTCCCAGTAGTGCATGGGGTAGACCTGTTTCACAGGAATGAATTCCAGAAAAGCGAGGAATCCCTTGGCATAGTATTTTCCCAGCCTGGGATCCAGGGGAAGGAAGGCTGCGTCAATGGAGTTTCCTTTTAATTGCTTTATGGAAGCCAGATACATACCGGTCATTTGACGCCGTTCGCCTTCCGGTGTATCTTCCGTGATCCAGTCATTTAAATCTCCCCCGTGATAAATGGTGCCTTCCGGACATGTGAGCAAGAATGCTACGCCGCTGTCCGTAGAGAGAAGAGTCTGTATTCTGGTGTGATAGGGCAGGACATATTCCTGACTGTGATATACTTTTATAAAAGGAATATGTCCCTGCACTGGAATCTGGTCAAAGCCGTCCTGGGAAGCAGGCACGAGTTCAGCAGGAATCTTTTTTCGAGGTATGTCGTTTGAAATAACGGCAGTGATATTTTTCATTCCTTTTGACAGAAGCAAGGGGAAAATAGCAGGGTTGTAGTGATCCTGGTGTCCGTGGCTGACGAACACCAGGACAGGTTTCTCCGGGTTCAAACAGGGCAAATCCCCTTTGTAATAGTCAAAAATGTAATAAACTTCTTCGGTTTCCACAAGAAAACCGCTGTGATGGATGTGGGTGATTTTCATAATGATCTAATCCTTTCTTATCCATAGTTATACAATATAGCGGGCAGAATTGCAAGGCTTGCCTGTTGTATGAATTTATCCTGATTTTTCTGAAATATATTTTCTTTTTCGCCGTTTTAGCCGATATAGTTGGTAGAAACTGGTATGGCAGCTGTCCGTGAGGACGGCATTTCACAAGGATGTGGGAGGAAAATCTATGGATAGATTGAAAGGAATTGCCGGAGGAATGTCGATTTCTTACGGCAGCAGAAACAGGGTAACGGCAGGGGGGCCGGAACGGACAGGAGAAGCAAACAGGAGTCATCCGGGGCAGGGGACCCAGACAGCACGGGAGAATTCCCAGAGTTTCGGAGAGGAAGGCCCAGGCGTTTCACAGTCCGCCGGAACACAGGCGGTTCAAAATGTTTCACAGTCCGCCGGAACACAGGTGGTTCAAAACGTTTTACAGTCCACCGGAACACAGGCGGTTCAAAATGTTTCACAGTCCGCCGGAACACAGGCGGTTCAAAGCGTTTCACAGTCCGCCGGAACACAGGCGGTTCAAAGCGTTTCACAGTCCGCCGGAACACAGGCGGTTCAAAACGTTTCACAGTCCGCCGGAACACAGGCGGCTCAAAACGTTTCACAGTCCGCCGCAGTACAGGAGAGCCAAAAAGCTATCCGGCAGGATGGAACTGCTGAAATTCAGAATGCCTGGCTTCCGTTTGCTTCACAGGGAGGCCAGAGCGTCCGGCAGGCGGATGTGGTACAGAAAGAGGAGAAGATAAGGCCCGGATGGCACAGGCCCCCAAGAGCGTCAGCAAAGAGGTACGGGAGCCGTAATCCATACCGAATGGGGGAACAGGACGAGACGCAGGAAACTCAAAAAGCCAATGCAAAGGATCAGGAGACAAACGTCCCTTCCAAGGCAAAGAAGGAAGAAGAGGCAAGAAATGCCTGGGTGCTGTGGAAAGAGGCGGAAGAAAAGCGAAGAAAAGAAGAGGAAGAGGAGAGCAACAGCTTTCTCAACAAGTTAAAGCAGCAGGCGGAGGCTTTTAAGAGAGCCATGGACCCCAAGAACCAGAAGAATCTCTATGATGCCACCATGGATTTGACATTGCTTTCCCAGATAGAAAAGATTCCGGGATTAAAAGCCATGCAGTCAAGGCTCATGTTCCAGATTCGCTCTGTGAAGGCAAGCGGGGCGGAAAACAGTGAAATCAGAGCCGCTGTCACCAAGCTGAAAAAAGTCATAGGAAAAGTGAAGGCGAAAGTAAAAAGTCTTGAGAAAGAGGCTTTGATGGAGAAAAAGCGCAAAAGAGCTCAGGAAGCCAGACGCAAAGCCAAGGAACGTGCTCTGCGCAGGGAACTTGAATGGCGCAGAAAGGCCAGGAAAGCCAAGGAACAGAAGGACATTGAGGAGAGTAAAATGGGGTTGGGCGCAAATTATGGCGGTCCGACAGGAGATCCGGCCTTAGACATTGCCATGGAAGCCTATGCAAGTATGGACAGTGCTGCCATGGCCATGGATGCCGGCGCCGTGGTAGATGTGGCGGTGGCGGATGTGGGTGCTGCGCCTGTGGATGGGGGCGCAGTGGCAGGAGCGGTGGATGTGAGTTTGTGAATAGATTCCGGGTCGGCTGGGCGGCCCGGGATTTGTTTATGCACAGGCCCGTGCGGAGGTAGTATGCCGCTAATGCGGTACAGAGGCCGCACAGGCAAGCAGGGAAAGGTAAAACTTCCCTGCCTGAGGGCACAGGCCCCATGACTGAGCAGGGGAAACGGCTTCCCTGCTGGATTAGAGGAAAGAAGGAATGGAATGATAATTCATATATTGGTTCATATCATACAGTTTATAGGGATTCTGGTGCCATTGGTGGGCTGTGTATCCCTTGTGAGGAAGGTTCAGAGCAGAGCCTCCATGTACCTGCTTCTTGCAAATCTGGGAGGACTGATTATCAATGGAAGCTATATGCTTTTATTGGAGACAAGAACCCATGAGGGCGCATTGATAGCGCTGAAAATGGAGTATTTTGGCAATGTTGTATTTTATCTGATGTTTGGAATGTTTTTATGGTCATATCTGAGATTGAAACGCCATACCTGGGTGAAGGGAATCTTTGGCCTGTGGTGTATACTGGATGTGGGGCTTCTTGTGTCCATATGGATTGCCAACGGCTACCCGCTGGTATTTAAGGAGCTTGGTTTTCTGCGGGATGAACGGCTGGGGCTGGTATTGATTGAATCTTCCCCGGGGATATTGTATACACTCCGATATTGTATTGTATGCCTCATATTGTTTTGTGGAATGCTGTATACCACAGTGCGGATGCTGCTTGTGAGAGTTTCTTCGGAACGCAATAATCTTGCAAAGCTTGCGGGGGCGCAGCTGATGTTGTGTGCCTCTCTGGTATGTATGCTGTTTTTTGACTTTTCCTTTGATATTGTGCCTGTCTGTGCATCCCTCTCGATTTTATCCATTATTATCAGTGTACATAAGGATGAATTTTTCAGTGTCATGGAAATCGGCCGGGAATGGGTCTTTGAGCAGATGGGGGATGCTTTTGTCATAGTGGATGAACTGTATGGGTACCTGGATTCCAATACCTATGCCAAAAAGGTGTTTCAGGAACTGAGTTCCATGCGCAAAAATAAGACCGTAACCGGAAAGCTGTATGAACTCTTCGTGGATATGGAAAGGATACAGCAGATAGAAGGAAAATATTACAATAAAAAAATTATGGAAATCAGGGAGAAAGGAGTGCTGTCGGGATACTGTCTCTTGTTGGTGGACATTACGGAGCAATATGTGCTGATGGAGCGTGTAAAGCAGGAGAAAGAAAGGGCTGATGCGGCCAATCAGGCAAAATCTGCTTTTGTATCCAATGTATCCCATGAAATCCGTACTCCCATGAATGCCATTGTGGGTATGACGCAGATTATGCTCCGCAGGGATTTACCGGCCAAAGATCGGGAATACTTGATGAATATACGTAATTCCGGCAATGCGCTGCTTACCATTGTAAACGATTTGCTGGATATGTCCAAAATAGAAGCCGGAAAAATGGAGCTTGTGAATGAAGAGTATCATTTTATGGAGATGCTGGGCGACTTGGGGATGATTATCCTGAACCGCATCGGCAGTAAGCCGGTGGAGCTGCTTTATGATATAGACCCGGACATTCCGGCAAAACTTTATGGGGATGCGCTGAGGATTCGTCAAATTATTATCAATTTGATGAACAACGCAACGAAATTCACAGAGGAAGGATATGTCTGTCTTACAGTGAAGGTAAATGGAGTCTGCCAGAATGACATGGAATTGTACGTTTCGGTAAAAGATACGGGCCAGGGAATTAAGGAGGAGGATATAGGAAAACTTTTCGGCACATTCCAGCAGGTGGATACCGGAAAAAATCATCACAAGGAGGGCACGGGACTTGGACTGTCAATTTCCAGGCAGCTGGTGGAGCTGATGCGGGGCAGTATTGGCGTAAAGAGTGAGTACGGAAAGGGCAGCGAATTCTATTTTACCATTCATCAGCAGATTGTGGATGAGCACAGGGCGGCGTGGATTGCCCAGGGACGCAGAGCTGTAATTATGGGAAATATGAGAAACCAGGACGCAAACCGGATGCTGGAAAAACTTGCCCAAAGCTATGGTTTGTGTTTTTCCAAAGAAATGCCCGACTCGGAGTTGGCTCAGACGCAGATTTACTACTTTACGGACAGGTATGAAATTCCGGGCAGTGAGGAAGGGCAGAAACTTGCGAATCTGGGCGCAATCATATGTGGCATGTCCAATCCCATGGCGGAAGGAGCGTTTCCGGACGGAACGCTTACCATGAATAAACCCTTGTACAGTTATAATTTCTGTAATCTCATAGAAGGCAGAAGCGGCCAACCGGAACAGAGGGACGAAAGAAAAGCAGACACAGGAGGGGAGGAAAGGAGAGCAGACGCAGCAAGGAACGGAAGGAGAGCAGACACAGGAGGGGAGGAAAGGAAAGCAGACGCAGCAAGGGACGGAAGGAGAGCAGACACAGGAGGGGAGGAAAGGAAAGCAGACGCGGCAAGGAACGGAAGGGGAGCAGACACAGAAAGGGAAGAAAGGAATTCCGGCACAAGGGCAGCAGATACGGGCTTAGACTTCCTTGCGCCCGATGCCTGCGTCCTCATTGTGGATGACAATGAAATAAACTGCATGGTGGCGGAGGAAATGCTGAAACCTCTGGAAATGGAGATTGAAATTGCCATGGATGGCCGCCAGGCGTTGGAAATGGCGCGCAAAAAGCAATATGATTTAATTTTTATGGATCATTTTATGCCAGTCATGAACGGCGTAGAGGCTGCCAAAGAGATTCGCGGCCAGGAAGGGGTATATTATAAAGAGGTTCCCATCATAGCTCTGACCGCAAATACAGCCAAAGAACAGCAGGAAGAGTATCTGAGTGCGGGGATGAGTGATTTTCTTTCCAAACCAATTGATATGACAGAACTCTATGAAATGATTAAAAAATGGATTCCTGATAAAATCAGATAAAGGTACATATTTTTCTTCACAGTGTGAAATGCTAAGCAAAAATGTTGATTGCCACATGGCAGCCCGGAGTCGTGAAATGACAATGGGCTGCCCAATGGCGTGATACTGCACACTGTGGAGGTTTTTTTATGGGAAAAATCGTGGATGACAGAGGAGATACGAAGACGGAAGACAGCCGGAAGGTACGTCCGTTTGGAATTCGAGATAAGATAGGATATATGTTCGGAGATTTCGGCAACGATTTCAGCTTTATTTTTGCCAGCAGCTATCTGATGATATTTTATACGAAAGTTCTGGGGCTAAGCGGCTATGTGGTAGGGCTTTTATTCATGGGAGCCAGGATAGTGGATGCTTTTACGGACGTGACCATGGGCCGCATTGTGGATAACATGAAGCCTGCGAAAGATGGGCGATTCCGGCCATGGATTCGTTGGATGTGCATTCCGGTGGCGGTTGCCAGCACTATAATGTACCTGTATTTTGTACAGGATTGGGTTTACTGGGCCAAGTTAGCCTATGTGATTATCACCTATTTATTTTGGAGCAGCTTTTGCTATACGGCAATCAATATTCCTTACGGCTCCATGGCGTCCGTCATCAGCCCTGATGTGGAAGGTAGGGCATCCCTTTCCACATTTCGGAGTGTTGGCGCCAGTCTTGCGGGACTTGTGATTGGAATCCTGGTGCCGCTCATTATATATGAAACAGATGCGGAGGGCAGTCAGATTGTAAAACCTGTGAGCTTTACTGTGACAGCTGCCATATTTGGAGTCTTTGCCATTATCTGTTACGGACTCTGCTATATGCTCTGTCAGGAGCGTGTATTTTTTGAGAAAAAGGAAGGGGCCAGGGATAATGTCTGGGGGATGCTGAAAGGTCTGGGGAAAAACAGGCCCCTGCTTGCGCTTGTGTGCGCGGCGCTGATGCTGCTTTTGGCCAGCCTCCTGGGGCAGACCATGAATAACTATCTGTTCCTGGACTATTTTAAAAACGCAAAGGTAATGTCGGTGGTCAATGTGGTCAACGTGGCAGGGACTTTGCTTTTGGCGCCCTTTGTGTCTAAAATAGTAACTAAATTTGGAAAAAAGGAAGCGGGGGCGTTGGGGATGTTGGCAGCAGGAGCGCTCTATCTGTTATTATTTTTCCTGCGTCTCAAAAGCATTCCTCCCTTTGTGGTAATACTGTTCCTGGCAATGGTGGGTTCCGGACTGTTCAATCTGGTTATCTGGGCATTTATTACGGACATTATAGATTATCAGGAAGTGGTGACGGGAAAAAGGGAAGACGGCTCTGTATACGCAGTGTATTCTTTTGCCAGAAAAGTGGGGCAGGCTCTGGCCGGAGGCGTGGGAGGATTTGTGCTGACAGCCATAGGGTATGTGTCCGAGGCGCCGTCCCAGACGGATGCGGTGGCGGACCGTATATACACTGTTGCCACATTGGTGCCGGGGGCATGTTATTTGCTGGTATTTTTGATCATACAGTTTGCCTATCCTCTAAGCAAAAAAGAAGTGGAAAAAAATACGGAGGTTTTGCGGGAGAGGAGGAAGGGATAATATGAAATTTGACAGGATGGCTCCCGGCGGGGGTGTGAACGTGACATGCAGGCTGGAAAATGCCAGGGCTTATCTGGAATGGAATTTTTATGTTACGGAAAAGGATTCCAGGCAGGAGATGGGCTATGTTCCCCCCGCGTCCCCCCAGGTTACTGTCAGGGTGTGTCTGAAAGACCATAGGGGGGAGGTGGTGATGGAGGGCATGAAACCTGTGGGGGAAGAAGAACCCCTGGAGGGGATTCTTCTAAAGCCCCGCCTGTGGAATGGGACAAAGGACCCATACCTGTATGAGGTGGAGGCGGTTTTGACGGAGCAAAGGGGCAAGATACTGGACAGATACACCGGAAAGCTGCCCCTTCGCAATCTGATAAGCAGGGAGAACTGTGGTGAATGGGAGGTGCTTTTGAATGGAGAGACTTTCAGGCCCCAGGCAGTTTTCTATACCCTGCCGAATGCTGGCTCGGAAGCGGGCAGCCAGAGTATGATAATGGAAGATTTACAGCAGATTCTTCGTCTGGGAGCGAATCTTGTCTGTGTCAGCAATGAGGGAACAGAGGGAGATTTGACACACTTTGCCAGACTTTGCGACAGATATGGGCTTTTGGTATGTTCACGGGGACAGAAGGGGCAGTGGGCATTTGTCAGAGAGCGAATGGTCAAAATATGCTTCCAGGAAGAAATGCCCGTGTATCGGGGAGAGGAAAAGGGGCTCTTCTTACCCGGAAATACCTGGCCCTCTTCTCTGTATTATAAGTATAAAGCACGATGGGGAAAGGAACCTTTTGTCTATTTGGCGCCGGATAGTGTGGAAAAGCTCAAAAGCGGCAATTATTCCGTGTGCTGCTATAGTAACTGTGACAGAGTGGCATTATATACGGACGGCGCATTGTTTGAATTTCAGAGAGGACAGGAAGAATTTGTTTTTCGCGAAATTCCCGCAAAGTCCCCATGCATTCTGCTCAACGCCGAAGGAGACGGCTGTGCGGCGTCACTGTCCGTTCATAAAATCTCACAAAGCAACTTTTTTCATTGACAATATCCTGTATTGCGAGTACCATCATAATAAGCGATTCTTTTGCCGGGAGGAAGCATATGAAGCTCAATACATCAAAGATAACCATCTCAAATTTATGGGATGTAATTACGGAACATGAAGGAAAAAATTTTTTGACAAAAAAGGGTCTGCCATTTACCTATGCCATAAAGGGGGGAGAGCTGTTCACCGACAGAAGGGAACGCTCTATCACCCGAAGTACTTTTGAGAAGGCATATAACAGGCTGATTCAGGATCAGGTAGGGGAGAACGCGCCAAAGGAAATTGTGGGACCAAAGACACTGAACGTATATGGCGCCCCTTATGTGTGGGCTGTCTTCGCCGGAATCGGACTCATAGAAGAGACATTATACATACAGGAAGAAATAGAATTAAACTAAAACAAGTTCCCGCTTGAAGGAACTAAAATAAAAACAGTCTCGGAATGTTAAAAACAGTCTCGTAACGGAGGTGCCCGGAAGGGTTTTCAGACGCAAAAGCGGCTGAATAACCCTTCCCTCATAGGGGCACCGAAGTGCAGAGACGGAACTGGAATAGGAGGTAAAAAGTATGGAATTATGGTTTTCGGAATCTTACACGCCGGATGTGAAGCTGTCCATTCGGGTGGACAGGCAGCTGTACAGTGGCGAGAGCGATCTGCAAAGAATTGATGTGTTCGAGTCAAAGGAATTCGGACGGATTCTGGTATTGGATGGCAGTGTGATGCTGACGGAAAAAGATGAATTTATCTACCATGAAATGCTTGTACATGTTCCTATGGCCGTTCATCCCAATGTGAACAAGGTCCTGGTAATCGGTGCGGGGGACGGAGGAGCAGTGCGGGAATTGGCGAAATATCCGGAGATAGAGCAGATTGACCTTGTGGAAAATGACAGGCAGGTCATTCAGGTGAGCAGGGAATATCTGCCCAAAGTATCCAGTGCCCTGGAAGATGACAGGCTTTATATCTTTTATGAAGACGGACTGAAGTTCGTTCGAGGCCGCAAAGAGGAGTATGATTTGATCATTGTGGACTCCACGGACCCTTTTGGACCAGGGGAAGGCCTGTTTACCAAGGAGTTCTATGACAATTGTTATAAGGCCCTGAAGGAAGACGGGATTATGGTGAACCAACATGAAAGCCCCTTTTATGAGACCGACGCAACAGCCTGTATGAGGGCACATAAGCGGATTGTGGAGAGCTTTCCCGTAAGCCGGGTATACCAGGCCCATATTCCCACCTACCCCTCCGGCCATTGGCTTTTTGGCTTTGCCTCCAAAAAATACCACCCAATTCATGATTTGGATGGTGAAAAGTGGTCGGAACGGGGCATTGAGACAAAGTATTACACGCCGAGGCTGCATGAAGGAGCCTTCTGCCTGCCTGCGTATGTGGAAAAACTGCTTAGAAAAGTGGAAATACGTTGATAATTTACCATGCGCCGCAAGATTCCGGGCAGGGATGTTTCCGCAGGGGACAGTCGGGGGCGTCAGCCCCCACAAAGGAAGTCCATTTGACATTCCATTGACCTTCCACAGGAGTAATAAGTTTATCGGCAGGCTGACCGCCTGCCGTCCATCTACATCCATACCAAAGCAGATACACTGAGAATTGCCTTTAACAGTGGTCTGCTTTTTTAACACGCTTTGGCAGACAGAAGATTAGAATACATAAGTAACATCCATAAAATGGAGAGGAAAAGCAGTGAAAGGTATTTTGATTATAGAGGATGATGTATATATTGGAAACGCAATAGAAGAAATGTTGGCAAAAGAAGGATACCATGTGTCCCGGGCTTATTCCGGAACAGAAGCCCTTCTGGCGCTGCCCCGTGTGAAACCGGATCTGGTTTTGCTGGACTTAATGCTGCCGGGATTAAGCGGTGAGAAGGTATTGGAACACATTCAGGGAATTCCTGTCATAGTGCTCAGCGCAAAAGGGGATATCAATCATAAAGTGGACTTGCTGTTGGGAGGCGCAGCGGACTATATGACAAAACCCTTTCATCAAAAGGAGCTTTTGGCCAGGATAGCCGTACAGCTGCGCAATCATCCCAGGGCGGAGAATCCTGGGGTACTGACATTTCGGGAACTGACCCTTGACCCGGACAAGCATAGCATAACTGTAAAGGATTGCGAAGTGAAACTCACACGCACGGAATATGCCATATTGAGACTTCTGATGAGAAATCCATCTCAGGTAATTACCAAGTCCCTGCTGTTGGACCGCATCGGCGCAGACACCCCGGACTGCACTGAAAGTTCTCTGAAAACCCATATCAGCCATTTGCGGGCGAAACTGCGTGAGGCAGGGGGCGGAGAATATATTGAAGCTGTGTGGGGCATAGGATTTAAAATGAAAGAAGAATAAGTTTGCCAGGTGAATCTCAACCATATCTCAACTGTTTTCTTAACCGTTTTCTTATCCTTTCTGAGATAACATGTTCTGGTATGAAGAATTGTGAATGAAGGATTATCAAATTGACAGCCGCAATCAATTACTTGCGGTGTGCTGTAAGCGGAAATGGAGGAGAATAATGTGGAGTATGTGTTGAAAGCAGAGGGAATCGAGAAAGTGTACAGGAATTATAAAGTTCTCAAGGGTCTTACCATGGGGGTACCCAAAGGGGCAATTTACGGATTTGTGGGCAAAAATGGCGCTGGTAAGACCACATTGATTCGCGTCATATGTGGTTTACAGGAACCCTCCAAAGGAAAATATTTTCTCTATGGGGTTGGCAACAGGGAGAAGGGGATTGAGAAAAGCCGCAGAAGGATGGGAGCGGTGGTAGAGGGGCCGGCCATTTATCTTGGCATGACGGCGGAGGATAACCTGAAAGAACAATACCGAATTCTTGGCTTGCCTTCTTTTAAGGGAATTCCTGAGCTGCTGAAGCTGGTGGGACTTGAAGACACAGGGAGAAAGACGGCAGGAAATTTTTCTTTGGGAATGCGGCAGCGGCTGGGCATAGCCATTGCCCTTGCAGGGGATCCGGATTTTCTGGTGCTGGATGAACCTGTGAACGGCCTTGATCCACAGGGCATTGTGGAAATACGTGAACTGATTCTGAAGCTTAATCGGGAATATAATATAACAGTATTAATATCAAGCCATATATTGGATGAACTTTCCAGACTTGCCACACATTTTGGATTCATTGATCAGGGACAGATTGTCAAAGAAATCAGTGCGGCTGAAATGGAGGCGGCCTGCCGCAAGCGCATCCGTCTGACAGTATCCGATATGGGAGTACTTTGCAGAGTGTTGGAACAGGCAGGGCTTGAGTATTCGGTGCTTTCCGATACACAGGCAGATATTTTCGGAAAGATTACGGTTACAGAGATGACATTGGCTCTGGACAAAGAGAATTGTAAAATTATTTCCATGCAGGAGAGGGATGAGAGCCTTGAAAACTATTACATCAATCTACTGTCATCTGCTTCAGCGCAGTGAGAAGCTTTCGCAGGCAAAGCGCACTGGGGCTTGGGAGGCAAGTTGCGGAACTAAATCAGGAGGTAGAAGAAATGAATAAGCTGTTATGTTCCGGTTTTTCCCGGTTGAAGAAAAACAGGTTCTTTTGGGCAGAATGTGTATTTATGATTGCTTATGGGATATTTTTGGTGGTAAATAAGTATATGCAGCAGGTGACATATCATACGGTTGAGAGTCTGGATAAGGGGTTCTTTGGCTACACAATGGCCATTGGGGTAGCTATGGCATTGTTTGAGAGCTTGTTCGTGGGGACGGAATACAGTGATGGCACTATCAGAAATAAGCTTATAGTGGGGCATTCACGGATAAAAATTTATCTGGCGAATTTGAGCGTTAATATAGCGGCGGCGCTTCTTTTGTGCCTGTGTTTTTTGATACCGGTGACAGCAATAGGTATTCCGCTGCTGGGCGTGTGGCAGGCGGGAGCGGACATTATCTTGTGGATGCTGTTGGGCACACTGCTTTTGGCGGCGGCATTCAGCGCTGTTTTTACAATGTTTAGTATGATATGCAGTAGTAAGACAGCGGTACTGACAGCCAGTATCATTTTTATGATTGCTCTGTTCCTTGTGGCGGTTGTAGTGGAAGTTAAGCTGGATGCGCCTGAATATGTCACATCTTATTTCATGAATCAAGAGGGAGGCATTGAAACACGTACAGAGCCAAATCCGAAATATCTGACGGAATCGGAAAGGGAATTTTACCAGTTTGTTTATGATTTTCTGCCCACAGGACAGGCCATGCAATACAGTTTAATGTCAGCCATGCATTTGTGGCAGATGCCCTTGTATTCGGTGCTGATTTCACTGGCGGTTACAGGGGCGGGAACTGCGATTTTCCGGCGTAAGGATATTAAATAAGGACACAGAGTATGATATTTCTATTGATATGCTGCGGCTTTCTGGCAGTTTTTTCAGTCGGGCTTCTGGTCAGGATATTTTGGATGAGGAAGGCGGCGGAGGAAATCAGGGAAGGGCTTGGGGAGATACTGAAGGAAGACACCAATAGATTGCTCTCCATTTCGTCACAGGATAAGGCTATGAGGCATCTGGCAGACAGTATTAACACTCAGCTCCGGCAGCTGCGGGGGATGAGGCATCGCTTTATCCTTGGGGATTTGGAGCTGAAAAATGCCATCACAAATATTTCTCATGATATTCGCACGCCTTTGGCGGCGA
>CAJUGT010000070.1 GCA_910586435.1 uncultured Acetatifactor sp. | reverse complement strand
AAAGGAGCCGGAGGATTTGGATGATAAGGGAATAGAAAGCTGCCTGGTGGGGTGGCGGTCCGTATTGGCGGAGCATCCCGGCGTATTTGATGAGAAGATATTGGAGAGGGCAGCGGGCGAGTTCAATGACATTCTCCATTGGCATCATGGGGAGGCACAGGTTTTGTGTCATGGGGATTTTCATTGGGATAATCTGCTCAGGAAGAAAAATGGCGATATTGTAGTCTGCGACTGGCAGGGGGTGGGCGCCGGAGGGGCTTCAGGTGACATCAGCTTTTTCTTAAGCCGTCTGGGAGCGGACGGAGTGGAAATAGCGCCGGAAAGAGCGGTTAAATTGTATTGCCAGGAGAGAAGAGAGCTTACAGGGGAATTGATTTCATCCAAGGAGCTGCTAAGACATATGAGAGCAGCCAACGTGATTACCTCTTTTCAATTCTGGCATGAATATCTCCATGGCAGTTCCTGTGAGCGAGTCAGAGGTATCTATGAGAAGATGGTAATGGACTGAGACTTACGCAGGAAAGAATTATTTGCCCCAAAGGGCCGTTTCAGTCATACCCCTGGGGAATTCCTCATACAATGGTAAAAAGTATTCTTGAGGGGTATTCCTTTGAAAGATTATATTGAGGAGCGTGCCATCAGCATCGCCAATTATATCATTGACAGCAATGCCACGGTCAGGCAGACCGCCAAGGCTTTCGGAGTCAGCAAAAGTACTGTACATAAAGACGTAACAAAATAGAATGGTTAGTTGAAAGAAAGGGGCTGTCGCATTAAGAAATTCTACACAAGATACAGGATGTCAGGCAATCAGGCATACCTTATCTAGTGTCCATGACTCTTAATGCGATGGTCCCTTTTTACGCGCGGGCTCATGCAGAGGATGGAAATATTTCATTGTGCAATGAAGAGAATGGGGATATAATAAGAAGAGAGCAACCTGTGTGAAGAGAGGAAGACACTATGGCAGGAAAGATAGGTATTGGCAATCAGGACTTTGCGACAATCCGAAAAGAGGGCTGTTTTTATATAGACAAGACATATTTTATACGGGATTGGTGGGAAAGCGGAGATAATGTGACGCTTATTACACGGCCCAGAAGGTTCGGCAAGACATTGAATATGAGTATGTTGGACTATTTTTTTTCTGTCAAACATGCGGGGAAAAGCGAGCTGTTTGAAGGACTTTCCATTTGGGAGGATGAAACATATCGGAATTTGCAGGGGACATATCCGGTCATCAGTCTGTCATTTGCCAATGTAAAGGAATCGGATTACAGGGGGGCGAGGCAGTCCATGAACCGGATTATAGAAGATGTTTATAACAAAAATAATTTCCTGTTGGATAGTAATCTTTTGTCAGAAAATGAGAAGGATTATTTTCGGAGTGTAACTTTTGATATGGAGGATGGAGTAGCCACATGGGCGCTTCATAAAATGACGGATTTTCTTTCCAGGTATTATGGGAAAAAGGTAATTCTCCTGTTGGATGAATATGATACTCCCATGCAGGAAGCGTATATGAGCGGATATTGGAGTGAGCTGGTGGCCTTTATCAGAAACCTCTTTCATTCCACATTTAAAACCAACCCGTATCTGGAACGTGCCATTATGACAGGGATCACACGGGTGAGTAAGGAATCCATCTTTTCTGATCTGAATAATTTGAAAGTGGTGACGGTAACATCGGAAAAATATGAGGACAGTTTTGGCTTTACAGAAAAAGAGGTATTTGCCGCGCTGGACAAATTTGGACTGTCTGATCAAAAGAAGCTTGTAAAAGAATGGTATGATGGATTTTCATTTGGGAAAATGACAGATATATATAATCCATGGTCCATTGTCAGTTTCCTTGATGAAAAGAGAATTGGAATATATTGGGCCAATACCAGCAGCAACAGTCTGGCCGGGAAACTGATTCAGGTGGGAAGTTCGGAGATTAAGATGACAATGGAAAGGCTGCTGCGGGGGGAATCTTTTAAAACCACTCTTGATGAACAGATTGTGTTCAGCCAGCTTGATATGGAAGGAGCGCATTCCGGAGGGGATACTGCTGTGTGGAGCCTTCTTCTTGCAAGCGGGTATCTGAAAGTGGTTCATTATGAATTTAATATCTCGAGAAGAAAAGCCGAATTTGAGTTGAAGATTCCCAATCTGGAAGTTCAGGTAATGTTTGAGCAGATGATACAAAGGTGGTTTGTAAGATGCGACAGAGTGAAGAACGCGTTTTTGGAAGCTTTGCTCACCTGTGACATAAAGGGGATGAATACTTACATGAACAAAGTCGCCTTACAGTCATTCAGCTATTTCGACACGGGGAAACATCCCTCAGAGGAAGAACCGGAGCGTTTTTATCATGGGTTTGTCCTGGGGCTGATGGTAGAGCTTGCCGGCAGGTATACGGTGACTTCTAACAGAGAAAGCGGGTTTGGAAGGTATGACGTGATGCTTGAGCCGAGGTCGGAAGAGGATGACGCGATTATATTGGAATTTAAGGTACAGGAGGAAGGCGAGCGGGAGCTTTCTGATACAGTCCGGGAAGCGCTTGGGCAGATAGAAAGGAAGCGTTATCAGGAGGCGCTTACAGCAAAAGGAATTCCGGAGGAACGTATCCGCAAATATGGATTTGCGTTTTGTGGAAAAAAGGTCCTGATTGGGACAGAGGAGGGGTATGAAAATTACAGATCTTCACATACGAAATTTTAAATCCATTCATGATATGCATATTTCAGGAATTGAAAACGCTCTGATTCTTGTGGGGCAGAACAATACTGGCAAGACCACTGTGCTGGATGCCGTTCGGGCGGCGGGGGGCGAATATGCCATTGGACCGGAGGATTTCGGCAGAGCAGGGGGAAAGATACAGATTCAGGTCTCTCTTGCGTTTACGGAAAACGACCTTGATTTGCTGCGGCGCAGGGGGATGGTGAGCCAATACCGGAAAAAGAGCGCATGGATGCAGGATTTTTGCCGTAAACTTCCCTCTTTTTCCAACAATATGCTGACATTTACCATGACGGCCAATGGGGATGGAAGGCTCCGATACCAGGATGGCGTCAGTAAACATAACCCATATATAAAAGAAGTGTTTCCCAAAATATACCATGTGGACACGGAGCGGCGCATGGAACAGCTTCAGAGTGATTTATTGCTTTTGCAGGAAGATGAAATTCTGAAGAAGATGAGGTCGGGCTGTTGTATGTTTAATCAGGCCAGATTATGCAGTCATTGTTTCCACTGTATCGGACTGATTGAGCAGAAGAGTCCGGCCCAGCTGGATGCCCTGGAAACGTCCAAACTCCTGGATTATAAGCTGTACCAATTGAATCTGGATACTTTTGCCCGGATGGTCAATGATTGCTTTCACAAAAACGGAGGGCATGAAAGTATATTGTATTCTATGAACCGTGATGTGGAAAAAATCTTGGAGGTAACAACAGAAATTCGTCATCCGGCGCAGAATATTTCCAGGCCCATATCACGGATGGGGAAGGGGATGCGGTCCATCTATCTGTTTTCTCTATTGGAAGCCTATACACAGATTGAGGAAAATCTTTCCAGCATTATTATGATTGAAGACCCGGAGATTTTTCTTCATCCAAGTCTTCAGAAGGTGTGCGGTACCATTCTGTATCGTCTGGCATCCAAGAATCAGGTTATCTTTACAACCCATTCGCCCAATTTGCTGGCAAATTTCAACAGCAGGCAGATACGTCAGGTGGTGCTTGGAGAGGACGGAGCCAGCGATGTACGGAGCAAGACGGATATCAGCGCGATTCTGGATGATCTGGGCTACTCGGCAGGGGATTTGATGCATGTTAATTTTGTGTTTATTGTGGAGGGGAAACAGGACAAATCCCGTCTGCCCTTGCTTTTGGCAAAATATTACGAGGAAACCACGGACAGTCAGGGAAATCTGCGCCGTATCGCGATTATCACCACCAACAGCTGTACCAATATCAAGACATATGCCAATTTAAAGTATATGAATCAGGTGTATCTTCGGGATCAGTTTCTCATGATTCGTGACAGCGACGGCAAGGACCCTGAAAAACTTCGGGGACAGCTTTGCCGTTACTATGAGGAGCGGGGCCGGGAGGATATGGATAAGCTTCCAAGGGTGAAGCCTGAGAACGTTCTGATACTAAAATATTATTCCTTTGAAAACTACTTTTTAAATCCGGAGGTTATGGCAAAATTGGGTGTCGTGGAGTCGGAAGAGGAGTTTTACAGGATTCTTTTGGATAAATGGAAGGAATACCTTCATCGTCTGGTGAGCGGACGGCATTTGCAGGAGATTCTGGGGCACGGTTTGGAGACGGTGGAGGATGTGAGAGTACACATGGAAGAGATACGTGTCTACCTGAGAGGGCACAATCTTTTTGATATTTTCTACGGAAAATACAGGGACCAGGAGAAGGAGCTGTTGGAGAGGTATATCAATCTGGCCCCCAGAGAAGACTTCCAGGATATTTTTGCCGCATTGGAGCGATTCCCTTATTTTGAGAGCAGCCGGCAGGCCACAGGGGAGTATGAACTCACTGCGGAATGATTCTTGTGCGCCTATTGATTTGAATCACGCTGAAATTCCAGTATGTCTCCTGGCTGACAATCTAAAACATCACAAATGGCATTCAGAGTGGAGAAGCGCACTGCGCTGATCTTTCCTGTTTTTATTTTTGAAAGGTTTACATTTGATATGCCAACCCGTTGGGCTAATTCGTTAAGTGATATTTTACGGTCAGCCATCACTCTATCCAAGCGCAAAATAATTGCCATCTTTTCACCCCTCTACAGTGTCTCGTCAGATTGCTGCTGCAAAACAATGCCATATTCAAATATATAGCTTAGACATAATACAAGCCCTCCAATGAATGCTGGTTGCAAGTCGCTGACAAGTGCTGTCCGGGCGGTGGCAGGTCCCCAGATAAAGAGTACAGCGGCTTCAAAAATATTCTTATAAATGAAAATACACAAAAGCAGGAAACCTATGCGGCGGATTTGACGGCTGCATAATAAGGTGAATGGACTTCCCTCCGATTTTATATAGTGAAAGAGGGAAGACAAACACCATAAAATTGTCCCATACAGTATCTGGTATCCCCATGTGATTCCCCATAGAATACCATACAATTTTTTAGAGGAGTATCCATTCATGGAAAAGCTGGTATTGGTTACAAATACATATAATCCCTTTTGGCCAGTATGAAAACCAACCTTAGCAGCGTTTCCATACTGTTCTGTTGAAAAAAATGTTTCAGGAGTAATCAATGCGCATACTCCCCATAGGGTTAATAAAATCAATGTTATAATGATATACAGCCAAAACAAACCGTGTAGAAGTTTCCCAAGCTTATTGCAGCGATTTTGCATAGTCATTTGTATGTTTTCCAGTGAATCCATATTACCACCTCTCTTTTCACGCAAAGATTTTTCAAATCTTACATGCTGCTTAGAAAGCATATCACATCTTTTTACAAAAATCAATAAAAAATTAACGATAATCATTAAAAATTTTATGATTCGCGTTCTTGGAAAGATTATATAAGAGGGATTAATAATTTCAGATTGGGTTTCATAGAATGGACAAAGACCATGAAGGCGGGGAGGTGTTTCCCACCATGAAAAATTTACCCGATGAAAAAGTTAGAAAGTTAAATTACGTCATACATAATCCCAATACCATAGAGGTAACAAACAAAGTGCTGTTGGACATATTCATTCAGGCAAATGCAGGAAAGGTGGAAAGGAAACTCAGGGAGCTGTCTGGGTGCAAAGAGGGAGAACGTGAATTGGAGGAGAAAGAGGCAAAGGTGGCTGGAATCGTATGATTTCTGCAAATTTTGTTGTGTTATGAATATTTAATAAATTACATATGGAAATATGAGAAAAAATCTCAAATGTAGTTTACAATAGAGAAAGCAAGAGTATAATAGTAAGAATAGGTAGTGTCAAATGGGATATGAAAAAACAGCAAAGGCCCGGACAAGCCCCGGGAGGATTGACTGACTCGCCTGCGGCAGGGAATTCTCCCAGATTCAGGGGGCCTGGGAGGCAAGTTGCGGAACTAAATGGAGGTAGAAGCTATGTTATGCCAGTTTACTGTGAAAAATTATAAAAGCATACGTGAAGAGATGACCTTTGACATGCAGGCCGTAGCCATCATGGAACATAGGGATAGAATCATTAAAACAGAAGATGGAGAACCATTTTTGCCAGTAGCAGTGATTTATGGTCCGAATGGCGGCGGTAAATCCAATGTACTGGAAGCGCTGCATACACTGAATGCAAAAGTGTTAAGAGCGCTGTACGCAACATCTGATAAGGCGGAGTGTGAATACAAGACAAGGAAAATTTCGGTGGAGCCGTTTGCGTTTTCAGAAGAAACGAGAAAAGAACCAACGGAGTTTGAAGTGTTCTTCAGAACGAATACTTCAGAATACCGTTATATCCTTCATGTGAAACAGGATGTTGTTGTATATGAGAGTTTAGATAGAATTAAATTAGATACTGGAAGACAGTCGGCGCTCTTTGTGAGAAACGGGAATGAAGTTGAACTAAAGGGAGTATTTGGTAAAATCAAAATAAGTGAAGAAATATCAGTGAATTTGCCTTTGTTATCCTATTTGGGAATCACTTATAAAAAAAACGAGGTGATTTCTGATGTAATTAAATGGTTTGAGGAGTCTATTGATTTCTTAAATTATGGAAATCCAAGACAGGAATTAAGAACAGCCATAGCCAAGACAGATGAGGTAAAAAAGCTTGTGTTGGATATGATCCGTGAGATGGATTTAAATATTGAGGATTTTCGGATGGAAGAAAAAGAAGAAAATCATATAGAAGTGTATACAAAACATACTGTAAACGGATATAGTACGGAATTAACCTTATCAGAAGAATCCAGCGGGACAAAAAAGTTGTTTGGTTTGCTGCCTTTTATTGCAAGAAGCCTTGTTGCTGGGACAACTTTAGTGATTGATGAGTTGGATGCAAAAATTCACCCAGTCTTGTTGCGATATGTGATTATGCTGTTTAATAATATGGAGATTAATAAGAACGGCGCACAGTTGATATTTACTTCGCATGATTTGTCTACTATGAATAATGATATTTTTCGCCGTGATGAAATCTGGTTTGTGGCAAAGGGAAATGAGGAGAATTCTAAATTATATTCTTTGGTTGAATTTAAGAATAAAAAGGGTGAATCTGTTCGTAAGGATGCAAAATATGATAAGCAATACTTAGAGGGCAAATATGGAGCAGATCCATATCTGAAAACAATCATAGATTGGAGTGACATCAATGCCTAAAAAAGTCGGAACTGCCCAGTGGAGGAAACAGAGGCGTAAAGAATATCTGGAGAAAAAGGAGTACCGTTATTACATTTTTTGTGAGGGGGAGCAAACAGAACCGCTTTATTTTGAGGGGTTTAAGCGGCTGATTGAGAATAATCCGATTTATAAGGATATGGTTTTGATTGAAATTGAACCCTGTGCGGCGGAAACACTGCGGGTAATTGGCATGGCGGAACGATATGTCCGAAAAAAAGGGATTGATAGAGGACAGATTTGGTGTGTGTATGATAAGGACAGTTTTCCGGCAAAAGATTTTAATGGTGTAACAGAACGGATGGATAAGCTGAACTTGGAGAATCAGAACGTACAGTATCATGCAGCGTGGAGCAATGAGTGTATTGAGTTATGGTTTATATTGCATTTTGCTTACTATACATCAAACAATCATAGAGCATACTATATTAAATTTCTAAATGACAAGTTTAGTGAATTGGGGATTGAAAAGTATCAGAAAAATATGAGGAATATATTTGGTATTCTCATGGAGAAGGGGAGTCCGAGGCTTGCGATACGATATGCGAAGCGGATTATAGAGGATGGGAAAAAGAAGACACCAACGGATATTGCGCCGGGGACGAAGGTGTATGAGCTGGTGGAAGAACTGATGAAGTATTTGCCTGAGGAACTCAAAATATATTTTTATAGCTGAGAAGTAAGAAATCAAACTTATTATAATATGAACAGAAAGGCATCTATCATGAACATCGCTGCTTACTGCCGTGTTTCTACCGATAAAGAAGACCAATTAAACAGCCTGGAAGCCCAAAAGGCTTTTTTTGCGGAATATACACAGCGAACAGGAGACCGCCTGGTGCGTTTATACGCTGATGAGGGCATCTCCGGCACAAAGATAAAGAACCGTAAGGAGTTTCTTCACATGATGTCCGATGCCGAACGTGGGATTTTTGATATGGTGGTGGTAAAAGATATTTCCCGCTTTGCCAGAAACACAGTGGATTTGCTTCAAAATATCCGCAAATTAAAATCCCTTGGAATAGAAACGCAATTTCTCACTGCCAGCATGACCAATATGGGAAACAGTGAATTTGTCTTGACTATTTTTGGGGCATTGGCACAGGAAGAAAGCGCCAATACTTCCAAGCGTGTTAAATTTGGGAAGAAGATGAATGCGGAAAAAGGGCGGGTTCCCAACGTCGTCTATGGCTATGATAAAACCATAGGCGATTATTTTAATCTGCAAATCAACCAGCAGGAAGCAGAGGTAATCAAACGGATTTACAAGTGGTATCTTCAGGAGGGGTATGGTGCCGCCAAGATTGCCAATATGCTCAATGAAAGAAGAATCAAAACAAAGCGGAACTGTAATTGGAGCCAGAATGCCGTCTGCCGGATTTTAACCAATGAACTGTATATGGGCAGAGTAATTAATGGCAAGCAGGAAGTGGAAGATTTTCTTACAGGGAAGCGAAAAGAGAGGGAAGAAACAGAATGGATGGTTATGGAACGCCCGGAGTTAAAAATTATTGAGCCCACGGATTTTGAGAAAGCACAAGAAATTCTGCATAACAGGCATGCGTCTTTTCATATGAACAAAGAGCGCCAGAGCAATAAATATCTTTTCTCCACCTTAATTCGCTGCAAGGAATGCGGCTGGTCTTTCCGCAGGACAGTGCGAACGTACAAAAATACATATGTCCGCTGGGTGTGCTCCGGACATAATGGAAAAGGGGCGGACAGCTGCCCCAATGGGATAACTGTGGATGAAGGAGAGCTGGTTGATGTTTTGCAGGAGTATTTTAACCATATACTCAGTCAGCGGAAGAAGGTCGTCCAGTATGTAGTGGAGGAATTTCAGCGTACTTATAAAGCAAAGGACGAAAATCTGGAATATGAAAAAGAACTGAAAAGCCAGCTGGATAAGCTGACAAAAGCCAGACAGAAATATATGGATATGTATACGGATGACTTAATTACCAGGCAGGAGCTGAATGACAAAATTGGCGGGTTCCGAAAAGAAATGGAACATTTGGAGGATGAATTGAAAATGGTATCGTATCATCTGACGAAAGGAGAACAGCTTGAAGGTGTGCTAAATCGCACATTTAGGGAAATAGAGGACATTGCGGATGTGTATGAGATGACAAACACTCAACTAAAACGCATGATTCAGAAGATTGAAATTGATAAGGAAGGAAATGTGGAAATACTTCTGCGATTATTTGGTGATATGGATGCGCAGACAGGTGGGTGATTTGGTAGAGGCCAATTCACCTGGACTTGCAAAACCGTTCCAAATCGTCACAACCATACATATGGTTGTAACAAAATGAAACAGTATATGTGGAGAATAAAACAAGCAAATATGGTCAGAGCATTTGGAAGAGCTGTGGAAGAGCTTCCGAATGCCCTTTTTGAAATATTTGATTGTGGAATAGTACAGGTGGGGGTATAATGAGTATAGAGTAATACAGGTTTTTGGGGTAAATGTCATGGAATGGTTTAATAGATTCAGTCATACCCGCCAGGCGGATTGAAACGAAAGGCGCTATCGGGGAGATTGGGCCGGAAAGGAATAGGGGCATAGAAATGGCACGGACAGTAAGCATCGGAAATCAGGATTTTGAGAGCCTGCGGGTAAAAAACTGTTTCTATGTGGATAAGACGGGATTTATTCGGGAATGGTGGGAATCGGAAGATGTAGTGACGCTGATTGCCCGCCCGAGGCGCTTCGGGAAGACACTGAACATGAACATGCTGGAGAAATTCTTTTCAGTGGAATATGCCGGCAGGAGCGACTTGTTTGAAGGGCTGGATATCTGGAAGGAGGAGAAGTACCGCAGACTGCAAGGGACATACCCGGTGGTCATGGTCAGCTTTGCCAGTATCAAGGAAACGAATTATGCCATGGCCAGAAGAAAAATCTGCCAGATTCTCACGGATGAATTTAACAAACATCACTTTCTTTTGGAGGAAGAGTGCCTGACCGAGCAGGAAAAAGATACGTTTTCCAGGAAGAATATTGATATGGATGATGCGGATGCAACACTGGCGCTGAACCAACTGTCCCTTTATCTCTCCCGTTACTATGGAAAGAAGGTGATTATCCTTTTGGACGAATATGACACTCCCATGCAGGAGGCGTATGTGAACGGATACTGGGTGGAGCTTGTGGCTTTTACCAGAAGTCTCTTCAATGCCACTTTTAAGAGCAATCCTTATTTGGAGCGGGCGGTGATGACGGGAATCACGAGGGTCAGCAGAGAGTCTATGTTTTCAGATTTGAACAATTTGGAAGTGGTGACGAATACGTCAGAAAAATATAAAGACAGTTTTGGCTTCACGGAAGAGGAAGTATATGCTGCATTGGATGAATTTGGCTTGTCTGAGCGCAGGGAAGAAATAAAGCGGTGGTATAATGGTTTTGTCTTCGGAAGCCGGGCGGATATGTATAATCCGTGGTCTATAATAAACTATTTGGACAAGAGGAATGTCGGGCTCTACTGGGTCAACACCAGTTCCAACAGTCTGGTGGGGAAGTTGGTACAGGAGGGGAGCCGTGAGCTTAAGATGACCATGGAAAGGCTGTTGCAGGGGGAGACTTTTACCACAAAGCTGGAGGAGCAGATCGTGTTCAGCGAGCTGGACCAGGGAGATGAGGCGGTGTGGAGCCTGTTGCTTGCCAGCGGTTATCTGAAGGCGGTGCGTCATGAATTCAATACCGATCTGGGTAAGGCAGAATATGAATTGCAGCTGACGAATAGGGAAGTCCGTGCCATGTTTGAAGGAATAATAGGAGGGTGGTTCAGGAGATGTCGGGGAGTGAATAACGCCTTTTTGCAGGCCCTGCTTTCTGACGATCTAAAGGGGATGAATGTCTATATGAACAAGATTGCCCTTCAGACCTTCAGCTATTTTGATACGGGGACAAATCCTTCGGAACAGGAGCCGGAACGGTTCTACCACGGTTTTGTACTGGGGATGATGGTGGAATTGGCAGATAGATATGTGCTAACCTCCAATCGGGAGAGCGGATTTGGCAGGTATGATGTGATGCTGGAGCCGAGGCTGGGGAAAGGGGGGGCTGATGCCTTGCCCCTGGATGATATCTATGATAATTGCGGGAGAGATGCAATTATTATAGAGTTTAAAGTGCTGGATCCGGACGAAGAGGAGGAACTGGCTGATACGGTGCAGGAAGCGCTGAATCAGATTGAGAAGAAACAGTACGAAGCTTTATTGCGGGCAAGGGGTATTCCTTCAGAGCGAATCAGAAAGTATGGCTTTGCGTTTTGCGGAAAAAGGGTTCTGATTGGGAAAGCCGGATGATTCCGGCTTTTTCTAATCATTATCACAGTCAGAGCGCCAATAGCAGAAAGCAGCAACTATTTTGCGTATGGCAAAACCGTTCCAAATCGTCACAACCATACATAAAGACGTAACCGAGCGTTTGACGCAGGTAAATCCGACTCTGGCAGCGGAAGCAAGAAAAGTTCTGGATGTGAATAAGTCAGAGAGACATATCCGTGGAGGACTTGCCACGAAAGAGAAATATCTTCATCAGCATGTCAGTGTGGACTGAGGAGTGTCTGAAAATGCCTGGTTCGTGTAAGAGCCAGGCAAAATCGGGGAAGCATGAAATAGCCGAAACCTTTGTAAAAGGCTGTCCATTATCCGCGCAAGAAGTTCCTATAATGCTTGTATAATTCCTGATTTTGATTATAATAAGAGAGGTAAGAGCAACTGAACAGTCCAGCTAAGAAATGTCAAGAGTAAAAACAGTCTCGGAACGGAGGTGCAATGTGTCTTTCAGACACAAGGAAGAAATTTCAGACACGAAGTGGCTGAAGATTTCTTCCCTGGTAAGGGCACCGAAGTGAAGAGACGGCACTGGAATAGGAGAATTGGAAATGTCTGATGATAGAAAAATTTCGGCACTTGCAGCGCAGATTATGGGAATTGCCAGGGACGACATTCTGATACATCTGCGTTTTTTTGACAGGGCACTGGCGGGGCTGGAATGCAGAGAGCGTCAGAAGATGGGATGCTTTGCCACGGATGGCAGCATTTGCTATTATGACCCGGAGTATGTACTGCTATGCTATCAGGAGAATCCGGCGAATATTACCCGGACCTGCCTGCATATGCTGCTGCATTGTATTTTTTTCCACAGTTTTCGATATGACAGACTGGATAAGGACAAATGGGACCTGGCGGCAGATATTGCGGTTGAAAATGTGATTTTGGATCTGGGGCTGGCCGGCGCAGTGTTGGAAGAGGATGAAACAATGCTGCGAAAACTGAAAATACTGCGGGAGGATGTGGGGGCACTTACTGCGGAGCGGATTTATCGCTATTTTACACAGAATCCTTTGACAGAAAGGGAAAAAGAGGAGCTGAGGAAGCTGTTCGTAAGGGACGTGCATTCTCTCTGGAAACCTGCGGAAGAGCTGCTTGTAACAAAGGAGCAGTGGGAGAAAATCAGCGAACGGGTTAAGGCGGAGTTGAAATCTTTTACCAGGTCCAGAACCGGGGCGGGAAGTTTAATGAAGAATCTGGAAGAGGCCACCCGGGACAGATATGACTACAATGAGATTCTGCGCCGATTTATGGTGACAGGGGAGGAGATTGGCGTCAATGACGACGAATTTGATTATGTCTATTATACCTATGGTCTGGAACAGTATGGGAATCTGCCATTGATAGAACCTTTGGAATATAAAGAGAGCCACAGGGTGAAGGAATTTGTCATTGCCATTGATACTTCCGCATCCTGCCGGGGAGAAATCGTAAAAGCTTTTTTGAATAAGACATACTCCATTTTAAAATCAGGTGAAAATTTTTTCCATAGAATGAACGTCCACATTATTCAATGTGACAACCAGGTACAGGAGGATACAAAGATAACCTGCCAGGAGGAGTTTGACATATTTTTGCGCCAGGGCAGGCTGACAGGTCTGGGAGCGACGGATTTCAGGCCTGTATTTGATTATGTGGACAACCTTCGGGAACGGAAGGAATTTGAGAATCTAAAGGGCCTGATATATTTTACGGACGGGTATGGTATTTATCCGGAACGTATGCCGGACTACCAGGTGATTTTCGCTTTTCTGGGTGAGGATGAGAATCGGGCCCCTGTGCCATCCTGGAGCATGAAGGTGGTTTTGGAAGAGGAAGGATTATCCTCCTGAATCAAATGGATGGAAAGGTTGGTTGGAGTATGGAAATAAATCATATGAGGAGATGGCCATGAATGTAAAACAGGCGAAAGAGTATATCAAAAATGCGGTAAGTTTATATCTTAAAAAAGATGAATTTGGGGAATACAGGGTTCCGGTGGTGCGCCAGCGGCCTATTTTTCTGTTGGGGGCGCCTGGAATCGGCAAGACCGCAATCATGGAGCAAATAGCGCAGGAGATGGGGATAGCGCTGGTGTCTTATTCCATGACACATCATACCAGACAATCCGCCCTGGGGCTTCCCTTTATTACACAAAAAGAATATGGGGGAACCTCTTACAGTGTGTCAGAGTATACCATGAGTGAGATTATTGCTTCCATATATGATACCATGGAAGAGAGCGGATGGCGGGAGGGTATTTTGTTTCTGGATGAGATAAACTGTGTATCAGAGACATTGGCGCCCGCCATGCTGCAATTTCTGCAATACAAAGTGTTTGGGAGACATAGGGTTCCGGAGGGGTGGATTATCGTCACTGCCGGCAATCCGCCGGAATACAATAAATCGGTTCGGGAATTTGATGTAGTGACCCTGGACCGTCTGAAGGTACTGGAGGTGGACCCGGATTATGAGGTCTGGAAGGAATACGCCTATGGGAAACGGATTCACAATGCGGTGCTGAGCTATCTGGAGCTGAAGAAAGAGCATTTTTATCATATGGAAATGACTGCAAAAGGCCGCAGCTATGTGACTGCCAGGGGATGGGAGGATTTGTCGGAAATTCTGATGCTATATGAGGAAGAAACGCTGGCAGTGGATGAGACGCTGGTGGGGCAGTATCTGCGAAGCGAGAAAATCGTGAAAGAATTTACAGCGTATTATGATTTGTATCAGAAGTATAAGAGAGAGTATCGAATTAACGATATTCTTGCAGGGACTCCTTCCGAAAGGGCGCTTGAAAAAGCAAAGAGAGCATCCTTTGATGAGAGATTGTCACTGCTGGGAATGTTAATGGACAGGGTCCTGGCAGACATGAAGGAAGTGACCGGAAAGAAGGGATACCTTGAGGATTTGCGGCATCCGCTGAAAAGTCTGGGGGAATTGGCGGAGGAAGGCAGTGCGGCAGCGCTTTTGGGGCAGATGGAAAAACAGTCCCAGGGCCGCAGGACACTTTTGGAAAAGCAGAGAACGGCAAATTCTCTCTCGGATGAAGATAAGAAGAAACATCGTCAGGTCATCTCTTTTCTGGAAGACTGCCAAAGGGCGCTTGCGATGTATGAGGGCAGCGGGGAATCCGCCTATGGATTGGTGAAGGAGAAGTATAACAGCGAAGTAATAAGGCTCAGACAGGAGACAGAGAAAGTACAGGCAATGCTTCATGCGTTATTTGTATTTGTGGAAGAGGCTTTCGGGCAGGGGAATGAGATGCTGGTATTGGTGACAGAATTGACAGTGGACAGAGCCGGGGCGCAGTTCATTGCCACGTTCGGAAGCCCGGATTATAGCCGATACAGTCAGGAATTGATGCTCAGTGAGCGCAGAGACAGCATACGGGAGCAGATAAAAGAACTAAATCTTGGGCAGGACAAAGAGGTGAAAGAGTAGAATGCGGGAGGACGTTTTGGATCTGGCAGGATGCCGCCTGGAGTACAGACTGGAAGAAGGAAAGATTTTTATCACCGGATACCATGGGACGGCATCCGGAGTGGAAGTGCCCTCTGAGATAGAAGGATATCCTGTTGTGGGAATAGCCAGGAAGACATTTTTAAGTCATAAAAACCTTCGCCGGATAGTGCTGCCGGACACTTTGGAGGAAGTGGGAGACTGGGCTTTTGCCCATTGCGACGGACTGGTGACAGTGGAATTGCCGGGAAAGAGAGTCCGTTTTGGGAGGGCCGTGTTTAAGGAGTGCGGCCGATTGCGCCGGATAGAAATCCGGGTAGATGTGGCGAAAGGACAGGAGGAATCTGCGGCAGCTGCCGAAGGCGTGCCGGAACTGCTGGCGGCTGCGGTGTGGGTCATGGATGCCTATTATCTGCTGGACTTACAGGAGGCCGGAAGCGGGGAGTGGCTGGGAAAATGGGATGCAAGACTTCTGACCATTCTGCGTGCCTCTGATCAGGAGGGGTACTCAAAACAGGTTTTATGTGGCGAGGAAGATTACGGAAGCACGGATTTGGGGGCTTTTTCCAGCGGCAGGAGAAAGGAGAAAGTTCGTCTTGCGTTTCTTCGTCTTCTGTATCCCCTAAGGCTATCGGGTACATGCAGAGAAGAATTGGAAGAATACCTTCGATGCCATACCAAGGGACAACCTGGGGAGGAGACATGGCTGGTTCTGAAGGAAGAACATGGGAATGACAGGAAATATTACGAACTTTTTGCGGAATTATCCTGCATCAATGAGGATAACTACGATGAGATACTTACTGACATGGGAGAGGGATGCCCGGAAATGAAGGCATATTTTATGAGACTTCGGGAGAGGCAGACCTGTGTGGAAGATTTTTTTGCCGGGCTTGCCCTGTGAGATATAAAAACGCATATAACATTTTGACAGTTTTTCATAACAATTCAGTATTGAGAAAACAGATAAATTCGAGTATTCTGATAACTAACAGAAAACAAATAGTGAGTACGGCATGGCGGGGTGCCGGATGCCGTGCGGAAAAGAGGGCGCAATGAAAATTTTGGTGACGGGCGGTGCCGGATTTATCGGCAGCCATACGGTGGTGGAGTTGCAGCAGGCGGGATATGAAGTGGTGGTATTGGACAATCTGTGTAATTCCAGCGAAAAATCCCTGAACCGTGTGGAGAAAATCACAGGGAAGGAAGTTCCGTTTTATAAGGCGGATATTCTTGACAGGGATGCTTTGGAGAAAATTTTCACAGAGGAGAAAATTGATGCGGTGATACACTTTGCCGGACTGAAGGCAGTGGGAGAATCCGTGCAAAAGCCCTGGGAGTATTATGAGAATAATATTGCGGGAACTCTGACCTTGGTGGATGTGATGCGAAAACATGGGGTGAAGAATATCATCTTCTCTTCCAGCGCAACGGTATACGGCAATCCTGCCGTGATTCCCATTACGGAGGAATGTCCCAAAGGGCAATGCACCAATCCATACGGCTGGACGAAATCCATGTTGGAACAGATTCTGGCGGATATTCAGAGGGCGGATTCGGAATGGAATGTGATCTTGCTTCGATATTTTAACCCCATCGGCGCTCATAAGAGCGGTACCATTGGGGAGAATCCCAATGGCATCCCCAATAATCTGATGCCGTATATTACGCAGGTGGCGGTGGGAAAACTTTCCCAGCTTGGAGTATTTGGCAATGATTACGACACTCATGACGGCACGGGAGTCCGTGACTATATCCATGTGGTGGATTTGGCGGTGGGGCATGTGAAAGCGCTGAAGAAAATTGAGGAAAAAGCAGGTCTCAAGATTTATAATCTGGGGACGGGCGTGGGCTACAGTGTGTTGGATATTGTGAAAAATTTTGAGGAGGCTACCGGTGTAAGGATTCCGTATGTCATTAAGGAGAGACGCGCGGGAGATATTGCCACCTGCTATGCCGACGCAGCGCTTGCGAAGGAGGAGCTGGGCTGGGAGGCGCAGTATGGCATCAGGGAAATGTGCGAAGATTCCTGGAGATGGCAGAAGAACAATCCCAACGGGTATGAGGAATAAGCATTGTGGAAAAAGGGCCGTATGCGAGTTGACGCTACGGCCCCTTTTTGCGCACAGGCCCGTGCGGAGGAAGTATGCCGCTGACGCAGCGCAGGCGGACCTGTTTTCTACGCCACATAGCTATACATGAAGATGAAATGGCATATGCTTCCTGCCATGACAAATAAATGGAACACTTCATGGGAGCCGAACTCCTTGTGTTTGGAATTAAAAATCGGCAGTTTTAAGGCATATACCACGCCCCCTACAGTGTACAGGATACCACCTGCCAGAAGCCATAGAAAACCAGAGGGACTCAGTGTGTCAAGCAGCCGTCCAAAGACCAGTACACATACCCAACCCATGGCAATATAAATAATGGAAGAAAACCATTTCGGACAGGTGATCCAACAGGCTTTGATAATCATTCCTGCCAGCGCAATGCCCCACACCAGAGCCAACAGCGCATACCCCAGGCTTCCGCCCAATACAATGAGACAGACAGGAGTGTAAGAGCCTGCGATTAATACAAAAATCATCATGTGATCCAGCTTGCGGAAAACCCGCAGGGCCTTTCCTGTAAGATTAACGGAATGGTATGTGGCGCTTGCGCCGTAAAGCAATATCATACTGACCATGAAAACGGTCATGGCGCCAAGGCTTAGGGCGCCGGAGGACAGCCCGGCCTTTACAAGCAGCGGGACTGCCGCAAAGAGGGCCATTATCATACCAATAAAATGTGTTATCGCGCTTCCGGGTTCTCTTATTGTTATCTGCATATCAACACCTCCCTGTAAAATTCGCGGCGTGTATGACGTATTGCCCTGTCCGACAATCAAACAGGGACAGGAAACTTCACGCCGGCCATGTGACAGAATCATCTTGGAGTTTCACAAAACCACATATAAAACCAGAACAAAGCAACATGTAGTTTTAAAAACTATGTGTTGAGATGATATTATACCCAAAGTGATAAAAAGTCAATACTAATCTTCTTCAATTATTTGAATTTCCAGATAATCAAAATCAATTGTTTCTATAAAATTATCCTGTGTAAACCTTGTTCGGTTATGGCGCTTGAACTCGGAGATGGTATGAGCCAGCCAGAGTGGTTTTCCGAGATCAAATTGATAGCAGACCTCCTCCAAGGCGCGGAAAATTTTATGCGTGCGGGTATCGGCGCTTTCGTCCTCGACGCAGGTATCCTGTAAAATGTGATTGTCCTTAAAAATTCTTGCCCATAAGCGAAACATAGAGATTCTCCTTTTGTGATTAAGCCTTTGACAGTATGTCTGTCAGGTTCCTGATTCATCATAATAGATTTCCATTATAAAAGCAAGTAAGGGTGGTATTTTTTGGCTTAAGCCATCATATATATGAAAGTATGGCTTTTCGCGTGGCGGAAAGAACAGGAATATAAAATATTGTTAAAAAAGGATTATTTTTCGTGGATAATATACAATTGCAGAGTGATTTATGGTATACTGAAATAGGGGTATTTTTATTTCAACTGGAAGATGGGAAGCGCGGTAGAACAAAAGGAGCGGAAATGGAACTGAAGGAAGACTATCGAGAGGATCGGGACGGGGTCGATAACTGGAACGAGGTAAATCTTGTATATCAGTCGGCGCTGAAGCAGATAGAGACAAAGATGCAGATTCTGAACGATGAATTTCAGCGTGTGCATCAGTATAATCCCATTGAGCATATCAAATGGCGGCTTAAGACACCGGAGAGTATTGTAAAGAAACTAAAGCGCGGCGGATATGAATCCACCATAGACAATATGGTAAAATATGTCAACGACATTGCGGGGATACGCATTATCTGTTCATTTACTTCCGATATATACAGGCTTGCAGATATGATAAGCAAGCAGAGGGACATCAAGGTAATCAGGGTCAAGGATTACATTACTTTTCCCAAGGCCAGCGGCTACAAAAGTTATCATCTGATTGTGACAGTTCCGGTATACCTTTCGGACAGGGTTGTGGAGAATACAAAGGTGGAGATACAGATCAGGACGGTGGCTATGGACTTCTGGGCCAGCCTGGAGCATAAGATTCATTACAAGTTCGAGGGGGACGCGCCGGAGTACATAAAAAATGAGTTGGTGGAATGTGCCAAAATGGTATCGGATCTGGACGCCAGGATGCTGAAGCTCAACGACGAGGTTCTGGCAATAGGTAAGGAACATAAAAAATAGAGGCCAGTGACACACTGGCCTCTGTCAGCGAGCAGGAGTTTTCCCTGCGAATCCGCGTATAAAAAGAGGAGTGCCCGGCGACCTTCCGGCCGCCGGGCTTATTATGAAAAAATCAATCTGATAGGCTATACTGTTTATACAAATATTTGTCATCTGAAACTATAAAAATTATAGCAATTAAATATGAACAATGTATGAATACAGTGTAAAAATATGATGAATTTTACAATAAATCATATGGAAAGAAATGGTAATTATACATAATGCACAAGATAAGGAAGATTGCGGCAAAAATAAGGACGGACAAATGAAAAAAAATTAAAAAAGTTATTGCAAAATAACACATATGCATGTATACTAGATAATGCTGTGACATGATAGCGGTGAAGCGTGAGGTTGCCGGCCGGCAGAGATGACGGACGGGTTTTCCGTGGAGCGAATGTCAAGTTAGAAAACTGACGACAAGTCACTGTACCCAGCTAGTATCTACGAAGAGGTAGAACAGACGTGTAAGGCCATGATGTGGGAAGGTTGCGCAGGAATCATGACACGCACGGGAGAGTGTACAG